>JBFMHL010000319.1:0-5018 GCA_040753055.1 Thermodesulfobacteriota bacterium | reverse complement strand
GCCCGTGGCGGTTACGTTCTGGTTGAAGGAGGTGTGCACCCGGCCGGTGTCCAGGTTCACCAGGGTCAGAAGGGCGTCGGCATAGGTGCTTTTGAGCTTGGCCAGGCTGCGGTAGGAAAGCACCTGGGCCGGTAGCTCGTGGGCCGCGGAAAGCTCGGTGAGGACCGAAACGTCCGTGGAGTAGCCTGTCTTCTTCTTGGTCTTTTTCTGGACCGGGAGCTGAAGCTTTTCAAAAAGAACGAAGCCCAGCTGCTGGGGAGAGCTGATGTTGAAGCGTTCCCCGGCGAGTGCATAGATCCTTGCCTCGATCCCGGCCATCTTGTCGCTGAACTCGCGGGAGAGCCCGGCCAGAAAGTCCTGGTCCACGGCCACGCCGCGCATCTCCATGTTCTTGAGCACGCGGACCAGAGGCATCTCGATGTCGCGGTAGAGGTCCGAAAGCCCGTTCTCGTCTAAAAGTGGCGCCAGCTTGCGGCTGGCGGCCAGGGTGGTGTCCGCGTCCTCGCAGGCATAGGGCGCGGCCTTCTCCACGGGCGCGAGGTCGAAGGTGACGGCCCTGGCCCCGGCGCCGGTCACGTCCTCGTACTTGATCTTGGTGACGGAGAGGTAGGTCTGGGCGATCTGGTCCAGGCCGTGGGAGCGCAGGCCCGGGTTCAACAAGTACGAGGCCACCATGGTGTCGAAGCTCACTCCCGCAAGCTCGGCCCCGTGGCGGGAGAGCACGATCCAGTCGTACTTGATGTTCTGGCCCACCTTTGCGAGACCCGGATCGGAGAGGACCGGCGCGAGCAGCTCCAGCGCCCGCCGGACGGGAACCTGCTCCGGAGCCCCCAGGTAGGTGTGGCCCACGGGCACGTACCAGGCCTCGGAAGGCTCGGCGCAGAAGCTCATTCCCACCAGCCTGGCCCGCATGGGGTCGGTGGAGGTGGTCTCCGTGTCCACGGAAAATCGCCCGGCGCGGGCGAGCGTCTTGACGAGATCCGCAAGCTCCCCTTCGGAAAGCAGCGTATGGTACTTCTTCTGCGCCACATCGGTTTTTTGGGAGAAGGTTTCCAGGAGCTTTGCAAAGTTGAGCTCCCGGAACAGGAGCGTGAGCGCCCCGGTGTCCGGGGCCTTCACCGCGAAGTCGTCTGCGGAAAAAGCGACCGGCGCGGTCTTGGAGATCTCGGCCAGGGTGCGGGACAGGAAAGCCTGGTCGCGGTTTGCGGCCAGGGTTGCCCGGAGCTTCTCCCGGCCCACCTTTTCCAGATTTTGGTAGAGGTTCTCCAGAGTGCCGAACTCCTGGATGAGCCCCACGGCGGTTTTTTCGCCCACCCCGGGCACGCCGGGAATATTGTCGGCCGAGTCGCCGGAGAGGGCCTGGACCTGAAGGAGCTGCGGCGGCGCAAGCCCGAAGGCTTTTTCCAGGAAGGCCTTGTCCCTTATCTGGTCCTTCATGGGGTCCCAGACCACAACGCCATCCGTGACCAGCTGGTTGAAGTCCTTGTCGCCGGTCACCATGACCACGGGGAAACCCTTCGCTTCGGCCTGGGCCGCCAGGGTGGCGATGACGTCGTCGGCCTCCACCCCCGGCACCTCCAACAACGGCAGGCGCAGGCCCTCAACCACCTTGCGGGCATAGGGGATCTGGACAGCCAGGGACGGGTCCATGGGGGGCCGGTTCGCCTTGTAGGCCGGGTAGAGGTCGTGGCGGAAGGTCTTTCCCCGGGCGTCGAAGCATACGGCCACATAGCGGGGCTTCTTGTCCCGCAGGAGCGCGAGCAGCATGTTGGCCATGCCGAAAACCGCGTTGGTGGGAAGCCCCTGGGAGTTGGAAAGCCCCCGGATGGCGTGGAAGGCGCGGTGCAGGTAGGCGCTCCCGTCAATCAAATAGACCGCGTTTTCCTCTGCCATGGTTGCTCCCGATGAGGAGGCCCGCCGCCGGGCCTCCTATTGCGCGTTGATTTCGGGCAAGCTATCATTTATGTAGCCCCCGTGACAAGGGGCGAAGGCCCCCGCGGCCGGGAAACAGGAAAAGGAAGGGCTTTTGGTGGAGAACAAAGACCCCAAAACCGCGCCGGAGCGGAAGAAAAGGACCCGCTTCCGCGGCACCGACAGGGAATGCTCGTGCTGCGGAAAAACGGCGCCCTTCTGCTGGACCTGCCGGTGCGGCTTCGCCATCTGCCAGGAGTGCATGGCCCAGAACGTCTGGGGCATGAGCTGCAACGCCATCACGTGGTTCTGCCCGGACTGCGGCCAGCAGAACGGGTTCGGGAACCAGTAGGGGCATCACCGCCGGGGCCGGCTGATCACGATCGGCCCGCAAGCGACCTCTTATAGCCCAACGCACGCGGAAAGGGAGGAGGAGGTGCGGAGAAAAAGTCTTTCCCTTCAAAAGAACATCTCCCCGCTGCCCCGTAAAAATCCTTTTCTGCTATCTTATGACGAGGAGCAACAATCTTTACCCCTTCTGAGGCCCCAGGGCGGCGTTCCGGGGTTATGAAACAGCTTATAGAACTCATCTCAAAAGCGTTTTTCTATGGAGAATATTTGCTTTTTGAATACCGTTTGCTTTCCCAGAGAAAACGATTTTACAGCTATTATGGGCTGCAAGCCTCGAATTGCAGCTTTGGGGTCTGCTTCAAAAAGTTTTGAGGAAAAGGGGAAAGGGGTGCGGGGGAGGGGGAAAATCCAGCTTTTTCAAAAGGGGTTTTCCCCCCTCCCCCGCAACGTGCCTTTCTTTATTATTTTTACAATAGCCTCTATAGAAATAGTATCCGCTCCCGTTCATACCCAGACGAGGTTTGCGATGGAATGCCTGCAGAAGGAAAACGAAAAGAGCTGCAACTGCACTTACGACCCTTGCTCCCGCAAGGGCATCTGCTGCAAGTGCCTGGCCTATCACAGAAAATCCCGGCAGCTTCCCGCCTGCGTGTTTCCGCCCGAGGCGGAGCGGACCTTTGACCGCTCCTACGAGCACTTCGCAAGACTGGTGGCGGCGAAAAAGGTATAGGCCCGCCTAGCCTCCTTCCGCTGCATGCGCTCCTTCACCGCTCCCCGGCGGGCAGGAGCGCGCCGGTCAGGTCCGCGCCGGTCAGGTCCGCGCCGCTTAGGTCGGCCCCGGTCAGGTCCGCGCGGGTGAGGTTCGCGCCGGAGAGGTTCGCATAGGCCAGGCGCGCGTTTCGCAAATCCGCGCCCGAAAGGTCGGCTCCGGCCAGGTTGGCGCGTTCCAGAAAGCTGCCCGCCAGGCAGAGGCGGCTCAGGTCCGGGCGCAGACCGTTTCCTGGCGGGGGGTAGGCCTCGCCGAAAAGGAACAGGAGCCGGAGGAGGTCCGACTCGCCGGGGAAGAGCAGCCTTTCCTCCCCCGCCACCCTGGCGCCTTCCGCCACCCAGCAAAGAAGACCGGCCAAAACATTGGCTTCGGCCCGGAGAGGGTTCCCCGGCAGGCCCGGCGCATGGGAAAGGAGATAGGGGTGCTCCCGGCACCGGGCGAAGAACCCGACCAGGCCCGGAAACATGTCCCGCACCATTTGCTCCTCTTCCCGGCAGATGGTTTTGATGTGGGAGAGAAAGCAGCCGCCGCCCAGGAAGCGAGGGCCGAGGATGTCATAGATGTCCGCAGCCATCCTGCGGCAGGAACGCTCCGGAAACTCCTCCCGGAAACGGGAGGCGGCCTGGGCCAGAAGCAAAAAGACCGCCTCCGCCGCCAGGAAGCTCTCAAAGGACTCGTGGGCGAAGCAGAAACTCCTGCCTTCCGAGAGGACCATGCCTCCCATCGTTCGAACCGCAGGCAGGGCCGAGGAGTTCCCGGAGGCCAGCGAAAAAAGACCGTAGCGTCCGGCAAGGTACGCAAGCTCTCGGCCCAGTTCGTCCGGGCTCAGCGTTCGCGAGCCTTTCCGGGCCATCAGGAACGCGGCTGCCCGCAGAAAGGCGAAGTACTGCTCCTCGCTGAGCGGGACGGGCGCGTCCGGATATAGGCTCCGGCTCCGGCGGAAGGCGAAGCGGGCGATGGCGTGCAGGGCCTTTCTCTGGCTGCGCGCACATGCCGCCCCCTCTCCGGGCTGTCCCATGCCCTCGAAAGACTGGGACAGGATCATGGAACAGAGAAACAAGGCCGGCGGCTCGTCCAGAAAGCCGGAGAATCCCAGCCGGGAAAGCTCTTCCGACCGGAGGGCCTTTTTCCCGTTCACGCGCAAGGAGTAGCGCTCCAGCCAGCAGTCCACCCTGTCTTTGCCGAACTTCCGGATCTCGTGGACCACGTAGGGCGGGATCAGGATCTCCTGCACCGCCGCCAGGAAACGGGGGCGGCCGGTCAACAGCAGGCGCAGGTCAGAGCCGTCGCCGCGGCCGTTGATCCTCCTGCAGAGCAGAAATAGATTCCGCACGAAATCCCGAAACGGGACGCCCGCCGTAGCGCCGGTTTCGTTTTCCCCGTCCATGCCGTCTATGATGAGGAGCGTTTTTTTTCCGAAAAAAAAAGACTCGTCCCGGATGAACCCGGTGCACGCCGCCAGAACCGACATCTCGTCCCGGCCCATGCTTCCCAGCTTGGCATAGTCGTAAAAAAGGAAGCCCGCAGGCTTCTCCTCGCCCCTCCATTTCCTGGCGAACAACGACGCAAGGGCGAGGGCGACGGCGGTCTTTCCCCTTCCGGGAGGGGCCGAAACCAGGATGTGTACGGGTTTTTCTTCTTCCAGAATGTCCTGGAGCGAGGCCATCAGGTCTTCCACCGGAGAAGGGCCGACGAGCCCGGCCTCGGAGCAATGCTCCCGCAGGAATGCCTGGGGGCTCACGAAGATGTCCGAAAGCGTGACCCGGGGGTCCTGGAGCGTCGGCTCCGAGAAAAACCTGGCAAGGACGGACGCCATATGCCGAGCGTGCCCGTCCCGGCCTTCCGAAGAAGCGGGGCAAAGAATCTCCAGCGCTTCGGCCGTTTCCGCGGAGGCCTGCACACTGTGAAGAGTGCCCGGTGGAGTGAACGTCTCGAAAAGGGCCGTCTCTCTTTTTTTGCCGTGCATGGATCGATGCCTCGGGAATAC
>JBFMHL010000318.1:0-8944 GCA_040753055.1 Thermodesulfobacteriota bacterium | reverse complement strand
GGAAGCAGCCGGCCCATGTCCGTGGGCGGAACGGCGATCACCACCCAGCGCGCCGAAATCCGCGTGCCGTCGGCCAGGGTCACTCCGGCGGCGCGTCCGTTGTGGCCCGTCACCGATTTCACCTCGACACGGTTCAGGACCTTTCCCCCGGCCCGCTCTATGGCGGCCTTGGCCTGGGGCGCGAAGAGGTCGCCCAGGCCCCCGTCCGCAAAGCCCACCTCGTAGTACTTGTGGCTCGCCATGAGCTTGAAGAAGCGGAAGAGCGATCCGGCCGAGCAGCGCTCGATGGGCACGTTCATGATGGACATGGCCGTGAAGGCCCAGAAGCGCCGGATGAAGTCCTCCGAAACCCCCAGCCGCCGGAGGGCCGAGAGCGCATTGGTCCGGTCCACCTTGAGGATGTCTTCCTCGCTCAAGGAAAGGCAGAAAAAGGCCGCCTTGCGGTTGCTGGCGATGTCCTTGACCGGGAAGAAGTCGCGCTCCTTCAGGATGCACGGCAGGTAGTGAAAGGGGGGTGGGAGCCGGCGCATACGGATGACGGTCTCCTTGCGGCCGTCCATGATGGTGATGAACTTGCCCCGCTGCCACACCACCTTGTTCTCGGTGCCCAGACCCCGCAGGACCTTCATCATGTTGGGATACTCGGACAGGAAGATGTGCGGTCCCACGGTGACGGAGTCTCCGGTGACGGGATCGGTCCAGCACCGGGCTCGCCCCCCCAGGATTTCGTCGCGTTCCAGCACGATGGTGGAAAGCCCGCTTCCGGCCAACCCCACCGCCGTGGTGAGCCCCGCAAGCCCGCCTCCCACAATGACCACATCCGTCCGCAACCCGCCCTCGCTCTGCGCCATGACCCCCTCCGTTGCCGGCCCGGGGACATGGCCGGTCCGGCTGTTTCATCGTTTATCAAAAATCAGGTTGTCTGCTTGGGAATCGGTTTTTGATTGAGCCATTGTAAAGGGTTTTCCGCCCAAAGCCAAGAGCTGCGGCGGCCTAGTAAAACGACGGCACCCTGTAACCGCACGTCGCCTTGCCCCATTTCCACTTCGTTGACCAAAACCTCGCCCCGGGGTTTTTGCCGTTTACAAGCGTCCGGCGTTTTCCTAAAGTCGGAAAAGGCTCCCGGCAGGCCTGGAACCGTTTTGCCGCCGGAAGCAAACCGACGCCATCCCTTTCCGGAGAACCATTTGAGCGGCCACCACCTGGTCATGGGTACACTTCTCGACGTGTTGACGGGACAAACCCTGGACGACACGCACGACGAGCGCTACCGGCAGAAGATCGCGCGCCTCCTCCTGGACAAGGGGCATCCGCGGCAGGACATCTCCGCGCAGGTGCCTGTCGTGATCACGAACCTGGGCCGCAGCTTTCCCTGCCCGGTGGACTTCACGGTGTCGGCCCGGGGCCGGATCGCCATGGTGGTCCGCTACGGGCCCGGCTCGCTGGTGACGCGCCAGCGGGCGGCTCTTTCCGCCTCGCGCCTGGTGGCCCCCTATCAGGTGCCGATGGTGGTCGTCACCAACGGAGAAGACGCGCAGATCCTCTCGGGCGAAACCGGAAAGGTGACGGCCGAGGGCCTTTCCGCCGTTCCGGACCGCTCTGCGCTGGAGAAGATCGCCGAAAGCGCCGCCTTCGCGCCCGTCAGCGAAAAGCGGGCCGAAGCGGAGCGCAAGATCCTTTTCACCCACGACGCCGTGGGCGCGTGCAATTGCGACGACGCCTGCGAGATCCCGACATAGATCCCCGACGGAGAGGGCTTTGCCATGCTTTTGGGCACCTTGGAAAAACAGGCCATGAACAATCCGGTGCGCGCCGCCTCCCAGCGCCATTACGAGGCGCCCCGGCTCCTGCGCCTGGGCGGCCCGGCAAAAGGCGCCCGCGCCCTGGAGATGGGTTGCGGGCGGGGTGAAGGCATCAAAATCATCCTGGATATCTTCGAGGCCTCCACGGTGGACGCATTCGACCTGGACCCCCACATGGTGGAGCTGGCCCGCAAACGGACCGCGCACCTGGGCGGCCGGGTGAAGGTTTCCGTGGGGGACGCGGCAGCCATCGCTGCCGGCGATGCAACCTACGACGCCGTGTTCGACTTCGGCATCATCCACCACGTGCCGGAGTGGAGAAAGGCGGTGGCCGCGGCATTCCGGGTGCTCAAGCCCGGAGGCCGATTCTACACCGAAGAGGTCTTTCGCCGTTTCCTGGAGTTTCCCCTGGTAAAGAGGCTTTTTCCCCATCCCACGCATGACCGCTTCGACTACGGGCAGTACCTGCAAGGGCTGGCCGACGCCGGATTCAGCATCCGGGCTTCCAAGAACGTACTGGACGTCTACGGGTTCATCGTGGCGGAAAAGCCCTGACCCCCGGAACCGGCGCAAACCTGCCCCGGACCTTGAGCCATGAGCCGACCGAAAGCTCCCAGCACCGCAACCCGGGTTCTCATGGCATCGGCCCTTCTCTGGCCTTTTTTCCTGCTGGCGTTCTTCTCCCTTTTTTTTCCCGAAACCTTCTTCGGCCTGGCCGGAAAGCTCACGCCCTTTGAGCCCCAAGTGAGCAACCTGGCCCCGGGCGGCGTCCTGGGCCACGGCGGAGCAGCCCTCGGCCCGGTATATGCCCTACTGGCGGAACGACTGGGCATCGAGCTTCTGGTACGGGTCATCCCCTTTCTTCCCGGCATCGGCATTGCCTTTGTCGCCCTCTGCGTCTTTTCCCTGCTGGCCCGGAGAACAGCGGTCTTCTTCCCTCTGGCCTTGGGCCTTTTCGGGGTCTTGGGAAAGCTTTATACGAACTATCCCTTGGGCTCCTTCGACATCCTTTTCGCCGGGGTCGCGCTAGCGGCCTTTTGGCTCAACTTTTCCGGGGCCGCCCGCTTTCCCGAAATCCTTTCCCGGCGAGCCGGGCGGGAAAAGATGGCGGCCGGCTTTCTTCTGTTCCCCGGGATCTCCCTGTGGCTTCTCCCGGTGGCAGGCCTCATCATGGCCCGGGAAGCCCTTTTTCCCGCAAGGACAGCCCCGGACCGCTATTTGATCCTCCTGGGCAGGCTGTGCACCTGGCTTTGGTGCTTTCTGGCCCTTTCCTGCGGCTTTTTCTTCTTCGCCGCAAAGCCCCCGTCCCCGAACGTCTCGTCCGTTCTGCCGCTGGGCCAGCTCTATGGCGTGTTCTACGATTCCGGGGCGAACCAGCTCTATGTCACCAGCAAGTGCCCCCGTCCCATAGTAAGGCTCGATGCGGACCATCCCGGCGAAAAGCCGAAGTGCATCTTCACTCCGGCCACCGAGATCGAGGACCTGTGCCTGGAGCGCGACACCGGGAAGATCTTTCTCATGGAGAGAAGCGACCGGTGCCTGCTGGTCGTGGACGGGAGATCCGGCTCGCTTTTGGAAAAACGATGCTATGCCAACTCCTTCACCGGCAGCACCAAGCTCTGCCTGCTGCCGGAGAGGAACATGCTCATCGCCACCTGGGAGAACGGCGGCCTGCAAGTCATTGACTCGAGAACCCTCGAGGAAATAATTTCGGCCGACACCCCGCCCAACATGATCCTCGTGGCCGACCGGGAAAAAGGTTTTTTTTTCGGGACCCTGCGCACCGCCGAAGGGCGGTTGCTCGTAAGCCTCGATCCCGATAGCATGAAGATGAACGTAATGGCCCAGGTGCCCGATTTTCCGGAGCACCCGGCCCTGAGCACGCGCTTCGGGGAAATTTACCTGGTGGATCCTCCGGGGGGGAAGATCCTGGCCTTCCCCGCCCGCACTTTCGGAAAGGCAAGGGCTCTCCGCTCGGAGCCGGGCGTGCGTGCGCTGGCCTTGGACGAAGGGAATGGTCTTCTCTTGGCCGCGAGCACGGTGACGGGAAACCTGAGCGTCCTGGATATCGCTTCCGGAAAGACCCTGGCCCGCTATCACGTAGGCCCCTATTGCCGGGACATCGCCGTTGTCCCCGGAAAACGAACGGCCTATGTGACCCTGGCTTTTGGCGGGCTTTTCAAGGTATCGTATTGAAGCCCCCGGATCATCCAATGGACGGGAAATCCGTTTCCCCTCGTTTTGTGGCGCAGCCGACTCGGGGTAAGAATAATCCGGCTTTTTCAAAAGGAGTTTTCGCCGCTCTACCGCAAAAATCTTTTCGGCTTTTTTACCCTAGCCTCTAAGCAAGGAGCCGAGCGCCGTGACAGACCACGTTGGGCAGGATCACGAAGGCTTCATGGAGATGGCGCTTGTCCGGGCCGAGCATGCCCTGGCCGCGGGAGAGTTCCCCGTGGGTTGCGTGCTGATGGCCGGCGGCAGGCTGCTATGCGACGGGAGCCGGGAGGGAACGGCCAACGGCCGCGCCAACGAAACCGAGCACGCGGAGATCGTGGCCCTGCGCAGGCTGGAAGAGATCGAAGCAGCGGGAAAAGGGCCGGAGAGGAGCTCCATCACCTGCTACTGCACGCTGGAGCCCTGCCTCATGTGCTTCGGCGCCCTGCTCATCAACGGAATCACGAACCTGGTCTACGCCTACGAGGACGCCATGGGCGGGGGGACCTCCGCGGACCTGTCCCGGCTCCCGCCCCTGTACTCGGCCAGGCCCGTGCGCATCACCGCGGGAGTGCTGCGCGAACGGAGCCTGGCGTTGTTCAAGAGGTTCTGGGGGGATTCCGGGAACACCTACCTGACGGGCACCATGCTCTACGCCTACACCCTGGGCCAGCCCTGAGGGCGGCCGCGCCTTCCTCACCGGAAAGCCCGGCGGGCCGCCTGTTCAGGGCTTCCATCCGCAGAAGTTGTCCAGAATCCTGAGCCCCGGCTTGCCGCTCTTCTCCGGGTGGAACTGGGTGGCCACCAGGTTCTTCCTGCCGATGACGGAGGCGAAGGTGAGCCCGTAGCCGGTTTCCGCGTAGATGTCCTCGGCGGTTTTCGGGGCCGGATAATAGCCGTGCACGAAGTAGAACTGGTGCTCGGGCCGCACTCCGCTGAGCACCGGGTGGGGCTTTTGGATGCGAATGTTGTTCCAGCCCATCTGGGGCACCTTGAGCCGCTCGCCATTCTCGCGCATGGTCACGGGAAAGGCCTTGACCATGCCGGGCACGAGCCCCAGGCATGTGGCCCGGTTCTCCTCGCTTTGAGAAAGCACGATCTGGGTGCCCAGGCAGATGCCCAGGATGGGTTTGCCCTCCTCCATGGCCCGGAAAAGCGCCTGGTCGAGCCCGTACTTCCGCAGGCTGGCCATGGCCGAGCCCGCGGCCCCCACTCCGGGAAAGATGATGCGCTCGGCGTTTGCAATGGCGGAAAGGTTCCGGGTGACCGTGCAGGGACGGCCCAGGTGCCGCACCGCCCTCTCCACGGAGGCCAGGTTTCCCGCGTCGTAGTCAATGATGGCAATCATGATGATCTCTTACCGCAGCTAAATTAATGAAAGAAAAAAAGACGTTATGGGAGGATACCGAACCCGTTTTGAAAAGGAGGGGCATTCCCACCCCGAAGCGGTTGCGCCACCGGGGCCCCAATTCCTCCTCCCTCAGTCCCCTCTTTTTCCTTTTCCTCCAAACTTTCACCCGAACTTGTCAAGTGCCGGTCGCAAAAAATTCAGGGTTGCACGGCCGGCCAGGCTCCAGGCCCGGTCATTTTTCTTCCGCCGGAGGAAGGCTCTCGGCAAACCGATCCGTGGCATGCTTGAGAGCCGCATCGGGATGGACGCCGGCCTGGAAGCAGGCCGAGCACAGGGCCAGCAGGGCCTCGCCCAGAAAGCGCTCCGCTCCCTGCTTGTCCTCGGCGGCCCCTGCCCCGTAGAAAGCGTCCACCCGGTCGTGGGTCGCGGCGATAGTCTCCGGCCCCTTTCCGAAGGGCGTATGCCCCATGCGGGAGGCCCTCTCGCAGATGCGGTAGGCAAACATCAGGGCCGGAAGGTTCCGCGGGACCGAGGACAACGGGTCGGTGTTGGTTTTCTTTTTTTCCCTGGCCTTGAACTCGTGCCAGCGCTGGCGCACCTCCTCGGCGGTCTCGGCGCGTTCCTCCCCGAAAACGTGAGGGTGCCGCCGGATCATCTTCTCGGTGGTTCGTTCCGCGACGTCGGAGAGGGTGAAGACACCCTGCTCTTCAAAGAGGCGGGCCAGGAAAAAGACCTGGAACAAAACGTCGCCCAGTTCCTCGCAAACGGAGGCCGGGTCGTTGTCGTCAATGGCCTGGGTAAGCTCGTGGGCCTCTTCCAGCAGATAGACGCGCATGGAGGCGGCGGTCTGTTTTCTGTCCCAAGGGCACCCCCCCTCCCCGCGCAGCCTCTCGATCAAGGAAACCACGGAGCCCAGGGCGGAGGGGAGATCTTGCTCGGTTTTCAACGCTTCTCCTTCCACGCGATCTTGAGCGCATTGAGCTTTTCTTTGAAGTCTTGCCTCCAGTCGGGCGGCGCGAACCGGATGAGCCTTTCACCGACCATCATGACATAGGGCGCCGTCTTGCTGTTTTCCGCGACCGTCGCCTCTCCCTGGGGATAGAAAACGGTGAAGATCATGATGAGGATGGAGCCCACGATGGCCATCTTGAAAATTCCGAAGAGCGATCCCAGAAGCCGGTCCAGAAATCCCAACCGGGCCACCTTGAGAAGCGTTTTGATTCCCCACCCGCTCACCGACACGCAAAAGTAGATGAAGGCGAAGATAACGATGAAAGCCAATATTTTCACATATTCCGGATGCATCACCCATACGGATTCCCGGTTGGTCACCCATCCGGACAGATCGTGGGCCCAACCCGCATACCAGCGGTGGGCGGCCCAGAAGCCCACTCCAACTCCCACCAGGGAAGCCAACTCGGAGATGATGCCGCGGTAGAAACCCCGAACGAGGCCCCAGGCGAGCAATACGAGAATCACGATGTCCAGCTTGGTCATGGCTCCCCCGCTTATTTGCCCGACTCTTTTTCCCGGCCTGGCCCCTGCCTGCTCTTGGCAAGGCCCTGCTTATGATTTACCTTTGCGCCTCCTTCCTTGTCGTCGGAGGAGGCGGCCGCCGGGGAGTTCCGGATTTTCTCCCGGATTCTCGGCTAAATACCTTACTCCAATCCGTCTGTTAAGCGCAATGCGTAGTTGACCGGAGGAAAGCAAACAAAAGGCTGGGAGAAAAGCGGGTTGCGGGTCCGGAACCACCTGTGCGGGGAGGGAATTTGCATTGCGCCCGTAGCAATGGTATAAAGAATGGTTTGGTAAGGCGGTTACTCGCACCGGGAGCAATCCCGGCACGGTTTTCGCCTCCGGTTGCGGCGTACGGAGCACGCCGCCCTTTTCGGGACCATGCCCCCCGCCGGGGACGTGGCAGAGGTATGGAAACCAGGACGCAAGAAGAAAAGGCCCCGGTGCTGCTTACCCTGGAGGACAACGAGGCCGCCCGGATCCTCTTCGGCGAGCGAAACGCAAATATCGTGCGCGTTTCCGATGCTCTGGGGGTCAAGGTACACGTGCGCGGAAACCGCGTTTCCGTCTCGGGGCCGGACCCGGAGGCCGTGGAGCTATCCGTGAACCTCCTGCGGCAGCTCTACCAGCTCATCCGGGACGGTTACCCGGTCTACGAAGCCGACGTGGATCAGGCGGTGACCATACTCTCCGCGGACCACCGGGCGCAGCTCCGGGACATCTTTCTGGACACGGTCTTCCTGACCGCCAAGAAGAAGCCCATCACGCCCAAAAGCCAGGCGCAAAAAGATTACATCGAAGCCATGCGACGCTTCGACATCGTGTTCGGCATCGGCCCTGCGGGAACCGGCAAAACCTATCTGGCCATGGCCATGGCCGTTTCCGCCTTCACCAAAGGCCTGGTGAACCGCATCATCCTGACCCGCCCTGCAGTGGAGGCCGGCGAGGCCCTGGGTTTTCTGCCCGGAGACCTGGCGGAAAAGGTAAACCCGTACCTTCGGCCGCTCTATGATGCCCTCCACGACATGGTGAGCTTCGAAAAGGCGGGAATGTGGATGCAAAAAGGGGCCATCGAGGTGGCGCCGCTGGCTTTCATGAGGGGCCGGACGCTCAACAACGCCTTCATCGTCCTGGACGAGGCCCAGAACACCACCAGCGAACAGATGAAGATGTTCTTAACGCGCATCGGATTCCACTCCAAGGCCGTCATCACGGGGGACATCACACAGATCGATCTTCCCAACTCCAAAGGCTCCGGTCTGGTGGAGGTGAAGGATATCCTGGCCGACATCGAGGGCATCCACTTCACCTATTTCTCCAAAAGGGACGTGGTGCGCCACCGCCTGGTCCAGGACATCATCCGAGCCTACGAGGAGTTGGAAGTTCGCAAGGCGGCCCGCAAGGCTGCGGAGCGCGAAGCATGAACGCGACCGTAGCGGAAAAGCTTCCGGACGGGGCATTTTCGCCCCGGAACGCGCCGGCTCCCGTGCGAAAGCCCACCGGGCTGCCGGCAGCCCCATGCCGGAATTATCCTAACCGGGGGAACGGATAATGAAAAACCCGTTCCGAGCCATTCTCGCCATCCAGCCCGAGGACCGGATCGCCTTGATCCTGTTCGCCGCCGTGGCGGTGCTGATCGCCATGGTTTCCCATCCCGACACCCTGGTCACGGCTCCCATGTACCAGGCGGGCGACGTCTCTGCCGCAAACATCAAATCCCCCCGCGATCTCCTGGTGAAGGACCCGGCCGCAACCGAGCAAAACCGCAAGCGCGCCGTTGCCTCCGTGCTCACGGTCTACGATTTCGATGAAACCCTGGCGGACAAGACCGCCGGACGCATCGCCCGGGCCTTCGGCCTGGTGCGCGAGTCAATGGAGAAGCAGGAGCAAAAAAACGCCGAGTATGAGGCCCGATTCGCCAAATACGAAGACGAAAAAAAGGCCTACGAGGAAAAGAGGAAGCAGTACGAAGCCCGCCTGAAGGAAAACAAGCAAAAGCTTGGCGAGGAGGAAAAGGCCGAGGGGCCCCCCCCGCCCCCGGGCGCCCCCCCCCCCCCCCCCC
>JBFMHL010000317.1:0-8187 GCA_040753055.1 Thermodesulfobacteriota bacterium | reverse complement strand
ATCACTCCGACGGCCAAACCCACCACCACCATCAATATGATGGAGGCCAGCAGGCCCAGGGTGAAGAACTCGCCCGCGGTGAACTGCTTGGAGTCGTAAGCGATGGCATTGGGCGCGGCCCCCACCAGCAGCATGAAGGGCATGCCCGCCGTGACCAGGGAGGCGAAGAGAATGACCTCGGGGGCCACCCCCAGGTAGGGGGCGATGACCAGGGCAACGGGGAGCGATATGGCGATGGCGGCCACGTTCATGATGAAGTTGGTCATCACCATGACGAAGAAGGCGATGCCCATGATGAACACGAAAGAGGGCGCGCTCTTGAACATGGCCAGCCAGTTCACGGCCAGCCACTCGGCTGCGTGGGTGTTCCAAAGGCAGAAGCCGATGCTCATGGCGCCGCCGAACAGGAGGATGATATTCCAGGGGATGTCCTCCAGGTCCCGGATGTCCAGGATCTTCAGCACGAAGAAGAGGATGGTGGACATGAGGATAATGGCGGTCTTGTCCAGGGGCTTGAGCGCCGGAATGAAGCTTTTCAGGCTCATGATGGCGATGGCCCCGAAGATGATGACCGCCGCGATGATCTCGTTCCTGGTGAGCGGTCCCATCTGGCGGGAAAGCTCGGTGGCGCGCTCCCGCAGACCCGGGATGACCTTCTTCTCGGGCCTGCAGGTGATCATGATGAGCCCCCAGATGAGGAACATCATGAGCCAGCCGATGGGAAACATGTATTTGCTGAGCTCGAAGAAGGAGACGCTCTTTCCTGCGATGTCCTGGAAGAAGCCCAGAGCAACCGCGCCCCGGGCCGCGCCCAGCAGCGTGATGATGGAGCCGGCTCCCGCCACGTAGGCCATGCCGATGAAGAGGCCCTTGCCGAACTTGGTCTTCTTGTCCCCCTCGCCGTAGAGGCTGTAGATCGCCAGGAGCAGCGGGTAGATGGTGGCCGCAACGGCCGTGTGGGCCATGATGTGAGTAAGCGCCACGGTCACCACGAAGCAGCCCAGGTAGATCATGGAGGTCTTTTCCCCCACGATCATGAGCATCCGATAGGCAAGCCTGCGCGTGAGCCCCGTCTTGGTGAACACCATGCCGATGACGATGGAGGCGAAAATGAAGAACACGGACGGGTCCATGAAGTCCTTGAAGGCTTCCTTGGCCGGCCGAATGAGGAACAGCGCTTGCAGCACGCCGATGACCAGCGAAGTGATGCCGATGGGCACCACCTCGAAGACCCACCAGGTGCCGGCCAGCAGGAACACGGCGATGGCGCCCTTGCCTTCCCGGGTGAGCAGGAAGTGCTTGCCCTGGGGGTCAATGGCGTCGGGCCAGGCGGGGGAGTAGTAGACCACCAGGAACAGGACGAGTCCCACCAGCATGAAGATGATGCGCTTTACGTCCAGCGGCTCCTTGCCTTCCACTAAAACTCGGTTGTCCGTCATGGGCCTTCCCCCTGCCTTCTTACGGGCGCCCCGGAGGGCGAATAACCTAAAGTCAACGTGCGGGGGGATAGCCTGTCGTGCGTCCCGCCGCAGCAGTGTCTCCCTTTGCCCTTCCGCACGGGCCCAAGCATACGGGGTTTGCCTTTCCGGCGTACCCGGCAGAGGCCCCTGCGATTACCGCCGCGCATTCAAGCCTTTTTCCGTCCCGGTGTCAAGAAAGATGCGCGGTGGAAAGTCGAATTATGGCGGGATAAAACACAATATGCAGGGTACTTCATCCACTATCTTTTCTGCATATTGTGTTTTATGGAGGCATTAACATTTTTGCAACAACATGACGCAGAGGGGATGGCCCGGACCAGCAGGCAATTCATAACAAATTGAAATAATATTATTAAATTTATACACAGAGGACTTTGGCGTCGCTTTCCCGGATCTCCATTCCATCCCCTCCCGACCGGGTGTGTCCTGCATCGTTTTATGGGCACGAAGCCATTGCAGAATAAGGACGGAAAGAGCGGGGGCCGCTACGGCCGGCCCGGAAACCTTTCCCTCTATGATGCCTGGAAGAGCCTTTACCGCAGATGCGGCGGCGTGAGGAAGAACGGGGAAAAGACGGCCTTTCCCAAGAGCTTCTATCTGCTTTGCATCAACATCATGCGCGTTTTCCTTCCGAAATCGGCAGGCGCCTTCCTACTTTCTGCCCCGCACCACAAGGAAGTCGCGCGCGCCTGCAGGGTCGCGGAAGAAGCGCTCCACCGGGAGATCCAGGCGCCGGGCCAGGCCGGATACGCCTCCCCGTCCCTGGAAGTCCCGGAACAGGCGATAGTTCCCGGCGCCGCCCACGACCCTTTCCACCGCAGTGTTGAACGCCCCCACAATGTTTCTCGGCTGCGGGCAGGAAAAATCGGACAGGACGATCCGGGAGCACAGGGCCGCGGACTGGGACAGGGCGGCAAGGCGCGTTTCGTCGTCCACCTCGTGAAAAAAGAGGGAAAAGACAGCGTAGTCGAAAGGTTCGGAAATGGTCAGGGAGAGGGAGGCCGCATGGGCCAGGGTGAAGGAAACATTCTCGGCCCCGCGTTTTGCGGCCAGGCGCCGGGCCTGGGCAAGCATGCGCGGCGAGGCGTCCACGCCCAGCACACGGGAAACCTTGGGGGCGAGGGTCAGGCAAAGGGCGCCGGTTCCGCAGGCCAGATCCAGCACGGAAGCGCCGGCGGGGATGAGGGAGGCAATAGCCGCCTTATGGGGCCGCTCCAGGGGGTCGTAAAACCAGGCATACAGCGGACCGTCGTACCATCGGGGCCTGATCCCGGCCTGGGCGGCTGTTTCAGGCTCTCTTTCCGGCCCGGTCATTCCCCGCTTCCTCCATTGTGCCGGTAGACCATCACCCGGGCCGCCTCCATGGTCACCAGGCCCTCCTTGATCATGGGATCAACGATGGCAAGGAAGCGCTCCACTTTTTCTTCCGAGTCCACGATCTCCACCACCACGGGCAGGTCCTCGGAGAGCCGCAGCACCTTGGAGGTGTGGATGACGCTGTTGGCCCCGTAGCCCAGAAAGCCCCGGAGTACGGTGGCCCCGGCAAGCCCTTCCTTTCGGGCCCGCTCCACGATTACCTCGTAGAGCGCGCGGTTGCCGAACTTGTCGGACTCTCCGACAAAGACGCGCAGCAGGCAGGCCTTTTCCGGCAGCCTCATGATCGCCTCCTGTTGTTGGATCCCGCTTCCGCTCAGACCAGCCGGCCCAGTGCGATTCCCGCCACCAGGGCGCAAAGGCCCACCCCGTTCTGGAAAGCCAGGTTGAACACCGCGTAAGCCCACTGGCTGGCGCGGAAGAGCTCTCCGGTTTCCAGCACGAAGGTGGAAAAGGTGGTGAACGCACCCATGAAGCCCACCATGACCACCGTCCGCGTCTGGCCTGATACGGGCATTCTGGTTTCGAAAAAAGACCACAGGAACCCGGCCAGCAGGCAGCCCGTCAGGTTCACGACGGCCGTTCCCCAAGGGAAGGTGGAGGGATGGAGCCTATGGACCAGGCCGGCCAGAAAGTACCGGGAAAGCGCTCCCAGGGCTCCGGCCGCGCCCAGCAACAGAATCTTCTGCATGAACATTCCTCGGCGCCGGGGCCAAAAAGGAGCCGGCCCCGGCGCTCGCCCGGTCAGGGGCGTACGGCCCGGACGTTGCCGCACTCGTAGGAATCGCGGCTGTCTTCCGCTGCGGAGGTACCGGCCCCGGCGGTCACCACCTCCACGACGCTGATCCACCTGTCCCGCCAGGCCCGGAAGCTACGGGAGGTCCAGTACCATTCATCGGGGTTGCCGGCGCCCGGAAAAGCTGGGCTGTTTTTGTAGACGGCCTTCAGCTCCTGGGGCGTGGGAAGGCGCCAGTCCTTGTAGCCTCCGGTGTTGAGCTTGCCTACGTACTTGCGGGCCGCGAAGTAGTCCGCGCAGGTCTGGGTTTCCTGTTTTGCGTCCAGCATGGTCCAGACAAGGCCCGTTTTCGTGTCCTTGAGGGTACCTTCCCGGTCCTCGACGAAACGGCCTCCTGTCCCGGACGCCTGGCTGCGGATCTTGTCCCTCGCCGCTGCAAGCCGGGCCGCTTCTTTTTTTGCCTGAAGCTCGGCTAGGCGCTCGTCAATCTTTTTCTGGACCGACGTTCCGGGATGGACGGCGACAAAGTCGTTATACACCGCCATGGCCGCGTCGTGATCGGTTCCCAGGGCATCCGCCTTCTGCACAAGCCCCTGGTAGATGATGGACTCCTTGAGCTGCGTGGTGTAGCGATTCTTCTGCTCCAGCATCTCCTGGGCCCGGGCGTTGTCGTAGATGCGGCAGTAGCGGTCCACCAGAGCTATGGCGTCCTGATACCTCTCCTGAGCCGCAGCGGCTTCCATCTCCTTGCGCAAGGCCTGGTAGTACTCCTCGCTCATGTCGGAGATCATGGTCTTGACGTCCTTGGCGTGGGCTCCCTTGGGGTGCTTGGTGAGGTAAGCCACGTAGGCGACCATCCTCTGCTCCACCCCGGCCTGGAGCATTCCCTCCAGGGCCTTGAAGTCCCGCTCCTCCATTGCGGCGTTGAGATCTTCCACGGCCTTCTTGGCGGTGCCCGCGGTAGGCGTTTTATCGTACTTCTTTGCAAAGGCTTCGTAGATCGCCGCGGCTTCCTCCAGCTTTCCGGCCTTGGCCAGGGCTCCGGCCTTTTCCTTGAGCGCCTTGAAGTCCTCCTGGACGATCTGGGCTTTTAAAAAGGCGACCTCCTTCTCCGCCGCCTCTGTGAACTTGTTTTTCGGCGTCTCGGCCACGTAGTCTTCAAAAGCCTTCTGCTTCGCAGCGAGGGACTTCAGGGCAGAGGCCTTCTCCACCACCGCCACGTAGGCCTTCTCCTTGGCGCGCGCCGAAAAATACGCATACCCGCCGACGCCCAGGGCAAGGACGAGGACCAGCGCGGCGGCCGCGGCGATCATGAGGATCCTCTTGTCGGTCTTGCGGGCGGGCTTGGCCGACTTCACGCCTTCGATGGCCCACTGCTTTTCCTTGGCGAAGTTCCGGATGTACTCCCGGGCCTCCTCCTCGTCCAGGCCGAACTGGGCGGCGCGGGTCACCAGGGCGGAGAAGTACTCGGCCCGGATCTTGCCGTCCATGCCCGCCACCTCGATATCCGCGTCCAGGTCCTTCAGGTGGGACCGGGCCCTGCTGACGTCGTATGCCGCCCTGGACTCCTCGGATTTGAAGATGGAGACGCAGTGCCCGGCCAGGATCTGGCTGGCCGTTACCACCGCGTCCTTCTTCCCGATCTTTAAAATCTCGGTTTCTTTCTTGTGGGCTTTTTTCTGGAGGAGCTTGAGGCTGGAGTTGGGCTCGACCTCCAGGAACTCGTAAAGGCTTTGCTTGCCAATGATGGCGAGGTTGTCTTCAATGACCTTCAAGAGCGCACGGTCCAGAGTCTCCACCACGGCGGTGTGCGTTTCACCGGCCTTTACGATGGGGCCCGCAACGCGCTTGCGTATGATCTCCTCGGCAAGGTTGTGCATCTTGGCAAGCTTCGCCACCTCGTCCTCGGTGATGAAGCCCTTGGCCATACGCATGCCCACCTGCCGGTCTATCTCGGTGAACTTGTCCTCCTCCTTCTGCCGGATCCTCTTGCGAATGTCGGCTTCCGGTACGTCATGGAGCTGGGAAAGCTTGGCCACCTCCTCGTCGGTAACGTATCCCTTGGTGAGGTGCAGGGTCAGATGGCGGTCAATGGAGGCCATCTTCTCCTCGCTCTTGGCCGCCTTCTGGGAGAGCGCCCGGGAAAGCTCCTCCTTGCGGAACTCCGGATCCAGCATGACCTGCCGGATCTCGGGGAGCATCCCCAGATATTTCTTGGCTTGGATGCTCTTGGTGGGGTGGTTCCGGAAGCGGCTCCACTTGGCCTGCATCTTCTTTATGGCTTCTTCGATGTTCTTGGGATCCTCCTCCGGCGGATCGGTGGAAAGCTCCAGGAGCTCGAAGAAATTTTCCCGTTCCATGCAATTCTCCCGGCTTGGGTTTCAAGGCGGTTGTGAGGCCATGTGAGGCAAATAGTATTTTTATCCTCGGAAACCGCTTTCTGTCAAAAAGAAACGGGCCTTTGCCCGGATGGCGGACAAAGGCCCTGAAAAATCACGAGGGGCTCGGGCATCAATGGACGACCAGGCTCTGCACCCGCTCCTTGGCTTCCTTCAAGTCGTCTCCGGCGATGACGGAAAGGGTTTCGATGGTCACCTCCACCTTGCGGGACTCGGCGGACTCCACGGCCGTGATGTGCAGCCGCCCTTCCCGGTTCAGAGAAAAGGTGATGATGACCGGCGTGTCCTCGGGAAGGCCCGGGGGCAGCGTGAGCACAGCCGTTCCGATCTCCACGGCATGGGACGGCGGCACGTGCTCTTCGGAGGTTTCTGCCTCCATGATACGGATCAGGACCGTCTTCTGGTTCTCCACCGCCGTGTAGAACTCCTGGGTCGTTTCCACGGGCACGGGGGTGTTGCGCAGGATGCAGTTGACCACCACCTCCTCGTTGTCCGGGTTGGTGGCCAGGACCCCGAAGCTCTTCGCCGCCACGTCCCGGATGCGGACCATGGAGCTTTTCACAGCCGGCAGGGTGTAGCCCGTTTCGTCGGCCAGCTCGCGGGCGGCCTCCTCCACGTGCTTCTGGTCCATCTGCTGGACTTCCTCGATCTTTTCCACCTTCTTGCCGGTCTTGCGGCTCAAGCGGTCAATCAGGCCGTCGTTGATGGAGAGCTTCCAACCGAAGATGGCCGCGCCCTTCGCCACCGCCTCTTCCGGCGAGAAGAGCTTGGGCTCCGAGCCGAACTCCTGCTTGATGCGCTTGGGGACCATGGGCATGCGGGCGGAGCCGCCCACCAGGATGATCTCGTCGAAGCGGTCGTAGCCCTTCTTCTTGGCCTCGGCCAGCATCTCCTGAGTGAGCACCACGGTGCGCTCCAGCAGATCCTCGGTGATCTCCTCGAACTTGTCGCGGGAAAGCTCCACCTTCACTCTTTCTCCGCCGTGGGTTACGGAGATGGGCGTCTTGTCGCGCTGGGAAAGGATCTTCTTGGAACGCTCCGCCGAGATCTGGAGTTCCTGGCAGGTATCCGGGTCCTCCAGGATGTCGTCCTCGATGCCCGTCTGGCCCTTGAACTCCTCCACCAGGTGGCCCACGATGCGGTCGTCCCAGTCCTTGCCACCCAGGTTGTGGTCGCCTCCGGTGCAGATGACCTCGATGGCGTCGGGCTGGATGTGGATCATGGTGATGTCGAAGGTGCCGCCGCCCAGGTCGAAGACCAGGACCACCCGGTCCTCCGCCGTTTCGGTGGACCCGTAGGCGATGGCTGCGGCCGTGGGCTCGTTGATGATCTGCCGTACGTTGAACCCGGCGATCTCGCCCGCGATCTTGGTGGCCTCCCGCTCGTTGATACCGAAGTAGGCCGGGCAGGTGATGACCACGTCCGTGACCTTCTCGCCCAGGTGGCCCTCGGCGTCCTGGCCCATCTTCCGGAGGATGTAGGCGGAGATCTCCTCGGCACGGTACGACTTGCCGTCGTACTCGAAGAGGAAGTCGGGCTCGCCCATGGACCTCTTGACGAAGCTCACCACCTCGTTGGGGTAGAGCTTGGAGCTCTCCTTGGCGACGTCCCCCACCACCACGTTCCCGCCGTCAAAAAACACGACGGACGGGGTCACGTTCTGGTTCTCCGCATTGGGAATGACCACGGCCTTGCCGAAGTCGTCCACATAGGCGATGGAGGAGTATGTGGTGCCCAAATCAATCCCGAAAATTTTCTTCATCTGTTTGCTCATTGGGACTCCTAGCTCGCTTCCTCTTCCGCGGCGGCCCTGTGGATATAGACGTTAACCAGCTCTCGTCGGATCACCTTGCCCTCCCACTCGTATCCGGGAGAAATGCTTTCGGAAACCGCCTTGTCCAGCGCCGGGTCCGGCGTCTCTACCTTTCGCAAGACCTGCTGCCGGGACGGGTTGAAAACGGCGTCCTCAAAACGAAAGGCGGCGACGCCCTGATATGACAAAAGATCCTCCAAGTCATCCGGTACGGCCTCCAGCGCCCCCAAAAGTTTTTCCGGGGGTATCTCCGCATTGTCCCGGGACCGAAAATGCCCCGTAATCTTCCGGACCTGGTCCGCTACCTTGATGACATCCATGATGACCGGCAAAAGCTGCTTGCGGACCATGTCGTTTCTATACTGCTGCAACTCGTCATGCAGG
>JBFMHL010000316.1:0-58536 GCA_040753055.1 Thermodesulfobacteriota bacterium | reverse complement strand
CGATCACCAGGCGGTGGATCTCGGAGGTCCCCTCGTAGATCCTCGTCACCCGCGCGTCCCGGAAGTAGCGCTCCACGGCGAAGGCCTTGGAGTACCCGTAACCTCCGTGGATCTGAACAGCCATGTCGGTGACGGCCGAGGCCGCTTCCGCTGCAAAGAGCTTTGCCTGGGCCGAGGCCTTGGTGTAGGGCTCCCCCTTGTCCTTCATCAGGGCGGCGCGCAGCACCATGACCCTGGCGGCGTCGGTTTTTACCGACATCTCCGCCAGCATGGCGGAGACAGCCTGATGGTTTCCGATGGGCGTCCCGAACTGGACCCGCTGCTTGGCGTAGCGGACGGCCTCGTCCAGGGCCGCCTGGGCGATCCCAACGGCCTGGGCGGCGATGCCGATGCGGCCCGTGTCCAGGGCCGCCAGCCCGATGGCAAGCCCCATGCCCTCTTTCCCCAGGAGGTTTTCCCGCGGGATGCGGCAATCGGTGAGCCGCACGGAGCAGACCGGGTTTGCCCGGACTCCGCACAGGTCCTCCAGCTCGCCGGTGGAGAAGCCCTGCATTCCTCTCTCGGCCACCAGCACGGAGATGCCCCTGCGGCCGGCTTCGGGGTTCGTTCTGGCAAAGATGAGGCAGGTGTCGGCCACGCCGCCGTTGGTCACGAAGACCTTGTTGGCGTTCACCACGTAGGAGTCGCCGTCGGCCAGGGCCGTGGCCTCGATGGCCGAGGCGTCGGAGCCGGCGTTGGGCTCGGTCAGGCAGAAGGCCCCGATCCTCTCGCCCCGCGCCAGCTTGGGAACCAGGCGCTCCTTCTGCTCCGGAGTCCCGAAAGCCAGCAGGGGATACACGCACACGGAGTTGTGCACGGTCACGCAGAGCCCCAGGCCCGCGCTCGCCCGCGAGATCTCCTCCACGGCAATGGCGTAGGAGACCGTGTCCATGCCGGCGCCGGAAAGCTCCCGTGGGGTCTGGATGCCGAAAAAGCCCTGGGCGGCCATCTTCTCCACCACCTCCCAGGGGAAACGGGCTTCCGCGTCAATCTCCCTCGCGACGGGAGCGATCTCCCGGTCGCAGAACTCGCGCACGCTCCGCATGACCGCGCGGTGCTTCTCGGTTAAAAATGGCTCCAAGTCAGGGTCCTTTTAGAGGCTGAAGGAAATAGGCTCTTTCACCCGAATCCATGACGGACTCTTCAGTAAAGGAGCCGTAAATCATAGGTTGGGCGTTCTTTCCAAAAACGATGTTTTCCCTATGGTGACAGTCCTTTTCCACCCTTCGGAGCGGCCCCATGCGCCGTTTCAGGCCGCGGTCGCCGTACGTTCAGTACTTGTCGGCCGCAGCCTTCCTTGCATACGGGCCACCTGAGGCCGCTCACGCATTCAGATTTCATGCTATCTGATTCTTGGCCCGCAGCATGATCCGGATGGTTTCCCGGCTTGTGTAGCGGAAGGAAAAGCCCAAGTCCATGATCTTTTTGGGGTCCACGACCCAGGGGTAGAAAACATAGTCCACGAAGGACTCGGGAACCTTGAGGACGGGCAGGCCCAGGGCCCAAGCCGCCTTGAAAACCGCCTTCATGACGCCGTAGGGCATGGGCACCCGCGGTTTTTTGGTCATGGCGTTTATCTCCGGCACCGTCACCGTATCGGGCGGGGCCAGGTTGTAGGGCCCGCGGGCGTCTTTCCGGAGCAGGAACAGCAGGGCCGCAGTCACGTCGTCCTCGTGGATGAACTGCAATATGGGCGTCGTGCCCTTGGGGTCCATGGCCACCGGAAGGGTGAACAGAGAGGAGATGTAGTTGTTCACGTTGGGGCCGTAGATGACGCAGGGCCGCACCCAGGAAAGGGCGATCTCCGGATTTTCCGCGGCGAAGCGGGACAGGATCCCCTCCACCTCGGCCTTGTCCCGGGCATAGGGAAAGGTGGGGTGACGCCGGATGGGGTCGCTCTCCCGCAGGGGCACCGGGTTGTCCGGGAAGGCCCCGTAGGCGGTGGCGCTGCTGGTGACCACGATCCGGGACGCGCCCGCCTTTTTCGCCGCGGCCAGAGCGTTCTCGGTGCCGTTCACGTTCACCCTGTGCATCAGGCCTTCGTCGTGCACTTGCTGCACCATGTAGGCGAGGTGCACCACCGCGTCCGGCGCGAAGTCCTTGACCAGGTCCGGAAGCCCCGGGTCGTTGATGTCCATTTTGGTGAAGCGGGCCTTGTCGAACTTGAACAAGGGCTCCTTTACATCCATTCCGGCCACGGCCTCGCAAGCGGGAAGCCGGTCCAGCTCCCGGGCGAGGCACTGGCCCACATAGCCGCCCATGCCTGTTATGAACACTCTTTTGATTTCCATAAGACCGCCTAGTGGTGGAGAGAATGGGTTGCGCGCCCGTCGCTCTGGAACAGGCGTGATAAACTCTTTTTCCCATGAACGGGCGGAAAAGCTTGAGGGGGCCGGGCACTCCCTACTCCCCCGGGTCTATCCTGCATTATTTTTCAGGCATTTCCTTGTGGAGCTCCCCTTGAGCGCAGGGCGGGAACCCGCTACGAACGAAGAGGCGTTCCGGTTTACGCGGCACTATGTTTTTACCCCACACGGCCATGCTCCCCGCCCCCACTGCGGCTACCTTCGGGGGGGCTTTCTCTTTTTCCCCTTTATTTTCCTATGCTCCGGCCGAGGGGCGGCGGGGGCGGTTGCGGCGCATCATCTGGTCGTAGGCCGCATTCACCTTTTTCTCCAGCTCCTTGGGATCATCGCCTTCGTACTCCTGCCGGTGCAGAAGGAAGTTGATGAACTTGTAGGCGTTCTTAAGCCCCATGGCCAGTATCGAAAGATTGGCCGCAACCTTGAGGAAGCCGGGAATATCGTCGGGCTCCACGGTGATGCGGAACTCCCAGTTGACGGGATCCTTCATGGTGCCGATGATGTGGATGTTGCCGGTTTCCGGGTCCTTGACGACCTGGTAGGACCGGAAGTCCATGGTGATCTCAGTGGTGCCGAGTCCCCGGGACCACAGTTTCATGGCCTGCCTCCTCGCTTTTTTAACGAAAATGAATTCCGCATCTGGGAAGGGAAACTATGGGCAAGAGCCGGGTAGAGGGTCCCGGCGCCCGATTTTTTTGTCGCACGGCAAAAACTTTCTTGTCAAGCACGCCTTTTTTCCCTCCCTGCCGGAAGATGGAAGAAAGCCCCTTCCCGGTTGCCTCCCGGGCGTGCAGGGATTATTGTAAAGAGATAGTCATGGCTCCTGTCGGGTTGCGCCATCTCGAAACCATCAGCGCGCAAGCGCCCGCGCAGATCAAACCAGACGGCAATGAAAACAAATGCTATAGGATACGATTCCGGAGAGAGACGTCTCCAAGGGAGCCTGCGATGGCGAATTTTACGGGCGTAAATCATCTGGCCATGGCCACCGGGGACATGGACATGACCATCCGGTTCTGGCGCGACCTTCTGGGCATGCGCCTGGTGGCGGGCCTGGGAAAACCGGGGTACCGGCACTACTTCTTCGAGATATCCGAAAACGACCTGATCGCGTTCTTCGAATGGCCCGGGGTCCGGCCCGTTCCGGAAAAGGACCACGGCTTTCCCGTGTCCGGGCCGGTGGTGTTCGACCACGTGTCCATCGGGGTGGAGACGGAGGACGACCTCTGGGAGATCAAGGATCGGCTCTCCGTTGCGGGCTTCGAGGTTTCCGGCGTGGTGGACCACGGCTTCATCCACTCCATCTACGCCTTCGACCCCAACGGAATTCCCATCGAGTTCTCCGCAAACGTTCCGGGGACGGACGTGCGGAAAAACCCGGTCATGGCCGACCGGGAGCCCGCAAAGGAGGCCCGGCTGGGTCCGGAGCCGCATTCTGAAACATGGCCGCCCGTTTCCCGGCCCACGCCCAGGGAAAAGCGCCGCGCCTACCCCGGCGCAGGGGCCGGCCTGTTCACGGGCAAGGCCATAGAAACCAAGGAGAAAAAATTCTAGCCGGACGCTATCCGGCACCCGCATGGAGAGACTGCATGCCTTTTTCCGCCATCATCTTCGATCTGGACGGCACGCTGTTGAACACCCTTTCCGACCTGGCGGAGTCCGCCAACCGGGTGATCATGGCCCGGGGCTTTCCCGGACATCCCCGGGCCGCCTACAAGAAGTTCGTGGGAGACGGCGCAGCCACCCTCGTGCGGCGCATCCTGCCGGCCGGCTCCCCCCAGGAGCTGGCGGACGCCTGCCTGGCGGACTTTCTCGCCGACTACCGGCAGAACTGGAAGAAGCACACCGCGCCCTACGACGGCATCCCGGACCTGCTTTCCTTCCTGAAGGGCCGGGGCGTGGCCACCGCGGTGCTCTCCAACAAGCCCCACCCCATGACCGAGTTGAACGTTGCCGAGTTCTTCGGCAAAGACGCCTTCTCCTTTGTTCTGGGCGAAGGGGCCGGATTCGTGAAAAAGCCGGACCCGGACGGAGCGCTCCACCTGGCCCGTGGGTTCGGCCTGGCCCCTTCCCGGGTGGCCTACCTGGGCGACACGGCCACGGACATGGACACGGCGACCACCGCCGGCATGTACGCCCTGGGCGCACTTTGGGGCTTCCGGGAAGCTGAAGAGCTCCTGGCCCACGGAGCGAAAAAACTCTTTGCCAAACCGGGCGACCTCGTCGCCGCCTGGGACTCCCTTTCCCCCGAAGCCTGACGCCTGCCCCAGCCGGGGAAAGGCTCCTCCCCTTCCCCCGGCCTTGTCTTCATTTCACACACTTTTCATACTTCCTCCCTTTTCCCTTCACCTTGCCCGTCAACGCTTTCCTTTAAGAAAACCCAAGCCAAAGGAAAGCGCCATGACGGAAGCAAAAAGCAAACTCCTGCACCGCAGCTTTCTGGGAGGGACCGCCGCCAAGGTGGCTCTCATCGTTTTCCTGATCCTGCTCCTGGAGATCCCCATGGCCCGGATCAACGGCCTCATCGCGGAACGGGAGCGAAGAAGCCGGTCGGTAGTGGAGGAGGTGTGGAAGCTCTGGGGCGGACTCCAGGTCATCTCCGGCCCGGTTCTGGTGGTTCCCTTCGTCACACGGAGCAAGGAAAGCGTCCGGGTGTGGGACGAAGAAAAGAAGACCTTCATCATGGAGGACCGGGAGAAGGTGGAGCGGCACGCCATGACGGTGCTCCCGGAAAAGCTTGCAATCAACGGCGCGATGGGAATCCAGAAACGCTACCGGGGCATCTATGAAGCCCCGGTGTACGAGGCGGAGCTTTCGCTCTCCGGCCGATTCGGCAGGCCCGACTTCTCGGGGGTCAAGGTCCTTCCCGAAGACATAGACTGGAAGCAGGCGCGCGTGTGGATGGGCGTTTCCGACCTCCGGGGCATTCGAAAGGCCGTGGCCTTTTCCTGGGCCGGCAAGCCTTGCGGAATGCAGCCGGAGGCCGGGCCGGGCAAGGCGGGCCCCCCCGGCCTGGCAGCTTTTCCGGGTCTTTCCGCCGGTGGAGGAGATGGCGTCTTTTCGCTGTCGTTCACGGTGGACGGAAGCGAGGAGCTTCTGTTCTCGCCCGCGGGCCGGACCACCGAGGTGGCCCTATCGTCCGCCTGGCCCCACCCCGGTTTCGTAGGAGGATTTCTACCGTATGATCGGGATGTTACGGATACAGGCTTCAAGGCCCGCTGGAGCATTCTGGAGGTCAACCGCCCGCTCCCGCGCACCGCGGTGGACGAAACCCTGCCCCTGGCGGAGCACGCGTTCGGCGTCCGAGTGGTCACCCCGGTGAACGTGTATCTCATGGCCAGCCGGGCGGCCAAGTATTCCACCGTATTCATCGCGCTCACCTTTTTCGCCCTTTTCGTCTCCGAGCTCATCGCCCGCGTGCGCCTGCATTCCATCCAGTACCTGATGGCGGGGCTGGCCGTGGTCATCTTCTACGCGCTCTTGCTGTCCCTTTCCGAGCACGTGGGCTTTTCCCGGTCCTACGGAGCCGCGGCCGCGGCCGTAACGCTGCTCATCGGGATATACGCTTCGGGAGCGCTGGGGAAAAAGGCTCTGGCCCTGCTGGTGGCCGGCGTGCTGGCCGTGCTCTATGCCTACTGGTACGTGTTGTTGCAGATGGAGGACTACTCCCTCGTGTTCGGCTGCGTGGGAAGCTTCCTGCTGCTGGCCGCGGTGATGCTGGGCACCCGCAGAACAGACTGGAGGGTTCTGGACCGCAAGCTCCTGTCCCGTGCGGAGATAAAAAAGGACGGCGAAGAGGCGGGTCCCGAGCTGTAGGAAGGAAAGGACGAAACGGAGGCTCCCCATGCCCACCGCCTTGACCCATGCAGTGATTCCCCTGGCCTTCGGCGCGGGGCTGGGGAAAAAGCTGGCGCCTCCCCGGCTGCTGGTCATGGGGGCTGCGGCCGGCATTTTGCCGGACCTGGATGCCATCGGATTCCACACGGGAGTCCCCTATGCGTCCGTATTCGGCCACCGGGGCTTCACCCACTCCCTGCTCTTCGCATTGGCGGTGGCCCTTATCGGGGCCTCGGCCCGCAAGGGGCTGCGAGCGGGCTTTGGGCCGGCGTTTCTTTTCCTCTTCCTTACCGCTGCGAGCCACGGGTTGTTGGACGCCTGCACCAACGGAGGATTGGGTGTCGCTTTCTTCTGGCCCTTCTCCGATGCCCGGCATTTCTTCACGGCTCACCGGGCGATCCTGGTTGCGCCCCTGGGCCTTTCCCGAGAAAGCCTCCGAAGGATATCCGCGGCTTTTTCCTCGGAGCTGGGCCGGGTGTGGGTTCCCTGCATCCTGGGAGCATTGACCCTGGCCTGCTTCCGGATTTCGGTGTGCGCCCTGTGGAGGGCTGACGCACGTTGCACTGGGCCGGGAACGCGGGCGGAGGAAGAAGGGACGTGAATGCGCCACGGCAAGGAATTGCTCCGCGCGGAGCAACACAAGGGGAAGCCCGCTTCCCGGTCAGCGGGCTATGGAGAACATTGCCCGCAACCGGATGTCGGCGGAAGAGGAGCCCGCCAGGAGGCTGTACTCCATCTCCTCTGCGAACCAGGATTTCCGGGCAGGGTCGTAGACGGCCAGGCTTTGCGCGGGAATGCGGAAGGAAAGCTCCCTTTCCTCGCCGGGAGTGAGCGTCACCCGTTGGAAAGCCTTCAGCTCCTTTTTGCTCCGGGGGCTTACCCGGCTGTTTTCCAGGCCCACATACACCTGCACCACCTCGTCACCGGCCCGTTTTCCCGTGTTGGCCAGGGACAGGGAGAAATCAAGTGCGCCATCCGGCCGGATGCTTCGCTCGTTAAGCTTCAGGTTTGCGTAGGAGAACTCCGTGTAGGAAAGCCCGTGGCCGAATGCATACCAGGGAGAAAAGCCCTTATGATCGTAATAGCGGTAGTCGTGGTGGTAATCGTACTGTACCTGCTTGGCACCGGGGTCGAAGGGGAATAGTTCGCCGTCCGAGTGGGGAAATGTGAGGGGCAGCTTCCCTCCCGGGTTCACATTTCCGAAAAGAACATCCGCGATGGCGTTTCCGCCTTCCATGCCCGCATACCAGGTCATCAGGACGGCGTCCGCGCAATCGGCCCAGGGCCCCTTGCACACGGCGCTCCCGCCCGAAAGAACCACCGCCGCCTTCCCGCCCGCTCGGGCAATTTCTTCGATGAGCCGCTGCTGCGTCTGCGGCAAGGCCAGGGTCTTGCGGTCCCCGCCGCCCAGGAAGGGGAAATACTCCCCTTCGTCCCGCGGAGCGATCCCGGCGAAAACCAGGCAGACGTCGGCTTCGACCGCCAGGCGGCGGGCCTTTTGCAGGTATCGTCCTCCCTCCGGGCAAAAAACGATCGTCGCGCCCTGCCCCTTCCGGCGCAGCCCCTCCAGCGGCGTGACCCAGTAGGGCGGCCGCACGGCAACGCTTCCCAGGCTTCCCCCGCAGCCTCTCCGGGCGGCATTTCCGAACACCGCGATCTTCATGCCCTGTCCGGGACGGATGGGCAGGCGGTTGTTCTCGTTTTTCAAGAGCACGATGGATTTTTGGGCGGATAAACGCGCCAGGTTCCGGTGCTCGTCGGAAACGGGAGGCCGTGTTCTTCTCTCCCGGGGTTTTCCCACCAGACCCATCCGCACCTGCTGGCCCACCAGCCTGGCCGCGGCCTCGTCCACGCGATTCCGGGATATCGCGCCTGCGGCAAGGGATGTGAGCAACGCGGGAAGCGAAAAGAAAAAGGCCTGGGGCATCTCCAGGTCCAGGCCGGCGTTGAGGCTCGCGGCCGTTGCATGGACTCCCAGCAGAAAATCCGAGATGACAAAGCCGGAGAAGCCCCAGTCGTCTTTCAAAATCTTTTGCACCAACTCCGCGTTCAAGTCGCAGTGCCTGCCGTTCACCCGGTTGTAGGCGGTCATGACACCGGATGCGCCCGCGTCCACGCAGGCCTTGAAATGGGGCAGGAAGACCTCCCGCAGCGTCCGCTCGTCTGCGCGGACGTCAACGGTGAAACGCGCGTTCTCCATGCTGTTCAACGCAAAATGCTTGACTACGGCCATGGCGTGCCGGGAGATCCCCCGGGTCAGGGCCGCGCCCATCCGCCCCACATGGAAGGGTTCGGCGCCGAAGGACTCCTGGCTGCGCCCGCCGGCCGGGTGCCGCACCAGGTTCACGCACACCGCGCCCAGGGTGTTGGCCCCCAGTTCCTGCGCCCGTTGCCCCAGAGCCCGGCCCACAGCCTCCTCCAGGTCCGGGTCGAAGGAGGCCCCGCGGCCGATGGGAGAGGGAAAGCAGACGGATCGCCCCATCACCACGCCGCTGGGCCCGTCGGTGAAGCGGATGCCGGGAATTCCGAGCCGGCGGTTTCCGGGCGCGTTGTAACGCAACAGGTGGTAGGTGAAGGGGAGAGCCGCATGCAGCCCTCCCCTTCCGGCCAGCATGCGGAGCTTTTCCGTAAGGGACATGCGCCCAACCAGGGCGCGGGCCCGCTCGATAAACGGCGCATTCATTCCATTACTATCCTCTTGCGTCATGCTTCTTCCCCCGCCAGCGCGCGGAGCTTCGCCCGCACTCCGGGACGCTCGGAATCCTGCACCTCCACCAGCACGGTCTTGTTCCGGCTCTTGTCCCCGGCCGAGATGCTGAGGTTTGATTTCGCAATCCCCAGCGTCTTGGCGAAGAACTCCAGCACGGCCCGGTTGGCCGCGTTCTCCACGGGCGGGGCCGTGAGCCTCAGCTTCAGTGCGTTTTCGGAAAGGCCCTCCGCCCGGGTGGCGGAAGCCCGGGGAGTTACGCGAACCGGAAACGAGATCCCTATTTTGTTCTCCTTGATGTCGAGCGGCATATCGGACCTCCCGGCCGCCGCGGCCGCAAACAGGTGTTGACCGGACTCTTACAAAACCATTATCATCATAACCTTCTTTTTCCAAATTTTTACCGTTCATTGCGTCCCTTTCCTACGCGAAGCCCAGGAGAAACGCCCATGCAGCTCCCTGCTCCCCGCCGGCCGCTCTCGTTTTTCGCGCCCGCCGCCCTCTTCCTGGCCCTTGCCTGCCTGCTCACCACCGGCTGCGAGGGGAAAAAGGAAGAGAAGGCGGCCGCCCCCCCCATCCCCGTCCTCGTTGCGGAGGTGACGGTCAAGGACGTTCCCCTCACCACCGAATGGGTGGGATCCCTGGACGGCTTCGTGAACGCCACCATCCGCGCCCAGGTCACCGGCTATCTCCGCTCCCAGGAGTACAGGGAGGGAGAGGTCGTGGAAGCGGGCCGCCTGCTCTTCACTATAGACCCCCGCCTGTTCAAGGCCGCGGTGGACCAGGCCGAAGCTGCCCTGGAAGGCCAGAAGGCCTTGTGGCAGACGGCCAAGCAGAATCTGGACCGCATCCGTCCCCTGGCCCAGCAAAACGCGGTGAGCCAGAAGGACCTCGACGACGCGGTCGGTGGAGAGAGCCAGGCCCGCGCCGCCGTGGTGCAGGCGGAAGCATCCCTGGAAAAGACGCGGCTGGATCTCGGGTTCACCAGCGTCCTGTCTCCGGTGCGGGGAATAGCGGGCACGGCCAAGGCCCAGATCGGAGACCTGGTGGGTCCGGGATCCGTGGAGGAGCTCACCACCGTCTCCACCGTGGACCCCATCAAGGCCTATGTCCCCCTCTCCGAGCAGGAGTATCTCCGCTTCGCCGCCGAAGGCGGGCACGCGGAGCGGATCCCCCTCACCCTGATCCTCGCCAACGGCAGCGTCCACCCCTATACCGGACACTTCGCCTTCGCCGGCCGCCAGATCAACCCCCAGACCGGCACCATCACGGTGACCTGCCTCTTCCCCAACCCGGATTTTATCCTGCGTCCGGGGCAGTTCGCGCGGGTCCGTGCCGTAATGAGGATCCAGAAAAACGCCATCCTGGTGCCCCAGAGGGCCGTGATGGAAATGCAGGGCACCTATCTGGCCGCCACCGTCGGGGCCGACAACCGCGCGTCCCTGAAAAAGGTGGCCGCGGGCGATAGGATGGGCGACCTCTGGCTGATTACCGACGGCCTTGCGCCGGGCGACACGGTGGTGGTGGAAGGGCTGCAGAAGATCCGGGACGGTGCGACGGTGGCGCCCAAGCCGTATGTGCCGGACAAAAACGAGAACCCCGGTGCTCCGGCGGCGCAATAGGCGCAAACCCCCACCGGGGCTCGCCCCCCGTCCACGAAAGAAAATCCATGGCAAGGTTTTTCATACGAAGGCCCATCGTGGCCATGGTCATCGCCATCATCACGGTCATCGTGGGCGGCGTATCCATATTCATGCTGCCCGTGGCCGAGTACCCGGACATCGTTCCCCCGCAAACCCTGGTGAGCGCCGCCTTCCCGGGAGCCGACGCCATCACCGTGGAGCAGGCCGTGGCCACGCCGCTGGAGCAGCAGATCAACGGCGTGGACAACATGGAGTACATGTACTCCTTAAACGCCAACGACGGCACCATGAAGCTCACGGTCACCTTCGGCGTGGATACGGACCCGGACATGAACCAGGTGCTGGTCCAGCTCCGGGAGGGCCAGGCCGAGCCCATGCTCCCGTCCGACACGCGGGACAACGGCATCTCCGTCACCAAGTCCCTGGGCTCGCCGCTCATTCTGGTGTCCTTGTTCTCTCCGGGCGGCACCTACGACGCCGGTTTCCTGTCCAACTACGCCTACATCAACCTGACCGACATGATCGCCCGACTTCCGGGCATCGCCTCCGTGACGGTCTTCGGCGCGGGCCAGTACGCCATGCGCATCTGGATCAAGCCCGACATCCTGGCATCCATGAAGATCTCCGTCTCGGAGATCGTGGCGGCGGTGAAGGCGCAGAACACGGTGAACCCCGCCGGTCGCGTAGGCGATGAGCCCATCCCCACAGGCCAGAGCTTCTCCTACGCCATCCGGGCCAAGGGACGGCTGGAAACCGCGGAGGATTTCGGCAGGATCGTGGTGCGGGCCAACCCCGACGGCTCCCTGGTGCGGCTTTCCGACGTGGCCCGGGTGGAGCTGGGCAGCCAGTACTACAACATCAAGAGCCGGCTCGACGGCAAGCCCGCCGCGGTCCTGGCCATCTACCAGCAACCCGACTCCAACGCCATCAATGCCGTGGACAACGTGAAGGCGGCCATGGAAAAGGCCAAGCTTTCGTTTCCTCCGGGAATGGACTACCTGGTGAGCCTGGACACCACCCTCTCCGTCCGGGAAGGCTTCCGGGAGATCCTGGTGACCCTGGCCGAGGCCCTGTTCCTGGTCATGGTGGTGGTCTTCGTGTTCCTGCAGGGCTGGCGCGCCACTCTCATCCCGGCGCTGGCCGTTCCCGTTTCCCTCATCGGCACCTTCGCCTTCTTTCCCCTCATCGGATTTTCCATCAACACCATCGCCCTGTTGGGCTTGGTGCTGGCCATCGGCCTGGTGGTGGACGACGCCATCGTGGTGGTGGAAGCGGTGGAGACCCATCTGGAAAAGGGCCTCTCACCCAAGGAGGCGACCCAGGCGGCCATGGACGAGGTTTCGGGGCCCGTGGTAGCCATCGCCCTGGTGCTTTCCGCCGTGTTCCTGCCCACGTTGTTCCTGCCCGGCATCACGGGCAAGCTCTACCAGCAGTTCGCCGTCACCATCGCCATCTCGGTGGTCATCTCGGCCTTCAACGCCCTGTCCCTGAGCCCGGCCCTGGCCTCCCTCCTGCTCAAGCCCAAGAAGAAGGCCAAGGGGCCGCTGGGAGCCTTCTACGGAGCCTTCAACAGCGGCTTCGCGGCCTCCACCAACGGGTACGTCCGGGTGTGCGGCGCGCTCATCCGCAAGACCCTGTTGAGCCTCCTGATCCTCGCGGTCATTTTCGGAGGCGTGCTCTTCTTCGGAAAGAAGATCCCCGGCGGCTTCATTCCCGAGGAGGACCGGGCCTACCTTTTCGGCGGCGTGCAGCTGCCCGACGCATCCAGCCTGCAGCGCACCAGCGACGTGTGCGCCCGTGTGGAGAAGATCATCGGCCAGACTCCGGGCGTCCAGCACGTGACCACCGTGGCCGGTTACAGCATGCTCTCGGGAGTCTCGGCCACCTACTCCGGCTTTTTCTTCATCACCCTGGAAAACTGGGACGAACGCGCGGGCAAGCACGAGTCCGCCAACGAGATCATGGCGCATATCAACCGGGCCCTGGCCGGCCTTCCCGAGGGCATCGCCTTCGCCTTCTCCCCGCCGGCCATCCCCGGCACCGGGGCCTCGGGCGGCGTCACCTTCATTCTGGAGGACCGGGCCGGCAAGGACATCGCCTTCCTCTGGGACAACACCCAGAAGTTCATCGCCGCCTGCAACAAGCGGCCCGAGCTCGCCCGCGTCATGACCACTTACTCCCCCATGGTTCCCCAGGTCTTCGTCAACGTGGACCGGGACAAGGCCCTGAAGCAGGGGGTGAACCTGACCGAGCTCTACGGAACCCTCCAGGCCTTCATGGGCGGGTTGCCGGTCAACTACTTCAACCGCTTCGGACGGCAGTGGCAGGTCTATGTGGAAGCCGAAGGCGAGTACCGCAAAAAGGCCGAGGAACTGAACAAGTTCTTCGTGGAGAACCAAAACGGCGACGCGGTGCCCCTGTCCAGCTTGATCGAGATATCGTCCCAGACCGGGCCCGAGTACACCATGCGCTTCAACCTCTACCGCTCCGTGCAGATCAACGCCTCGGCGGCGCCGGGCGTGAGCTCTTCCCAGGCCATGGACGCCATGGAAGAGGTCTTCTGGCAGACCATGCCGCGGGAGATGGGCTTCGACTACATGGGCATGAGCTTCCAGGAAAAGCAGGCCAACTCGGGTGTGCCCGTGTGGGCCGTGTTCGCCCTTTCGCTCGTATTCATCTTCCTGATCCTGGCGGCCCTCTACGAGTCCTGGTCGCTACCCTTCTCGGTGCTTCTGTGCACCCCGGTGGCCGTCATGGGAGCCTTTGCCATGCTTCTGGCGCGCAGGCTGGAGCTGGACGTCTACGCCCAGATCAGCCTGGTCATGCTCATCGGCCTCGCTGCCAAGAACGCCATCCTCATCGTGGAGTTCGCCAAGGCGGCCCACGAAAAGGGAAAAAGCGTGACGGACGCGGCTCTGACCGGCGCCCGGCTCCGGCTGCGGCCCATCCTCATGACTTCCTTCGCCTTCATCCTGGGCTGCGTTCCCCTGGCGCTGGCCTCGGGCGCAGGCTCGTTCGCCCGGCGGGTCATGGGCTCGTCGGTCATCGGCGGCATGCTGGCCGCCACCTTCCTCGCCGTGTTCCTGATCCCCGTGGCCTTTGCCGCCGTGGAGCATCTGACGGAGAGACGAAGGAGAGGAAAAGCGCAGGGAATGGCCGATTCGGAGGAAATCAAGCCCGAGTGAGACATCTGCGGAAGGCAGCCGTTGCTTTCTTTTACTTTAAGAGATGGTGAACCGACAAACGCGGAAAAATGCCATGAAGCAACAAACGACCGCCGCGCTTCTCCTGTTCTTTTGCTGCGCGCTCCTTTTCCTGGGGCCGGGATGCACCGTCGGCCCCGATTACCGGCGCCCGCAGGTCGCCGCACCGGAGTCCTGGGAGCGCCAGGAGGGCGTCTCCGCTGCCCCCATCGCCGACGTCTGGTGGGAGGGGTTCGGAGATCCCAAACTGAACGACCTGGTGGGCCAGGCCCTTGCCGGGAACCAGGACCTCCTGGCGGCGCAAGCCAGGATCGAGGAGTACAAGGCCGTTCTCACGCAGGCAAAAGCCGGGTACTACCCCCAGGTTTCGGCCAGCCTCTCCGCCGCGCGGGAGCGCGCCAGCGAGAACGGCACCACCGCCATCCCCAAGGGATTTTCGCCCATCGCCGACCTGTTCCAGGCCGCGGGACAGGCCAGCTGGGATCTCGACGTCTTCGGAAAGACCCGGCGACAGGTGGAAGCGGCCCGGGCGAACCTGGCCGCCAGCGAGGAAGGGAAGCTGGCCACACAGCTGGAGCTGGTGGGCTCGGTCGTTTCCGGGTACATATCCCTGGCCGCCCTGGACCGGAAGCTCCTGATTGCGAAGAAGACGGCCGAAACCCGGAAGGAAACCCTCCGCCTGTTCACTTTGCGCCGCCAGGGGGGCCTCATCTCCGAGCAGGACCTTCTGCAAGCGCGCTCCCAGTACCAGGACGCCGTGGCCCAGATTCCCGGCCTGGAAAGCTCCATCGCAAACCAGGAGAACGCGCTCTGTGTGCTTCTGGGAAAAAATCCAGGGCCGGTTCCCCGCGGCCTTCCCATCGAGAAGCTTGCTGCGCCGGATGTGCCCGCGGGCCTGCCATCGGGGCTCCTTTCCCGCAGGCCGGACCTGCGCCGGGCCGAGCAGAACCTCGTCGCCAAGAACGCCGACATCGGGGCCGCCAAGGCCCAGTACTTCCCTTCCCTTTCCCTCACCGGCGGGTTCGGATTCGCCTCCACCGAGCTTTCCAACCTCTTCGTGGGGCCTTCCCGCACCTGGAGCTACGCGGCGGGCTTGACCCAGCCCGTTTTCATGGGCGGAGCCATCTCGGGCGTCGTGGCCCAGGCCGAAGCCGCCTATACCCAGACGCTCTTCTCCTACCGCAAGGCCGTCATCCAGGCCTTTTCCGAGGTGGAGGACGCCCTGGCCGCGCGGAAATGGTCGGCGGAAGAGCTTGCCATCCAGGCCGAGCAGATGCAGACTCTGCGGGAGTATGCGCGCATGGCCCGGTTGCGCTATGATAACGGCGTGACCAGCTATCTGGAGGTGCTGGACGCGGACCGGGCCCTGTTCTCTGTGGAGCTCTCCGCGGTGGAAGCCAAAAGCTCGTCGCTCACCAGCCTGGTGAACCTCTACCAGGCCCTGGGCGGCGGATGGGAGTTCTCGCCGGCCGCCCGGGCGGACGGGCAAGAAAACGCTCCGCCGCAGCCGAAGGAAATGCAATGAGACGCATCCGTCCCACCTTCCGCAAGAGGCTTTTTCTGTACTTCCTGGCCGCCATCGCCCTGACCGTGATGTGCGTGGGGGCGGTGGGCGACCTGTTCTGGATCAAGAAAGGCATCCGCGACCGGCTGGACTACTTCCAGGGCCTTGCCGTGGCCCTGTCCGAGCTCGCCTCCCCGGATGCGGCCAAGGGAAACTGGGACGAGGAGGAAAAGGAGCTTGGCCTGTTCACCAAGGCCAACCCCATGATCTCCCATCTGGCCCTGGTCAAGGCCGGCCGGGTGGTCGCCCAGGCACCCCAGGACCCGCTTCCCTCCTCCATGGCCGCATGGTTCGGCCGCGTGCCCCCCACGCGCGTGGAACGGAGGCAGGAAGGCTCCCACAAAAAGGGAATGGTCTTCTTCCTGGCCCCGGTTCCCGGATCTCCCGACACTGTTCTGCATCTGGCGGTGAGCCTGGAGAGCCTGCTTGCCGAGCAGATGGAGATCCGCAAAGGCTTTGCGGGTCTGGGCATCCTGCTCATCGTGGTGGTGCCTTCCGTGCTGGCCCTGCTTCTTTCCCGCAAGCTCTCCCGTCCCGTGGGCGTGCTCCGGGAAGGTTCGTCGCGCATGGGAAAGGGAGACCTCTCCTTCCGCATCGCCTTGTCCACCGGAGACGAGCTGGAGGCCCTGGCCGAAGACCTCAACCGCATGGCCGAGAGCCTGGAGCAGGCGCGCAGCAACCTGGAAAAGAAGGTGGAGGACCGCACCCGGGACCTGGCCGCCGAGGTGGCGGAACGCAGGATCGCGGAGGGCCGCTTCCGGGACCTCTTCGAGCTTTCCCCCGTGGGCATCCTGGAGGTGGACTGGTTCGAAAGCTCCTGCATGCTCCAGGAAAGGGCCCAGCAGGCGCCCGAGACCAGCCTGGACGAGTTCTTCGCCAAGAACGAAGCCATCATCCGCCAGATGATCCTCTCTTCCCGCCTCACCGGGGCCAACCAGGCGGCCCTTTCCATCCTGGGATACTCCTCCCAGGAAGAGCTCGCCACCGTCTTTCCCTTGTACATAGCCGACCACTTCGAAGACGCCATCCGGGCGGGCATCCAGAAGAACATCCAGGCGCTCCTGTATAACGAGGAGAAGCCGGATGTCTTCATCGAGCGCACCGTGACCCGCCCCGACGGGGAAAAACGCCACCTGGCCTTCAAGTGGGCCAGCGTGCAGAGGGAGGAGAGCTTCCGGAACATCGTCATCGTGCTGGACATGACCGAGCACGTCCAGGCCGAAGAAGCCGTGCACAGGGCCAAGGAGGAGGCCGAGGCGGCCAACCGCGCCAAGAGCGAGTTTCTGGCCAACATGAGCCACGAGATCCGCACGCCCATGAACGCCATCGTGGGCATGGCCCATCTGGCGCTGGCCACCGAGCTTTCCCCCAAGCAGGAAGACTACATCCAGAAGATCCAGTCCTCGGCCAAGAGCCTGCTGGGCATCATCAACGACATCCTGGACTTCTCCAAGATCGAGGCGGGAAAGCTGAGCCTGGAGACCATGCCCTTCCAGCTGGAACGGGTGCTGGACGACCTCACGGCGGTGATCGGCCTGCGGGCCCACGAAAAGGGCCTGGAGTTCCTCATCCACGTGGACCCGGACGTTCCCTACTCCCTCTCCGGCGACCCCTTGCGGCTCATGCAGGTGCTCACCAACCTCTGCAACAACGCCGTGAAGTTCACCGCAGCCGGAGAGGTGGTGCTCTCGGTCTCCCTGGAGAAGACGGAAGGCGAAACGGCCATGCTCCGCTTCTCGGTGCGGGACACGGGCGTGGGCATTCCGCCGGAGAAGCTCGCCCAGCTCTTCGAGGCCTTTTCCCAGGCCGACACCTCCACCACCCGCCAGTACGGCGGCACGGGGCTGGGCCTGGCCATCTCCAAGAGCCTCACCGAGCTCATGGGAGGCAGCATCAAGGCCGAGAGCACGCCGGGCCGGGGCTCCCTCTTCACCTTCACCGCGGCCCTGGGGAAAAAAGCCACCCAGCCGCCGCGCAGCTTCATCCCGGAAACCGAGCTCCGGGGCATGCCCGTGCTTCTAGTGGACGACAACGAAAGCGCCCGCATGATCCTGTCCTCCATGCTCGAGTCCTTCTCCTTTTCCGTGGCCGTGGCGGACTCCGGCCGGTCTGCGCTGGACGAGATCGCCCGGGCCGAAAAGGAAGGAAAGCCCTTCGGCCTGGTGGTCATGGACTGGAAGATGCCGGGCATGGACGGGATCGAAGCCTCCCGGCGCATCATCGAAGCATACGGTGAGAAAAGGCCCCGCATCCTCATGCTCACAGCCTACGGCGGCGAAGAAGTGGCCCGCCAGGCGGAGGCGCTGGGCATTGACCGCTTCCTGGAAAAACCCGTGACGCGCTCGCTTTTGTTCGACGCGGTCATGCAGGCCTTTGGCAGGCTCCTTCCCGCCGCAGGCAAGCGCGCGCGGAGGGCCGAGGACGAAAACGCATGGTCGGCGCTTGCCGGGGCGCAGGTCCTGCTGGTGGAGGACAACGCCATCAACCAGCAGGTGGCGCGGGAGATCCTGGAGCAGGCGGGAATCCACGTGACCCTGGCGGACAACGGCCTGGAAGCCCTGAACCGCGTGGCCGCCACCGACTTCGACGCCGTGCTCATGGACGTCCAGATGCCCGTCATGGACGGCTACGAGGCCACCCGCGCCATCCGTTCCGACGCGGGCCGGGCGGAGCTTCCCGTCATCGCCATGACCGCCCACGCCATGGCCGGTGACCGGGCCAAGAGCCTGGCCGCCGGGATGAACGACCACGTGACCAAGCCCATTGACCCCCACGAACTTTTCAGCACCCTCCTGCGTTGGGTGAGGTCCGGAGGAACAACGCCGCAACGGCAAAGGCCCAACGTCATGGAGGACGTTACGGTCCCGCAGGTTCCCGGCTTCGACGCGGGCGAGGCCGTGGCTCGTCTCATGGGAAACAAGAAAGCTTACCGGGATCTGCTCCTTCGATTCGAAGGCAACTACCGCGGATTTGCCGATGAGTTCCGGCAGGCGGTTTCCCGGTCCGACTTCGACGCTGCGGCCGGCCTGAGCCACGCGCTGAAAGGTGTGGCGGGAAATCTGGGGGCCAGGGAAATCTCCGAAGCGGCCGCCCGGGCCGAGAAGGCCGCCCGGGCGCATTCCGCCGCCCTCCCCTCCCTCTGCGACGAGCTTTCGGACCTGCTGGCCCCTGCCCTGGCCGGCCTGGCCGCTCTCAGCGAACCGGAAGCCGTCGCACCGGCGCCCGACGCTCCGGCTGAGGATTTTGACGGAATCGTGGAAAAGCTCTCCGCACTGCGGGACCTCATCGCCCAAAACGACACCGCGGCCCAGGATGCCTTCCTGGAGCTCGCGCCGAATCTCGCGCGGGTCTTTCCCCAGGAGACCCGGAGCCTGGGCAAGCTCTTAAACGAGTTCGAGTTCACCCAAGCCCTTGCCGTTGCGGAGAACCTGCTTTCCGGCAAGGCAGCAGGGAAGGATATTTCATGAGCCGGCCCCGCCAGCGCATCCTCGTGGTGGACGACATGCCGTCCAACATCAACGTGCTGAACCTCATCCTGAAGGACGACTACGCCGTCTCGGCGGCCCGCAGCGGCCCGGACGCCCTGCGCATCGCAGGAAGCGAAACCCCGCCGGACCTGATCCTTCTGGACGTGATGATGCCGGGCATGGACGGCTACGAGGTCTGCCGCAGGCTCAAGGCCGACCCGTCCACCCGCGGAATACCGGTCCTCTTCGTGACGGCCATGGCCGACAACGAGGACGAGACCCGCGGCCTGGAGGCGGGCGGCGTGGACTACCTCACCAAGCCCGTATCCCCCCCGGTGGTCCTGGCGCGCGTCCGCAACCACATGCAGCTCAAGCTCCACCAGAACCATCTGGAGCTCCTGGTGGCGCAGCGCACGCGCGAGCTGGCCATCACCCAGGAGGTCACCATCCAGAGCCTGGCGTCCCTTGCGGAAACGCGGGACAATGAGACGGGCGGCCACATCATGCGCACCCAGCGTTACGTGGAGGCCCTGGGCCGGCACCTGCTCTCCCTGGGAGAATTCCCCGGCGAGCTCTCCGAGGAGAGCCTGTCCTGGATCCACAAGTCCGCCCCGCTCCACGACATCGGAAAGGTGGGCGTACCCGACGCCATCCTGCTCAAGCCCGGCAAGCTCACCCCCGATGAGTTCGAAACCATGAAGCTCCACACGGTCTATGGCAAGGAGGCCATCTCCCGCGCGGAGAAGCTCCTGGGAACCACCGAGAACTCCTTCCTGGCCCATGCCCGAGACATCGCCTACTCCCACCACGAGCGCTGGGACGGCAAAGGATATCCCCGCGGGCTTTCCGGCCCGGACATCCCCTTGTGCGGCCGGCTCATGGCCGTGGCGGACGTCTACGACGCCCTGGTGAGCAAACGGGTCTACAAGAGCCCGGTACCCCACCACAAGGCGGTTTCCATCATCGCCGAAGGAAGGGGCACCCAGTTCGACCCCCAGGTTGCCGACGCCTTCCTGGCCATCAGCGAAACCTTCCGCGAAATCGCCCTTGCCTTCGCCGATTTCGAGGAAGAACGCCAGGCGCTCTCCACCTAGATCCTGATCCGGGGCTCTCATGGTCCGCTATATCGAATGGCTTTTGCGGCACCGTTTTGCGGTGCTCTTCATCCTGGCGCTCATCACGGCATTCTTCGGCTGGCACTTCTCGCAGGCCAGGGTGTCCTCCTCCATCGAAGAGATCTTCTTCGCCAACAACCCCCGCTACGACCGCTACGAGGAACGCAACCGGGAGTTCGCCTCCGACAACCTCCTCATCGTGGGCATCACCTCCGGCGACCTGTGCTCGCCGGACGCCGTCAAAAGGCTGCGCCGCGCCTGCGACGAGATCTCAGCCCTGGACTGCGTAGGCCGCGTCCAGAGCTTCGCCGACGCCCAGTACATCCGCTCCGAAGAGGACGTGCTCACCATCTCCGATTACGGCGACCTGTTCGCCCAGAGCCCGGAGCGCAGGGGCGAGCTTCTGAACTACCTCAATCGGGACGAGCTTACCTCGGGAATATTCATCACGGAGAACGGGCAGCACGCGGTGGTCATCGCGGAGATGGCCTCCAACGGAAACGAGTGGGAGACCGGCCCCGGGGCCATGGACCGGATCAAAGCCATCCTGGAGGACCACGGCTTTCCGTCCGACACCTTGCAGGTAGGGGGCATCTCCGCGGTCCTGTCCGAATGCCTGCGCCAGGCGCGGGTGAGTTTCCGGGAGATCCTGCCCATCACCTGCTTGATCCTCTTCGTGACGGTCTACCTCATGTTCCGGAGGGTCTGGCCGGTGCTCCTCACTATGGTCATCACGGGCATGAGCGTAGCCTGGACCATGGGGCTCGCCATCATCCTTTACGGCCACTTGAACATCTTCACCACCTCGATCCCCGGCATCGTCCTCATCATCTGCTTTTCCGACGTGATCCATCTGTGCTCGGCCTACCTTTTGGACATCACCGCGGGAACGACCAAGGACCAGGCCCTGCGCAACATGGGACGCGAGGTGGGAGCTGCCTGCTTGTACACTTCGGTCACCACCTTCTTCGGCTTCGTCTCCCTGGCGCTGGTGCCCACGCCGGTTTTCCGCCAGACCGGCGTGCTCCTGGGCTTCGGCGTCTCCGCCGCCCTCTTCATCACCATCACCATCATGCCGGTCCTCCTTTCCTTCATGCGCGCGCCCCGGCCCCTCATGCGGGGCGCGACCGGGGCCCTGCAAGGAGTCTTCACCCGGATCATCTCCGGCATCAACCGGGTTTCCGAGCGGCACCACCGGGTGGTGAACGCCATCTTCTTCCTCCTTTTCGCCGTATGTTTGGTTGGCGCATCCCGCATCCATTTCGAGACCCAGTTCTCCGAACGCTTCTCACCCCGCAACCAGATCCAGAAGGGGCTCTCTTTTTTCAACAAGCACTTCCCCGGCACGGATACCCTGGACATCTACCTGGCATCCGGGAAAGGAACCGACCTCCTGGACCCGGAAACCTTCCTGCAAACCGCCCAGCTGGAAAAACGAATCCAGGCCATGCCCAACGTTGTCCAGGCTGTGTCCGTCCTGGACCTGGTCCGCAAGCTCTATCGCGAGATCAGCCCGGAGCAGGCGGAGCAAAACCCGCTGCCGCAGACGCGGGAGGCTCTGGTCCAGCTGCTCTTCCTGTTTGACATGTCCGGCGGCCGGGACCTGGACCGGCTGCTTTCCGAGGACCGCAAGACCATGCGGCTCTCCGTGCGCCTCAAGGACGCGGGGGTGATCGAAGCCTCCAACACGGGTAACGAAATCGCCCGAATCGCCCAAGGCATCTACAAGGGCAAAGTCACGGCGGAGCCCCTGGGGCTCAAGTACCTCATCGGCGAGTGGCTGGACGACATCCTGGCGGGTCAGGCCCGGGGGCTCGCCTTCTCCCTCATCACGGTCGCCATCTGCATGATGGCGGCGCTCCGGTCCGTCCGGATCGGGCTCATCTCCATGCTTCCCAACGTGCTTCCCCTCCTCTCCTTGCTGGCATGGGCAGGGTTCTTCTGGGACAAGACCGACACCGACACCATGGCGGTGCTCATGATCGCCATCGGCATCGGGGTGGACGACACCATCCATTTCCTCACCCGGCTCCGCGTGGAGAAGGAGAAGACGGGCGAGCTGGGCGCAGCCCTGGGAAGCTCCATGCATTACGCTGGCCGCGCCATGATCATGACCACCGTGATCCTGGCCGCCGGCTTCGCTCCCTTTGCCATCTCCGACTACTTCTCCGTCCATATCTTGGGAACCCTCCTGCCCGCCTGCCTCGTAGTGGCGCTCCTGGCGGACCTCTTCTGGGTGCCGTCCATGGCCCGCGCTGGATGGATCCGCTTCCCCGCCGGAGCCCGGCCGGAGCCCAAAGCAAAATGATGCGCCGGATGAAACGGCCCGGCGGTTATCGAGCACCTCTCCCCTTCCGCCAAGCCCTGCGCCGGCCGAGCGGCGCCGCCATTTGACAAGAGGACGGTATCCGCCTAATATTCATTCTTTTGAACCAGGGGGGCCCATGCCCGACAGCACCATCAAAACGCTTTCACCCTTCACCCGGCTGGGCAGGGGTTTCCTCGGCTTCGTCCAGGAGCTGGGAAGCGTCCACATCTTTTTCCTCAAGGGCTTCGCCTACATCTTCCTGTACCCCTTCCAGTTAAGGAAGATTCTGGACCAGATCCATTTCATCGGCGCCCGCAGCATGCTCATCATCTCGCTTACGGGGCTTTTTACCGGAATGGTGCTGGGCCTTCAGGGCTATTACATGCTGGTGGACTACGGCTCCGAGGGGCTTTTGGGCGCGGGCGTGGCCGCCAGCCTGGTGCGGGAGCTGGGGCCCGTGCTGGCCGCCATCATGGTTACAGCCCGTGCCGGGTCCGCCATGGCGGCCGAAATCGGCGTCATGCGCATCTCCGAGCAGATTGACGCCTTAAAAACCATGGATATTGACCCCATCCGCACGCTCATCAGCCCGCGCATCGCGGCCGCCCTTTTCTCCTTTCCGCTGCTGACGGCGCTCTTCGATGTGGTGGGGATAGTCGGAGGGTTCCTGAGCGGCTCCATGCTTCTCAACATGAACCCCTATCTGTACTTTTACCGGGTGGACACGGGCGTGGACCTGGCGGACGTCATGGGCGGCTTCACCAAGAGCCTGGTATTCGCCGTGGTGGTCACCACCATCTGCTGCTACCAGGGCTACACCACCCACCTGCGGCCGGAAGGGTACGGCGCGCGCGGCGTGAGCAACTCCACCACCACCGCCGTGGTAATGTCCTGCGTGCTCATCCTCCTGTCCGATTACGTGCTCACCTCCTTTTTACGATAAAAGTCCGCATCCGGAGCCGGCCGGATCGAAAAGCCATGAAAGAGCCCCTCATCGAGCTTAGAGACGTGCGCAAGACCCTGGGCGGGCAGACGGTCCTCGCCGGGGTGAACCTTTCCATCTATGAGGGGGAGATCTCCGTCATCATCGGAAAGAGCGGCGGCGGGAAGTCTGTGCTTTTAAAGCACATCATCGGCCTCATGGAGCCTGACTCCGGGGTCATCCTGGTGGAAGGCAAGAACGTAAACCGCGTCTCCAAGGCCGAACGCCGCGAGCTGCGAAAGAAGATAAGCTACGTGTTCCAGGGAACCGCACTGTTCGACTCCATGACCGTGTTCGAGAACATCGCGCTTCCGCTGTCGGAAAAAAGGACCCACGTCGGAGACGCGCTCAAGCAGGCCGTGGAAAACCGCATGGCCGAGCTGGATATCCGCCGCATCGGCGATAAATACCCCTCCGAGATCTCCGGCGGCATGAAAAAACGCGTGGCCCTGGCCCGGGCGCTCGTCACCGACCCCAAGGTGGTGCTCTTCGACGAGCCCACGACCGGCCTGGATCCCATCCGCAAGTCCGCGGTCCACGCCATGATCTCTGACTATCAAAAACGTTTCGCCTTCACGGGCGTTGTGGTGAGCCACGACATCCCGGACATCTTCTTCATCGCCCAGAGGGTGGCCATGCTCAACGACGGCCGCGTCCAGTTCGAAGGCACGCCCGACGAAATCCAGACCAGCCCCGACCCGGTGGTCCAGCGCTTCCTGCGGGGCCTGGAAACGCCCCACGACGTGCTCACGGGCATGGACACCCAGGCCCAGCTGGCCAAGCGCTACAACGCCGAGATGGACCAGCTCCAGCGTCTCTCCACGGTGTTTTCTCTCATTGTACTCACCATCGAGAACCTGGAGGATATCAACCAGAACGTGGGCCACGTGGCAGGCCAGACGGTCATGCGCAACTTCGCCATCGAGCTGAAAAGGCACCTGCGGCTCTCCGACACCTGCGCGCGCTTCGGGCTCTCCCAGATCCTGGCCGTCCTTCCCAACACCGACCTGGACACCACCCAGGAGCTCATGAACCGGCTGGCCGGGGCGATTCAGAAGAGCCGCATCTTCGGCATCCAGCCCTACCCCGGCTTCTGTTTCTCGGTGAGCGCCGGGTTCGCCCAAGCCCGGGAGGACTCCACCATCCAGGATGTCTTGAACGAGGCCCAGTCCAACAAGAACAACCTGTTTTCCTTCCAGGTCTGCTGAGCGAAAGGCCGGGAAGCGCCATCGGGGGATTTATGAAGCGTTCCACCCTGGAAACCACCGTGGGGATCTTCGTTTTCATCGGGCTTGCCTGCGTTGGCTATTTGACCATCGAGCTGGGCAAGGTCCAGTTCTTCTCCGGCGACACCTACCAGGTGCACGGCAAGTTCGCCTCCGTGGCGGGCCTGCGCAGGGGCGCGGCGGTGGAGATCGCGGGGGTTTCCGTGGGCCAGGTGGACGCCATCCGGCTGGACAAGGAGCGCATGGTGGCGGACGTCTGGATGAAGATCCGCAAGGACGTGCCCCTTACCGAAGACGTCATCGCATCGGTGAAGACCGCGGGTCTGATCGGGGACAAGTACATCAAGATCTCCCCCGGCGCCTCGGAGGAACCCTTGGGAAACGACGGGCTCATCACCGAGACCGAATCTGCGGTGGACATCGAGGAGTTGGTGAGCAAGTACGTGTTCGGGAACGTGAAGTAACGCCTTTGGCCGCCGCCCGGCCCGGCGTGCGCGAAAGCGCCGGACCGACCTTGACCGGGGCCGAAAAGGAGTAATCATTAATAGGAAAATACAACGAGCTTTGGGACGGATCCTGCATGATTTTCCAATAATCTCCGCTTCTCTAAAAGGAATGCCTTTCGTCCGCCTTAAGTAAAAAAGTCGGGAAAACCTTTCGGGGAGGGCCTCATTCTTCTTTCTCACAGCCGCCCGAAGCTATCACAGCAAGGAGAGCTCATTGAAAAAAACAGCGCTTATTCTCGCCGCGGCCCTGTTGCTCACCCTTCCCGTTTCCGCAGGAGCGGGGCAGCAGCCCCAGGAAGCCATTCGCGGCCCCATGGACCAGGCGGTGGCCATTCTGGACAACCCGGCCTACAAGAACGCCGACAAGGCCTTGCAGCAAAAGCAGCGTGCGGAGCTCAAGCTCATCATAGACCCCGTCTTCGATTACACGGAGATCGCCAAGAGGGCGCTGGCCCGCAACTGGCTCGTCTTCTCGACGGACGAGCGCCGGGAGTTCCGCGATTTGTTCACCGAGTTCCTGTCCAACATCTACCTGGCCAAGATCCAGAAGGCTTACGCAGGCGAGAAAATCCTGGTCACGGGCCAGGATATGGTGGCGCCCGGCAAAGCCGTGGTGCACACCAAGGTGGTGCTCAAGGACGGCTTTCTGCCCATTGACTACAGCGTGTACGAAAAGGAAGGCGGCTGGCGCATCTACGACGTGAATGTGGAAGGAGTCAGCCTGGTGAAGAACTACCGCTCCCAGTTCGAGAAGATCCTGGTGAACGAGAAACCTGCGTCGCTCATCAAGACCCTGCAGGAAAAGGTGGAAAAGCAGCGCACCGGGGACATCATCGAGGATTGAAAGGCGGCGGGGCACCCGGAGTTCCGCGTTCCCGGCTTGTCCTCATCCGACCATACCTTGCGACCGCAATACGCCGAACACCTTTTCCGGGAAGTATGACATCCATGAAACGCCGCCCGATCCTTTTCATCGCTCCCATCATGCTTTGCCTCTGCTTCTGGGGCTGCGCGGGAAGCCGCGCCCAGGCCACGGCCGGGCCGCTCCTTCTGGCCGCCAATCCGGCCGAGGAGGCAAGCGATGCGACCGCTCCGGCTGCGGCAAAGGCCCAGGACCAGGCCCATTCGCCGGACGCGGACCAGGAGCTCACCAACGACAACCTGGACTTCCTGGACGAGGAGGACACCCAGAAGGCCCAGGCCGTGAGCGTGCGCGACCCCTTTGCGCCCTTCAATCGGGCCATATACCACGTGAACGACAAGTTCTACTACTGGATCCTCAAGCCCGTGACCCGGGGCTACCGGGCCGTGACCCCCCAATTCTTCCGCAAGGGCATACGCAACTTCTTCATCAACCTGGGCTTTCCCACCCGCTTCCTGTCCTGCCTGCTCCAGGGAAAGGGACATGAGGCCGAGGCCCAGTTCGGGCGTTTTTTCTACAACTCCACCGTAGGATTCCTGGGTTTCACCGACATCGCCGAGAAGAAGCCGGAAATGTTCGGCGGAACCGAGGACATGGGCCAGACCCTGGGGAAATGGGGCGTGGACCCCGGTCCCTACCTGGTCATTCCCGTCCTGGGGCCCTTCACCCTGCGCGACCTGGTGGGCTTCGGCGGAGACCGCTTCACCAACATCGAGTCCTATATCAAGCCCTTCTCCCTTTCCATGGGAATCGCCGCCTATCAGGTCGTGAACGACACCACCTTCACCCTGGGCGATTACGAAACCCTCAAGGCCATGGCCCTCGATCCCTACGAAGCCATGCGGGACGCCTACGTCCAGAGCCGGGAAAAGAAGATATCCGAATGACGGACGAGCTTTACCGAGGCTTTTCCGGATACCTCTCCCAAACCTTCGGCTGCAGGGTCCACAAGATCACGGTGGACGCAGGGCTCGGCTGCCCCAACCGCGACGGGACCATCGCGCGGGGAGGCTGCCTCTACTGCAACGCACGGGGATCGGGCACGGGAGCAGCACGGGAAGGCCTGAGCGTCTCTCGGCAGATCGAACGCAGCCGGCTTTTCCTTTCCCGCCGCTACGGCGCCCGCAAGTTCCTGGCCTACTTCCAGTCCTTCACCAACACCCATGCTCCGGTTGCTCTTCTGCGCAGCCTCTGGGAGGAGGCGCTCTCCTGCGAAGGCGTGGCCGGGCTCTCCGTGGGCACCCGCCCCGACTGCGTTCCCGAGCCCGTGCTGGCCTTGATGGAGGAGCTGGCCCGGAAAACACACTTCTGGGCGGAGTACGGGCTCCAATCCGCCTGCAATGAAACCCTTGCCCGCATAAACCGCGGCCACGACGCGGCCTGCTTCGCCGACGCCGTGGCCCGCACGCGGGGGCGGGGGATCCGAATCTGCGGTCACGTGATCCTGGGCCTACCGGGCGAAACCCGGGAGCACATGATGAAAACGGCGGACTTCATCGCCGGCCTGGGCCTGGACGGCGTGAAGCTGCATCTTTTATACGTGGTGAAGGGAACAGGCATGGAGGCTCTCTACCGGCAGGGGGAATACCGCCCGCTCGACCGGGAGGAGTACGTGTCCCTCGTTGCCGACTTCCTGGAGCGCCTGCCTCCCGCCACGGTGATCCAGCGCCTCACCGGCGACCCGCATCCCGAAGAGCTCGTCGCCCCTTCCTGGGCCCTGGGCGGCAAGGCCCGGACCCTGGCCCTGATCCGGGAGGAGCTTTCCCGCCGCGGCTCCTTCCAGGGAAGGCATTTTCGCGGTTGAACTCCCCCCTATCCGGCAACCGCTTGGCCCCCATTCCCTTTCCCTAATAATACACGGGGTTTTGCAGTTGCATCGGGGACGTTTTCTGATAGGATCGGCATAGCTCGTTCCCGTTCATTCATAGTTGCCGGCCCTGCCATGAAACGAAGCGACTCCCCTATCCTGCTCACCTGCATTTTCGTTCTGGCCGCCCTGGCGTGCAGCGGGCGGGCGCCGGCCCAGGAGCGCGGCGTCCGGCTGGCCGGCGCCGAAAGCAAGCAATGGGCCATCATCATCGGCATCTCCGACTATCAGAACGACCGAAAAGCCCGCGGGGAGCAAGGCTTGCCGGACCTGGCCGGGGCGGCCAACGACGCCCAGGCCTACTACGACTTCCTGGCGGGGCCGCAACACGTGCCCAAGGACCGCCTGGTGCTGCTCAAGGACAGCCAGGCCTCGGTGCGGGCCATTCGGCGGGCTTTTCTCACGCTGGGGCGGCAAGCGGGGGAAAATGACCAGTTCCTGGTTTTCTTTGCAGGCCACGGCATCGCCGGACCCGAAGCCGGAAACCGGTCCTACCTCCTGGCCTATGACTCCGACCTCTCCGATCTGGAGGCCACGGCCATCCTCTTTGACGAGTTCGCTCTCTGGGTCCAGAACGAGATCCCGGCCAACAAAAAGCTCCTGGTGGTGGACGCCTGCCACAGCGGCAACTTCCTGGGAAGCATTCGGGGGGCAAGCCGCAACCAGATCAACGATCAGATGATGGAGCGCCTGCGCGCATCCCAGGGAACGGCCTTCGTCACGGCCAGCTCCGGCTCCCAGGTTTCCGTGGAGCAGGACGGCCGCGGGCTTTTCACCCGCGCCTGGATCGAGGGGCTATCCGGCAAGGCGGACCGGGACCGCGACGGCATCGTGACGGTGAGCGAGGCCTATCAGTATGCATACCAGGCCGTCACCGGCGATCCGCGCACCCGGCAATCGCCTACCCAGGGGGGAAGCTACGACTTCGGCATGCCGCTGGCCCTGGCCGAAGGGGGCAAGGCGGCAGCGGAACCTCCCAGGCGGGAAATCGCGGCGGTTGCGGCGCAGCCCTCTTCCGCCCCGCCCCTGACGGAACCAGCAACCCGGCCGCCGGCCCCGTCCGGCCCGGACCATGTGCCGGTCCTTGCGGACGGCTCCTGGGAGCTTCCCGAGATCTCCCCTCCCAGCGGCCCGCCGGGACACCCCACCGTTTCCGTCTCCGCGCGCGCCACAGCGGAGTCCATGGGCCGGGCCTGCGCCCTGGCGGCGAGCCAGGCCGCCCAGGAGTACTTCCAGGGGCGCCCGCCCACGCGGAAGGAGTATGAGAGCTCCGTTTACCGGCTATACTGCAACACCGTGCACCGCACCTTCGACGCCAAGGTCCGCGTGGAGGTGGTGATCGAGTTCTTCAAGGAGGCAGAACATGGAACTTAAGCGCATCCTCACCGCGGCCGTGGCCGGGCTGCTTCTGACGCTGATCCCGCCCTCCCTGCGGCCCTGCGCGGCCCAGGAGGCCGAAGGAGCACTGGACAAGGTGACCCTGCAGGCCAGAACCCAGGAAACCCTGGAGGACCTGGACCACCTCACCAGCCAGCTCCATACCGTCAGCAACAAACGGAGCGCGCTCTTTTCCGACCAGCAGGAGGAAAACCTCTGCGGGTACAGGAGCATCTACGAGGGCGTGGAAACTCTTCTGAAGAAGCTCGAAAAGCTGGCCGAGCAGTGGAAGACGCTTTCGGAGAGAAACCCCAAGGACAAGATCTACCGCGCCTACCTGGCCACCACCTACCTGGCCATGTACTCCCTCTACTCACGGACCGACGACTTCTTGACATTCCTCAAGCTCGCACCGGAATACAAGAACCGCTACTCCTGCCTTTCGGGCAACCTGCCCGACTGGTACGAGAGGAAATACGACTGGACCCAGAACGCGGAAAAAATGCTCATGCGGGCCCAGGAGTGCGTTTCCACGGCGCTTTCGGTGGATTCCGACTACCGGGACGGCCTCATCGTGAAGGCCGAGCTCCTGGCCATGCAGGGCAAGTACGACGAGGCCGACGCACTGCTGGAGAAGCTTTACAAGGACGGCTGGTTCCGGGACAAGGAAGCCTTTTACTACAGCTGGCGGGCCTTCCTGGATTCCAAGCGGGGCAAGGACCCGGCCTCCGTCGAAGATGCGCTGCGCAAGGCATCGGCGGGCACCAAACCCTTCGAGAACTCCAACTGGGCTTCCACTTACTCCCGGGCCTTGCGGACCGTTGACTTTTCCGGCGTGCTCCTCACGGCCTGCGGCTATGAGGGCACCGAGGCCACCCTGCCGGAGCTTGAGCAGTGGACCATTGACGCCGTGTCCCGCTCGCGCGCCGAGCTCTCCCGGCCTCTGCTGGACATCCCCCTGCCCCTGCCCGCGGAGTTCAACCCCGAAGAATACGCGGCCCAGGGAGACTTCTTCCTCACCCTCGAGACCGACACCTCCGACTACAACCTGGCGAAGTACGCCGGAATGATCCGGAACCTTTACGGGGCGGTGGCCGGCTACGATTACTCCCAGAGGGCAAGGAAGAGCAATCCCGGGCTCATGATCCTCATGGGCGAGTGGGACAAGCTGGCCAAGAAGAACGAAGGGGCGAACTTCTACTACCTCATGCGGAAGGTGCAGTGCGGAACGGAGATCCGGAACATCGTCAACCTAACCAAGCCCCTGGTGGACAACAAGAGCCTCTCCTCCTACCTTGCCTCCTCCCAGTCCAACCTCAAGGAAGCGGACCGCATCAAGTACCAGGCCAAGTGGCAGGAGTGGGACAGCTCCGTCGGGTACTCCATGGACGGCGACATCCGGGCCATGCACCCCAAGAACGTGTTTTTCCCGGCCGCCGATTATGCGGCCTTCGAGTACGCGGCTGTCACCGGCGAGCCCATCAAGGGCATGATGGAGCTGGAAGCCTTGGCCACCGGCTACGACAAGAACGAGGTGAAGTTCTCCATCCCCGTGCTGGAACGCTCCGGGGCGCCCCTTTCCGGGCCCGAGTACTTCCGCGCGTGGCGCACCTATCTCGCCTTCAAGATGGGAGACATGACCACGGTGAAACGGATCGTAAACGAAGCGGGAGCCTTCGGCGGGCTGCAAACCTGGGAGAAGAACCAAAAAAAGCTCATCGAGCTGGAGAGCCGGGAAAAGAAATAAAATCTCTTCCGCCCGTCATTTGCCGATACCGAGGGACCCAACCCTCCGCAAGGAGTCGTGAAATGAGAAAGATACTGATCTTCCTGGTTTTGCTCTCAGTGTGCGCCACCTTTTCCTGCCTTAAGAAAAAGGAGGTCTTCTACTTCAAGAGCGTTACTCCTCCCATGTCCTACGCCAGCGGGGTTCCCCAGGCCTTCGGCGGTTTTCCGCCCTTGCTGCGGCCCGAAGGAAAGCGCTCCACCATCGAGCCGTCCAGCCAGTACTTCACCCTGGTGATCCCCAACTGCATAGACATCTCCAACAAGGCGGGCGACCTCCGCAAGTCGTTGGCGGACATCCTGTACACCGAGATATTCAAGACCCGGCGCTTCAACCTCTACGACCGCTGGGAACTGGTGGACCTGGACCCTGCGTGGCTGGAGCGGGCCCTCATGCGGCAGACCGAGACGCCGGCTGCGACCGCGGAAGGAACGGGGGCGCCGCCCGCAGCGCAGGCCGCTCCCAAGCCCGCGGACTTCACGGCCCAGGAAGAGCTCGCCCTGCGGGAGTATAGCCGCCTCAAGGACCAGGAGAGAACCGCCCAGCAGATCCGCGACCGCGCCGACGGCCTTTTGCTGGTCTACATCACCTCCCGCACGGGCGCCGAGGACAACGGCGAGTTCACCATTGACTATCGCATCGTGAGCACCCAGAGGCAGATCGTGCTCTTCGCCGAGAGGTCCACCGTGCGCTACTTCCGCAGCACCAAGTCGGAGCTGGAATACAACCGGGAGGACATCGCCAAAATCGCCGAGGACATCTTCAAGGTCTTCCCCAACCCTGTATCCCCCAACTTCCAGCAGGCCCACGTGGTTTCCATTGACGGAAACCGCATCGCCATTGACGTGGGAGAAAACCACGGCCTCATCCCCGGCATGCAGGGCTACGTAGTCTCCTACGAGGACTCCATCTTCACGGGCGACGGCGTGCGGGCAACGGAGCACTGCAACTACCTGGCCCGCTTCGTCATCACCGAAATCTACCCCAAGACCTGCACGGGATACATCTACCAGCCCGGCGAGAACGCGGACATCAGGATCGGGGACGCGGTGCGGCTGAAATAAGGGGTGGGCGCGAGGGTTTGGTAGAAGCTGTTCACGAGCTTCGGTTCGGCTCAGCATGATCCGAGTTAACGCCGGGGAGCCCGGCGGCATCGGGAAAAACGCAAAGGGCGAAGGGGGGAAAACATCCCGCCTTCGCCCTTTGATTTTTGAATTGCCGAGTTGCTTCCGCCAGTCTTGACCGGGCCGGACTTCGCGATCATGCCGTTTCCGGCAATGCCCGCCCCTTCCTGGGAAGCGGTTTTAATAGAGGCTATCACAAAATAACAAAGGAAGGCCTTTTGCGGGGGAGGGGTGAAAACCCCTTTTGAAAAGAGTGACTTTTCCCTCTCCCCCGCACCCCCCCCCTTTTCCTCAAAACTTTTTTACTCCAAGTGAAAAGGCAGCCATTCAAGATTTAGTGCCCAATATAACATCAAAAGTCTCTTTCGCCGGGAAAGGAAATGGTATTAAAAAATCTAATAGGCCTTATAGATAAAGTATTTTGAGATGAGTTTGATAAGTTGTTTCAAAACCCCGGATCACGTTTCAGGGCAAGGCGCGGGAAAGACGAAAAGCGGTGCATACAGTTTGTATGCGAGCCTTTTGAGAAGGCGAAGGAACGCCGCCCTGGAACGTCAGATGGGGTTTTGAAACAGCTTCTACTGCTTTTCCACCAAATCCTCCCGGGCGCGGACAAGGGAGTCGCAGCGCCACTTGCCCAGGGTGAACACCCAAGGCGCGAGCTGTTGGTTGGACTTCTCCACGGAAGCGGCGATCTCGGCGGCTTTCTCCGCCGGGCTCTTGACCGTCGGGGTGGCGGCCTGGCCCTCCGCCCGGGCCGTCTGCTCCGCACCGGCCTCCTGCGTTTTATTCAAGGCATCGCTCACGGCCGTTTCGGGCGCGTACGACACGGAGAGCGCCACCTGGCAGCCCAGGGGCGTGGAGGGCGCGGCGAAGCGGACCGAATACACCACGCCGTTTTGCAGGGTGAACCGGAAAACGTGCCCGTCCTTGCTTGCGTTGGGATCCGCCTTCTGCACGTCGTCGAAGGAGAGGGCGGACAGAAACTGGGCCATGCGGTTCACGTCGGCCTTGGCTATCTTCTCATCCGGAGGAAAGCCCACCGCCTCGAAGTCTTTGTCCTTGGCCGGGCGGACGAGCTCGTAGATGGGGATCTCGCGGCCCCCTTCCACATTGGTGAGCGAGATGCGCATGACGTCGCCCGCGTCCACCCGGGTCAGGAACTTATCCATCCAGTCCGCGGGCTTCTGCTCCTCCATCTCGAAGAAGCGGTCCACCACGTAGACCGTGTCCGAGCCCTGCTTGCGGATATACTGGCCCGCCGGCATCTTGAACTGGTTGCCCGCGAACTGCTGCGACTCCTTTCCCTCGCGCTGGCGCCCCGCCAAAACGGCCAGAATCGTCTTGCCGTCCTTGTCGCGCAACACGAACTGCGCCGCCTTTTCCCCCGCGGAGGCGTTCTTGTCATCGGGCTCCCGCAACGCAAGCCGCGCCAGGGTCTCCATGTCCGCGGAAAAAACCCTCCCCACCTTGAGTTCGGAGAGGCCCTTCAGGAACCGGACCACCTTGTCGAAGTCGGCGGGGTAATAGAAATCCCTGCCCGAAAGCCAGCCGGCTTCGGTTTTCTTCACGGAGAAGTCGCCCGTGCTGGAGGAAACCTTGATATCCGCCACCCGGTTCACGTCCAGATTAGGGTACAGGAGGGCGCCCATCGCAACCTCCGGCTTCTTGGGCCGGGCGAGGTACAGGTAGGCTGCGGTAATGAGAGCCGCCGCCGCGCAGAGCGCCAGAAGGGCGATGAAAGTCTTCTTCCTCATGGCGAGATAACCCTTTCGTTACTGTCGGAAACGCTTTCCTGAGATATCCGTTCGCTCGCCGCCTTTTATCCCCGGGTTTTCCGATGCCGGTAGGCTGCGAAGATGAGTCCCGCCAGGCACACCAGGAACGCGACCGCGAAGATGTTGACCACCTTCAAAATCCGGCCCAGGCGCTCGATGTCCGCCCGCAGGTTCTTGCGGACGGTCTTGAGCTCCTTGTTGATCTCCCGCTGCTGCTCCTTGAAGCGTTCGATCTCGGCCTTCTGCTCCGGGCTCACCACCATCCGCTGGTCCTCGTTCTTCTGGTTTTCCAGCGTGGTCAGCTTGCGGTTGGTCTCCTCCGCCTGGGACATGAGCTCCTGCTCCTTGTCCAGCCACTTCTTCTGGGCCTGGGCCTCCAGATCCAGAACGCGGGTGAAGGGGCGCTCGAACTTTCCCCTTGTCCGGACCTGGGCAAGGTTCTCCTCTCCCGTCAGGATCTCGCAGGCGTTCAAGAGGAAGTTCAAGTTGTCGTTGAACATGCGCACCATGGTGAAACCCAAAAAGTTCTGCTTTACCAGGTAGAAGTCATCGGCCAGGTTGTCCACATCGGTCAGGATGATGATGGTGGACGGCTTTACGGAGGCGGCCAGATGCCCCGGCGGAATGCTTTTCGGCTGCTGGTTCTCCGCATCGTCCTCCCCGGCCGGAGGCCCGTCCGGATAGGCCGTCTTGAACGAGCCCTTGATCCGGACCGCCATGGGGTACTCCTTTTCGCGGGCCACGAAGTCGTTCTTGATGGTGCGGGCTCCCAGGGTGGCCGCAAAGGCGTCCAGAATGTCCGATTCCTTGGTGCTCTTGATCAGCTCCTCCCACTCTGCGGGAGGATTGTCCGTCTTTTCCAGCGCACCCGCCACGGGCAGAAGCATGGAGTCCAGACCCGAAGTGACCACGGAGTTCTTGTCGAAGGAGTCGCCCCGCACCGTGATCCACATGGGGCTTTCTTCCACCACGTTGAAGCGGTTCCGCACCCGCGTGGCCTGGGAGAGGTCAGCCACGGCCTTTCCGGGCACCATGACCACTCCCCATTTCCGCATCACGTTGTCAATTTCACCGGAACTCATGGAACGAACTTGGCTGGAAGAGGACTGGGGGTCCACGATGGCCAGGGGATCCAGATAAACCACGGCGTTCTTGCCGGACAGCACGAATTGATCAATCAGGTAGGGCATCTTGGGCCCCATCATCCGGGGGTAGAACACGAACAGGAGATCCAGGTCCGCGGGGAGCGACTGGGCGCCCGGGCTGATCTGACGCACCTCGTACGTTTTTCTGAGCTCCTCGATGAAGTACCAGGGCTCGTTCTGGGCGAACTGGGGAGGCATGCCCGGAGTCCCGGCCCCGCCGAATATGGGAAGCGGCGAGACGATCCCCACCACTTTCTTGCGCGTTTCCTGGCAGGAGACGATGAGCCGGGTCAGGTCGTATTCCAGAAGCTGCTCCCGGCTGGGGTCCAGGTAGGGAATGACTTCCTCCCGGTCCGCGGCCACGGCCACCAGGCCGAAGTAGACCTTGTCGCCTTCGCCGGCGGTGCGCGCCTCGATGCCGTACTTGTCCGCCCACTCCTCCTCGTCCGAGTCCGGTTTCGGGTCGTAGACCTCCACCGTCACCTTGCCCTTGGAGACCCGGGCATACTCCTCCAGAAGCTCCTGGACTCTCTTGGCGTAGGTCTTCACCGGTACCGGGAGGTTTTGGTCGCTGGCGGAAAAGAAGAGCTTCACGTCCACGGGCTGGGTCAGATCGCCCAGGATCTTCTTCGTCCCGTCCGAAAGCGAGTAAATGCTCTGCTCGGTGGCGTCGAAGCGGACCGACACGAAGGAGAACAAGACGTTTAACAAAATGAGGCAGATCAGCAGAATGAAAAGGCCCGAGCCCGAAAGCAGCCCTTTCTTGATGTCGCCCTCTTGGGATGCCATGGAATTTGCTCCTTTTGCCTGCCTGAATATCAGCGGACGGCTCTCCGCGTATCGTATGTTCGTTTCACGGAGCGGATAGAGCCGCTCCGTCCCGGCCTCAGTTGGCCCGCCGTGCATGCAGGATCACCCCGGTGGAGAACAGCATGAAGAAGATGAGCGAGAAGTAATACAGGAGATCCCGCAGGTCCAGGACGCCCCGTTGCACCGAGGAGTAATGGGTCATGACGGAGAAGCCGGACACGACGTCCAGGATGAAGGCAGGAGCCCAGCCGGCAAGGACGTTGGTCACCGGCGGCCAGCCCGCCAGGACCAGGAACAGCCCGATGACCACGGAAAGGATGAAGGCGATGACCTGGTTTTTGGTTGCGGCCGAAGTCATGCTCCCGATGGCCAGGTAGGAGCCCCCCAGGAGGAAGCTCCCCAGGTAGGAGACGAAGATGGCGCCCAGGTCCGGAGAGCCCAGATAGACCACCGTGAGGACCATGGGAAAGGTGAGGAGGAGCGCTATGCCGATGAAGATCCACGCGGCCAGGTACTTGCCCAGGATGGCCTCGGTCATGGTTACCGGCAGGGTGAGCAGAAGCTCGATGGTTCCGGTCTTGCGCTCGTCCGCCCACAGCCGCATGGCCACGGCGGAGACCAGGAACAGGAACAGCCACGGGTGCCATTCGAAGAAGGCCCGGAGGTCGGCCTGGCCGGCCTCGTAGAAGTTGCTCACGTTGAACGTGAAAAACCCGCACAACACAAGAAAGATGACGATGAAGACGTAGGCGATGGGCGAGCCGAAGTAGCTGGCCAGCTCGCGCCTGCCGATAGCTGCGAGGTTTTGGAAAAAACGTTTATCCATTGTCATGGCCTCGTGGATGAAATGTATGCAAAAGCGCTCATGGACAAATCGGGCGGCCGGGCTGCTCCTTCGGCCTTACCGGGACTGCGTGATCTTGCGGAAGACCTCGTCCAGCCTTCCGGTTTCCCGGTTGACGCCCAGCACGGGAAAGGATTGGGCGGAAAGCTCCCGGACCACGCGGTCCATGAAGCCGTCGGCGTCCGGCATGGGGTAGGCCCGCACCCGGGCCTTTCCGCCGTCCGCGTCCAGAACCTCCACCCGCGACACTCCGGAGATCCCCTTCAGGCTTTTGGCCAGCTGGTCGGCGGAAGCTTCCGCTGCCACGGTAACCGCGCCGTTGAGGGAAGATTTGGCGCGGAGCCCGGCAGGCGTGTCGTCGGCCACCACCTTGCCCTTGTTTATCACGATGGCGCGCGTACACACCGCGTCCACCTCCTCCAGGATGTGGGTGGAAAGGATGATGGCCTTCTCCCCGCCCATCTCCCGGATCATGGTGCGGACCTCGTACTTCTGGTTGGGGTCCAGGCCGTCGGTGGGCTCGTCCAGCACCAGGTAGGGCGGGTCGTGGAGGATCGCCTGGGCGAAGCAGACGCGCTGCTTGAAGCCCTTGGAAAGCGTCCCCACCGCCTGCTGGCGGACATCCTGCAGAAAGCAGCGCTCGACGGTGCGTTCCAGGGCCTTGGCCTTTTCCGCACCCGAAAAACCGCGGATCCGCGCCACGAAGTCCAGAAAGCCCGTCACCGTCATGTCCTGGTAGACCGGCGCGTTCTCCGGCAGGTAGCCCAGCAGCCTGCGGGCGTCCAGACCGCGCTCCGCAACGTCGAAGCCGCCGATCAAGGCATGGCCCGAGCTGGCGGGGAGGTAACCGGTGAGCATGCGCATGGTGGTGGATTTTCCCGCGGCGTTGGGCCCCAGGAATCCCAGAATCTCACCCTTCTTCACGGTGAACGCCACCGAGTCCACCACCTTGTTCCGGCCGAAGTACTTGCTTAAGTTCTTTGCCTCGATCATCGCTTTTCCTTAGAAAGCACTGGTGGATTGGATTGTGCTTGAGCGGTCGTAAAAACCGTCGCCCCGCCCGGGCCGCCGGAGGGAAGATGGGAACCGGTATCCTTCCGGGCTCGGTCCTGCGGGCAAGGCTGAACCTGTTTCGTTAAAACGGGAAGGCAGCTCGAGGGCGGCCCCCATGCCGGCAGCGGAAGAAACGGGAAGCAAAAGGGCTTTGGCACGGTTGGAGTCGCTTCCCGGCCTTCCGCTTCTTGCCGGGCAAGCCTTTTAGGCGGGTGAAAGATAGTTCCTCGTTACGTTTTCGTCAAATTACAATTTCGAAATGTACCATGATTCTTTCAAAGGGCCAGCTTGTCGCAGAGAGTCAAAGCGCTCTGCGACGCCATCTCCGTTCCGATCCCCCGCGCGCCCGCGTCCGCGCCCACCAGATACAAGCCTTGAACTCCGGTCTCGTGGGAAGGTCGGAGGCTGCCCACCTGATCCGGGGTCTGGGCCAAGCCGATGGCTTCCCCTGCAGGATGCCCCGTGAGCCGGGTGACGTCCGAGCGGACATTCCTCACGGACCAGGCAAGCTCCTTCGCGATGCCGGGGAAAAGCTCGGTCACCCGGGCATGGACCCGGTCCAGGATGTCGTTGCACAGCTTGGTGGACGCCCTCCGGGGCGCCGCCGTTCCCGCGATGACCAGCTGCGTCCCGGGCGGAGCAAGCGCCGGATCCATGTTGCTGGGAACCGGCATGAACACGTACGGGTCTTCCGGAACCGTTCCGGAGCGGGTGTAATCGAAAGCGCCGGCCGGCTCGCAACGGGGCATGATGAACACCACGGGATGGGGAATCACGGGCTTTTTGAGCGCGTACTTGATGGAGATGTAAGGGTTGCTCATGATCATCCGGTGGGCCTTCTTGCGTTCCTCCTCCGAAAAGGCCCCGGCGTCCGCCAGATCCATGGTGCGCGCAAGCCCCGCGTTTGATATCACCAGGTCCGCGGGAAAAAACTCCACGGCCGTCCGGACGCCCCGCGCCACCCCCTCCTCCACCACGATGCGGCTTGCCGGCGCGTTGAGAAGGATCTTCCCGCCGGCGCGCTCCAAGGCCGCTGCGAAAAGCAAGGGGATGGCCCGGCACCCTCCCTTCGGGTAGCCGAAGCTTCCCGCCTGGAACATTCGAGAGAAGCTGTAGATGAACTCGCCCGCCGAGGCCTGGGTATAGTCTATGGCGAAGTAAAGCTGGCAGATGCAATTGATGAAAAGGTGGGCTTTGGGGTCCTGGGTATAGGCCGACACGAAGTCGCACAGGCGGACCCGGTCGTTCTCTTCGAAAAGCCGGCCGGAAACCAGGGCCGTAAACATCCTCCGCACGGAAAGCAAGCTCTTGGGGCTGATGCGGAGATGCAGCGCCAACAAGGCCTGCCGGACAAAGGGGAGGATGTTCAACGGAAAATCGAAATCCGCCGCTCCCATGACGCGGCACGAAGGGTCCATCGTGATCCAGGTGAGCCCCGCGCTGATCCGGCGGTTCACCTCTCCGTGGGGGCCATTCTCCCCCAAGGAAAACATATGAACGCCGAAGTCACATACATAGCCGTCCTTGGTGAATGCCGAGCAGCGCCCTCCTACAAAGGGCTGGCCCTCCAGCACAGTGACGGCAACGCCCCTGCGGGCCAGGAGCGCGCCCGCCGCCAGCCCTCCGACCCCCGCCCCCACGATTACCGCAGATATCTTTCCGGCCATATTTCCCTCTTTTCACAGCCTTTCGGAAATCCTTCTATGCTGGCTTTTTAAAGACAACTGTGCAAAACTGACGGAGAAAAAGCAAAGGGAAAGGCCGCTAGCCATTCCATGCCTGCCGGCGGCCGGCACTCCGAAAACCCGTTTTCCCGCAACGGCAGGCCCAGCGTGGAGCGCCTTAAATGAAACAAAGGAAAGAAGGCTCCGCACTTAAAAGCGTCGCCTTCACAAGCTACGCCGAATCGGTACCCGCGGCACTGTCCGCAGTTGGCGCAGAGAAGCTTTTCGCCCAGAACCGACCCATTCTCATCAAGCCCAACCTCGTGACCGATGTCCCCCATCCGGTAACCACCCACCCGGACTGCTGCGAGGCGGTCGTCCTCTTCGCGCGCATGGCTGGCGCGCGCGACATCATCATTGCGGAAGGCAGCGGCGACCCCAACCAGAGCACGATGGAGATCTTTCGCAAGCTGGGCTACTTTTCCCTGGCCGAACGCCATAACGTCCGCTTGGTGGACCTAAACGAAGAGCCTTGCGAAACCCGCGAAATCCCGAGCCTGCGCGTTTTTCCCACCATGCACCTGCCTGCCGTGGCACGGGAACGCTTCATCGTCTCCGTCCCGGTTCTGAAAGCCCACAGCCTGGCCTGCATGACCGGAACGCTCAAGAACATGATGGGATTCGCCCCGCCCAGCCACTACGCCGGGCGCTACGGCGTCTGGAAAAAAGCCGCCTTCCATGAGGACATGCACGAGGCCATTCGGGACCTCAACCGCTACGTGACTCCCGGCCTCACCCTCCTGGACGCCTCCGTGGGCCTGTGCACCTACCACCTGGGCGGCCCCCGATGCCGGCCTCCCGTGGCCCGCATCCTGGCCGGCACCGATCCCCTGGCGGTGGACCGCGAAGCCGCACGCCTCCTGGGCCTGGACTGGCGCTCCATTGACCATCTGCGGGACTGAAACCTATTAGGCGTTTATCGGGGAAAAGCCCCTTTTGAAAAGAACGGCCTATTCCCACCCCGAGGCGGCCTCACCGGCCGGCATCCCCTTATTCCCCCTCCCCCTTTTCCGCAAAGCTTTGTAATGCAAAGGGGGGCATGGCAGGGGAACGAGATCGAGCAAGACCTTCAGGACTTCCGACGCCCGTCCTTTTTCCGCACCGAAAACCCGAAACTCCCCAAGGGCTCGGCCAGAGCCCGGTACTGGCCGTGGCAGTAGGCCAGGAGCTGGGCCTTGCCCAGCCGTAGAAGCCCCTTTTCGTTGAGCAGCCTTTCCTCGGCCCAGACCGCCAGCACACGAGCCAGAAACATGTGGTGGCTCCCCAGCTCTTTCACCTCCGTCACCCGGCACTCCAGGTTCACGGGGCAGGCGGCGAGCAGCGGGGCGGATATCTCCGCCGCCCGCTCCGTGGCAAGTCCGAGGCGGGCGAACTTGTCCACGTCCCTCCCGGAGTTCACCCCGCAGAAGTCCACCGCGCGAGCCATGTCCCTGCCGGGCAGGTTCACCGCGAACTCGCCGGACTGCCGCACCATCTCGTAGGAATGGCGTTCGGGGCGGATGGAAACGGAAAGCATGGGCGGATCGGTGCAGACCGTGCCGATCCAGGAGATGGTGAGCACGTTGCAGGCCCCGCCCCAGGCACAGGTCACCAGGGCGGCGGGCAGGGGATACAGCATGGTTCCGGGAGGAAAGCGGGTCTTTGCCATGGGCTCTACTCCAAGGCTGCGGCGTTACCCCGCGGCCGCCAGGAGTTGGGTGCTCCGGGACTGCGCCCGCGGAGCCACGGGCGCCCACTGCCACGAGGGGAACCCGTTGCCGGAAGCAAAGCGGATCATGTTCTTCTCCGCGAAGAAGGCAAGCGTCCTCCGGGTCATGTCGGGATCCGCCCCCGTCTCCCGGCTGATCCGGCCGGCCAGAATCCCCAGGGAGCCGGCCGGGTCGGAATCTTCGATCCCCTCGCCGAACTTCTCGATGAGATCCCCGGACAGGATGGCGTAGATGAGCGGAAGCCGGTGGGTTCCCTCGATGCGGAGGCGCTCCATGGGCGTTGCCGTTCCGTCGGCCATCTTGTCCTCCAGTTCCTTCCAGAGGCGCGCGCAGGTGCGGTCGTAATCGGCCACATACTCGTCAATGTCCTCCGGGGAAACCGCGCGGGTCCGCACGATGGCGTGGTTGGCGTCGTAGAGCGACCAGTCGCGCGTCAGAATCTCGAGGTCGTAGTCGGCCACGCGATCCATGACGGTGGTTCCCGGAAAAGGCGCCAGCTTGTGCCAGCCGTGGGAGATGTTGAGGCTCTCCGCGAACTCCTTGCTTTCGGCAAGGGTTCGGGGGGTTTCGCCGGGCAGGCCCGCGATGAGGGAGCCATGCACCAGCAGGCCCGCCTGCTTGCAGATGTCCACCGCCACCCTCGCCTGCTCCAGGGTGGCCGCCTTCTTGATGCGGTCCAGCATCTCCTGGTTCCCGGTTTCCAGGCCGAAGCTCACGCAGTCGCAGCCTGCCCCGGCCATGGCCTTGGCGGTTTCCAGGTCCAGCGTGTTGACCCGCGAGAACGCGCCCCAGGAAAAGTTCAGGCCGCGGCTTCTCACGGTTTCGCAAAAGGAGAGCACCCTCTCCTTCCGGGCCGTGAAAAGGTCGTCGGCCACGTTGATGCGGGTAAACCCCAGGGAAAGGATCTCCTCGATCTCGTCGGCGACTGCGGGGACCGAGCGGAAGCGCATCTTGGCGCCCACCAGCCTTCTTCCCTGGCAAAAAATGCACTGGTGGGGGCATCCCCGGCTGGTGGTGATGGACACGGGATAGCCCATGGCCCGGTAGCGGTTGATGGGAAGAAGCCTGCGGGCCGGGAGAGGAAGGGTGTCCAGGTCCGCGATGAGGGGGCGGGGGCCCGTGGCCGTCAGGGATCCGTTCTCGCGGAACATGATACCGCGTACGTTTTTCCAGGCGGATTTTTCCCCCAGGACGGGCATAAGCTCGGCTATGGTCTCCTCCCCTTCTCCCAGGACCAGAAGGTCCAGAGCGGGGTAGGAAGCAAGCGTCTCCTCGGCCGTGAACGTAACATGGGGGCCGCCCATCATGGTGACGGCGCCGGGACTGATCTCTTTGGCGTCGCTGATGATGGCCGCGGCCTGGTGGAAGTTCAGGGTGACCGATGTGATGCCCACCGCGTCCGGGGAAAAGTCTTCCATGAGCGCGGCCAGTTTTTTCCGGCTGTAGCCGGACACCACGAAATCGAAAATGCGAACTTCCGCGCCCGTCTTTTCAAAGGCGGCTGCGACGTAGCAGATTCCCAAGGGGGGCGCAGGGCCCTCCTCCAGGGGATACGGGGGAGCGATTACGGCGATCCGCATGGGAGATGTCCTTCACGGTTGCTTCGTAAAGGCCCTGTGATACCACGGGGCCATACCAGCGGCGGGTTTCATGCGCGTGCCGAAAACGTGCCGCAAGGGCGCCCTCCGGCGGTCGCATCCGTTTCAAATAACCCGTCTTTCATGAATCGGAAGAGGCGGCGAACAGGATTCCGGGCCACGCTTTTCCTATCCCAACACATTTTTGCTTGCAACAAAATAGCGCGAGAAACCGCAGAGGAAAAAAGGCTCCCTCAAGGGACGCGGAAGGTTGAACAAGCATGGACCGTGGCGTATAATAAATAGTTGGTCCACAAAGCGCTTTTCTTTGTTTCGGCATTCCCTTCGCCCGGCTTTGCTTGACCGATCGCATGCGATTGTCGTAAAGCCTGACCGTGGTCCGGTGCTTTCCGGGCCGAAACCGAGCTCAAACAAAGGGAAAAATTGCCCATGGCATGGGATTGGGACAAGCTGAAAGAGCAGCAGAACCACCGAAACCGGGAACGCATTCCCCCGCAGATGGACGAAATCCTCGACCGTTTCCGGGGCACCAACTTCAAGGGCGCCTGGCTGATCATCGTGGCGGTGATCCTTGCCCTTTTGGCCTACAGCTCCTTTTACATCGTAAACGCCCAGCAGGAAGCCGTGATCCAGCGTTTCGGAAAGCACGTGCGGACAGCAGTCCCCGGCTTTCATCTGAAGTGGCCCTACCCGGTGGAAACGGTCACCAAAGTCAACGTCCGCGAATACCAGACCGAAGTGTTCGAAGGCGCTGCGGAGCAGGTGGCCGCCGGCGACTACACCCGGGACCCGGACACCGCCAACGTCACCCTCATGCTCACAGGCGACCTGAACGTGGCCGTGGTCCCCTGGATCGTCCAGTACCGCGTGGAGGACCCGGTGAAGTTCCTGTTCCGCGTCAACGACCCCATTGGCACGCTGCGGGACCTTGCCGAGTCCAGCATGCGCCAGGTGGTGGGCGACCGGAACATTGACGAGATCATCATCCGGCGGGAGGAGATCGCAAAGGCCGCCCAGGAAAGGCTCCAGTCGGAGCTGAAAGAGGCCGACACCGGCATCCTGGTGAAAGAGATCACCATGAAGACCACCACGGTGCCGGGGCCGGTCCAGCCCTCCTTCAACGAAGTGAACCGGGCGCGCCAGGAAAAGGAGCAGATGATCTACGAGGCCAAGGAGCAGTACAACAAGGCCATCCCCGCCGCACTAGGCGAGGCGGACCGCACGGTGAAGATGAGCGAGGGATACGCCCTGGACCGGATAAACCGGGCCCGGGGCGATGCGGCCCGTTTCACCAGCGTGCTGACGGAGTACAAGAAGGCCCCGGAGATCACCCGCACGCGCATCTACCTGGAATCCATGCACGACATACTGCCCAGGCTGGGCAAGACGGCGGTCATTGACGACAAGCAAAAGAGCCTTCTCCCCTTGTTGGACCTTTCCGGAAGGGGGACGGTGCTTCCGGCGGCTCCGCCCGCCGCCAAGGCGGAGGCAAAAAAGTAGCCGCAGGGCCGAAAGAGAATTGCTCTTGCCGCAATAAACCGCAATCCGCTTGTATGGGATAAAGCTCATGAATGCAAAGCATGTAGCAGCCGCCATAATCGTTGTGGCGGTCCTGGTGGCCGCATACTCAGCCATATACGTGGTGGACGAACGCGAGCAGGTGGTGGTGACGCAGCTGGGCGCGGTCAAGGGTCCGGCCGTGACGGAGCCCGGCCTGCACTTCCTCATCCCCTTCATCCAGACCGCCCACTTCCTCCCCAAAAACCTTCTGCAGTGGGACGGAGAGCCCGGCGAGATCCCCACCGCGGAAAAGACCCTGATCTGGGTGGACACCTTCGCCCGGTGGCGCATCTACGATCCCATCGTGTTCTGGCAGAGCACCGGAACCGTGGAAAACGCCCTGTTGCGGGTTACGGAGATCATTGATCCGGCCGTCCGGAACGCTATCGCGTCCTACCCGCTCATCGAGACCATCCGCACCACCAACCGCAGCATGGAGATCCTGGACGAAGACGTGAAGGAGGTCCGGGAGGCCGAGCCCCAAGCCCAGGTCCGGGTGGGCAGACGCCAGGTCATGGGGCAGATCAAGCAGGCGGCCGACGCGAGCCTCAAGGGCTTCGGCATCGAGCTGGTGGATGTTAAAATCAAACGGATAAACTATCGGAAGGACGTCCGGGACTCCGTTTACGGGCGCATGATCGCGGAAAGAAACCAGATCGCGGAGAAGTACCGCTCCGAGGGAAAGGGCGAGGCCAGCAAGATCCGGGGCGACATGGAAAAGGAACTCAAGCGCATCCAGTCGGAAGCCTACTGGAAGGCCCAGGAAAAAATGGGAAAGGCCGATGCCGAGGCGGCTTCCGTTTACGCGGAGGCCTACGGGCGCGATCCGGACTTCTACGACTTCACACGGTCCATGGACCTTTTCCGCGACTCGCTGAACAAGGACACGACACTCATCCTGTCCACGGACTCGGACCTGTTCCAGTACTTCAAGACGAACAAACCGCGATAATGAAGGCGCCGGGAGGATGGCTCCGCCGGAAAGCCTATGGGCATAGTTTTCCGCAAACGGTTTTCAGCCGAATGGATCGGATGAATGCGCCGGGCGCCGGACGACCTGAAAGAGAGCTTTTCCCTCTGCGTGGAAGCACCGGAGGAGGGCCTGAAGACGGCCCGGGTGTGTCGGTCGCACTGCTCGAAACCTGTGCACGCAAAGGGGGAGGCCTTCCAATACAAAGGTCCTCCCCCTAAAAAAAGCGCGCCGAAAAACTGCTCCGGGAAGACGATCTAACGGTTCTTCCTCTGGTGACGGGTGCGGGCGAGCAGTTTCTTGTGCTTATGCTTGCGCATTTTCTTGCGGCGTTTCTTGATGACGGAACCCAAAAAATCACCCCCTTTTGGCTGTGTGCCCCGCGGCGGTGCCGCGAGATTTTCGCGAAGCACGTCCTTACCCGGTTTTGACCGGCTTGTCAACCGGGCTTTTAATTTTCCACCCGGATGGACGGGGACCGCCGCACGGCGGCATCCAGGGCTTCGCCGCAACCAGAATCGCCTCCCGGTTTTACCGGCCTGTAGTTGAGGTTTCCCTTATGCTCCCTGGCCATAGCCCGCAAGCCGAGACCGCCCCCCCATCCCCAAGCCGGAAGGTCTCTGCGGGGTACTGCCTCCTCCTCTTGGTCATCACGGGCCTCTGCATGTCGCCGGTTCTCGGCGCGAACTTCGTTTGGGACGACGGAATCAATATCGTTGACAACCCCAAGCTCGCCCCGGTGACGGCGAAAAATATCGCAACCGTGTGGAAAGAGCCCTTCATCCAGCTCTACATTCCTCTCACGTACACGGTCTGGTCCGGAGTAGCGGTCTTGGCCTCCAGTTTTGATCCAGAAACGAGGCGTTATATTTTCGACCCCCTCTGGTTCCACGGCCTGAACCTTATTCTCCATCTCCTGTGCACCCTGCTGGTATACAACCTGGCCGGCCACCTGGTGCGGCGAGGGCCGCCTGCCTTCCTGGCTGCGCTCTTCTTCGGGATCTTTCCCACCCAGGTGGAGGCGGTGGCCTGGGCAACTGAGCTCAAAACGCTCCTGTGCGCAGTCCTGGTCCTTGCTGCGGCCAACCGGCAGATTCTCTATCTGGAGGCCCGGGCGAAGGGACGGCAGGGCTTCCGCCCGTTCTCCGATTATCTGCTGGGGCTGTTGCTGTTCATCGCCGCCTTGCTGGCCAAGCCCCTGGCTGTAGTGGCTCCCTTGATCCTGTTCTTCGCCGGCCACTTTTTCCTGCGTGTACGCCTGAAGGACAACCTCTGGGCGGTGGCGCCCTGGCTCGCGGCCACCGTCCCCATGGTGTTCATCACCATGCTGGCCCAGCCCGTCGGGGGCTTCCAGACGGTACTGCCGTTGTTTAAAAGGATATTCATCGCGGGGGACACGGCCGCCTTTTACATCGGCCACGTGTTGTTCCCTGCCCGGATCGGCATAGACTACGGGCGCACCCCGGATGCGGTCTTCTCTTCCCCGCTGGCTTACGTCGCCTGGCTCCTTCCCGCAGGGCTGCTGGCACTGGCTTTCGCTTTTCGCCGCCGCTACCCCGGATACCTGGGGGCGCTCCTCATCTTCCTGGTGGGCTTCTTTCCCGTGTCCGGCATCGTGCCTTTCGTATTCCAGCGCATCTCCACCGTGGCGGACCGCTATCTCTACTTTTCCATGCTGGGGCCCGCGCTGGGCGTGGCGCTCTTCTTTTCGCAAAAAAAGAAGGCCTGGATCCGGGCTGCGTTCCTCTGCGCGCTGGGTTTCTACGGCGTACTTTGTCTTTTCCAGGCCCGTACGTGGGAGGATGAAAATAGCCTCTACTTCCATGCCCTGCTGGTCAACGAAAACAGCTCCATGTCCCTGTTCAACCTGGCCCAGGCGGGCAGCCTGGTGGACAAAGCGCGCATTGACAAGATCCGCGTCGCCCTGCTCAAAGACGCCCGGGACCCCAAGATGTCCAGGGAGTTGGCAAAAATCCTCATGATCTACATAGAGGGCGAAACGGATAGCATCTTGAACGAATTTCGCAACCCAGACCAGCTCACGGGAGCAAAGCAGATGGTCTCTCTGGGAGTCCGACTTCTGGATGTAGGCCAGATCAGCACGGCCGTCTCTGCACTGGGCACGGCCTTTGCGCTCCGTCCGGACCTGACGGCCGCTCACGTTGACCTCGCCGCAGCCTTGCTGAAATCCGGACGTTTTGAGGATGCGCTAGCTTTGGGGGAGCTGGCGACACAGGTTGCGCCCGAGGACCCGGATGCCGCCAACAACCACGCCGCGGCCCTGTTCTGTATAGGCAACCGGAAAAAAGCCCTACAGATATGGGAAAAAGCCACCGAACGAAATCCAGAGAACCGGATGCTTGCAAGGAATCTCGCTCTGGCCCGCAGGCTGGCTTCCTTCGGGACCGGCTCCATGAACCCTTTTACCGTTTCTGTAAAAAACCCGCCGGAGGACGACACCGGATCCCGCCCCAAAGGATCAGGATAAAAGCCCCTCCGCCGCAAGCCGCCCCTTGGTAACCCAACGATAGTACAGGCTCCCGTGGAAGTTCTGGTAGGCCCAAACCAGCCTGATCTGGGACGGCAGGTTGGGAATCCAGAAGCTCTCGGGCAAGACTTCGGAAGGATCGGGGGCGGCGCTCAGGTCCAGGTCCGACACTACCACTCCCCTGCCCTCTTCCCGCCGCAGGCGGACCAGCGTCTTTCCGTCCCGGTCCACGATACAGGCCCCTCCCACCAGGTGGGAGACAAAGGGAAAGCCGGGAATGAGGGGCATTTTTCCCGCAAACTCGCCTGCATGGGCGGAGTGGACGACGGGCACGCCCAGAAGCCGCGCCATGCGCCCCGGGCTGTCGTCCGCCACGTCCTGCATCCGCGCGGCCAGGCTCTGGGGAAAGCCCGGAAGGGTCCGCTCGGGAAGAGACCACCAGCAGGACCCTCCCACCACCAGGTCCACCTTTCCCCTAAGCCTCTTGGCCGTCCGGGTCCGCACGAACTCCCAGCACAAGCTGGCCCCGGCCTTGACGTCCCCGGCATCCAGGACTCCATCGTCGTTTCCGCCGACGTAGTAGCAGTTCTCCCACATGGTGGGCTGGTCCTTGTCGTGGAAAAGCATTCGGCCGTCGGGAAACACCAGGAAGAACCGGTTCTTGACGTCGCTCCCCGTCGCCGCCAGAAAGGACCCTCCCACCACCACGAAAAGCTCGCGGGCGAGCCTCTGCATCATCTGCAGGGGTTCGCCGTCTGCGGGCCGAACCGCGCTTATGAGGTCGGGATGAAAAGCCATGCCCGAAGAAAAGAACTCCGGCAGGATGACCCACTCGGCCTTCTTCTTTGCGGCTTCGCGGACCAGGCTTTCCGCCTGAGCAAGGTTTTCCGGAACGTCGGCGGTCCGGGCTGTCATTTGTATGGCGGCGATGCGCATGGGTTCCCTCCGGTTTATAATGGAAGCGGGTTTCCGTTTTGCCGGGAGAGGAGTTTTGCAGGCGCGTATGGAAAATTCAAGGGGGAACGCCCGCCTGAGCGGGGTGGGAGGAATAAAAAAAGGGGCGCCCCCCGGGTTGGGGCGCCCCTGTGCTGCAGGGGGTCTGACGGCCGGGAAGCCGCTACGGACCCCTTTTTCCCGGCAGATTACGGCCGTGTTCTGGACACGGGGGCCACGGCCGGAAGGGGAGCTGCCGGAAACCGTATGTTTCAATCCGTACCCAGCTCCCGCCCCGCATCCGCGGGATCTTCGCATTCGGGAGCTGACGTAATGTCTGATTACTATGGGAGATGTCTTTGAAGCAATCAGGTGAAGGAGGGATTTTTGTCTAGTTCTGCTAGGCTTACCAGGTATGGGAGCGCGACAGCCCGCTGGAGAGGGGGTCTAGTACTTTAGAATTAAATATATGAAGTCGCGCCGCCCAAAGCAGCCCCTAAACCGGGTGCGACCACGACAAAGGGAGCCTCGCCCCTGCTAGGCTTCAGCTCTTCGGCTCCTTTTCGTCGGGAGACGGGTCCACGTGAACCACCACCTCCAGGAGGTTGTCCAGGTCCGAAAAGAGGCAGTTCTCCACCTCCTTGGCGACGCGGTGGCCCTCCGCCACGGTCAGCTTCCGGTCTACCACGATGTGCACCTGCATCTGGATCATGTCCGCCGACGTGCGGACCTTCAGGTCATGAACGTTGATGACCTCCTTCACCTTGCAGATGCAACCGTTGATCCGCTCCAGCACCTGGGGCTCGGGCGCCGTGTCCGTGAACTCCTTGAACGAGTCGAGAAAAAGGCTGATTCCCTGCTTGAGGATGAACACCGACACCAGAAGCGCCGCGTAAGCGTCCAGGATGTGCCAATCGGGCCTGATGCAGGCAGCGCCGACGCCCAACAAGACCGCGATGGAGGAGAATGCATCGGAACGGTGGTGCCACGCATTGGCCACCACGGCCTTGCTCCGTATCCTGCGGCCCACGCGCGCCGTGGCCTGGAAAAGGATCTCCTTGGTCAGAATGGAAAGGGCCGCTCCGGCCAGGGCGATCCAGGAGGGTTGGTTGGTGTCGTGGCGGTAGATACTTGCGGCGGCAGTCATGCCGATGTAAACGGCTACCACCGCCAGAGCCACGGCCACAAAGGCGGCGGCCATGGTTTCCATCCGGCCGTGGCCGAAGTGGTGCCTGTCGTCGGCTTGCCGACGCCCCGCGGCCAGGCCCACCATCACCACGGCATCGGTGATGAGGTCCGACAGGGAGTGCACGGCGTCCGCCACCAGTGCCTGGCTTCTGCCTAAGAATCCAAGAACGAACTTCACCGCCGTGAGGCCCACGTTCACGAAAACACCGTAGACCGTGATGCGGTAGCCTTCGCGCAGTTGCTCATTTGTCACACGGGTGTCCATGGCCGTCTTGTACATCCGGTTTTTTCGATTGTCAAAACTGCAACGCGGTTCCCAGGCAATTTACCATTGCTTTTCCCTTTGTTTGAGGCTAAGCTATTAACATTCCAAGAAACAACGTCTCTCCTGGATGGCCGCTGCAAGAAGAGCATCCGTCCGCAGCCCACCGTCTTTTCCACGAAAGGCCCTTTTATGGCCGATCCCTACAGCGGAAAAAACACCCCCTCCCCCAAAGGCGCGGAAGCGGAAGGCATCGAGCCTCTGGTGTCCGCCGGACTCACATTCGAAGACATGGTGCGCGATCTGGGCGTGGGCGTCTTCATCTGCAACAAGAATGGGGAAATCGCCTACGTCAACGACGGCCTCTGCCGGATGCTGGAAATGGGCTCAGCGGACCTCCTCCAGCGCCCTGTACCGGAGCTGGCCCACCCGGACTCCCGCCCCGAGTTCCAGAAGCACATGGAGATCTGCCGCGGGGGGGAAAAAGGCTCCTTCGAAGCCCGGCTGTCGGCCCGGGACGGCAGGTCCGTTCCCGCAATCCTATCCCATTGCCCCCTCATGTCCAAGGACGGCTACCACGGCGGCTTTTCCGTCGTGATGGACATCTCCGACCGCGTACGCGCGGAAGCCAACCTGGCCGAGTCGGAAAAGCGCTACCGGCAAGTGCTGGAAAACGCCAACGAGTGCATTCTGGTGATCCAGGACGGTTTGACCAAGATGTTCAACCGGAAGTGCGTGGAGCTTTCCGGCTACCCCGCCGAGGAGATCGGAAGCCGCTCCTTTGTCGAGTTTCTCCACGAGGACGACCGGGAGCTCGCCGTCACCCGCCATTACCAGCGCCTGGCGGGCGATCCCGTTCCGGGCATCTACCCTTTGCGCGTCGTAGACGCGGAGGGACGGGTGCGCTGGACGGATCTTCATTCGGTTCGCATCGAATGGGAGAATCGGCCCGCCACGCTGAACTTTTTAAACGAGATCACCGAGCGGAGGCAGATGGAGGACATCCTCCGGAAGCAGGAAGCGCGTTACGAAGAGCTGGTTCGGCGCGCTCCGGCCGCCATCCTGGAGCTGGATCTCCGGACCGGGCGCTTCCTGTCCGTGAACGAGGCGACCTGCTTGCTCACGGGATACAGCGCCGAGGAGCTTCTCGGCATGCCGGCCATCCAGGTGTTCGGCGAGCTGAGCAAGGGAGAGCACAGGGAACGCTTTGTCGCAGCCGGGAGAGGGGAAAAGATCCCCCACGCGTGGAAGTACCAGATCCGGCGCAAGGACGGCTCCCATCTCTGGGCCCTGGTGAACATCTCCATCGAGCACCAACACGGAAAACCGGCCATCTGCCGCGTGGTGGGCCACGACATCACGGAGCTCAAGCTGGCCGAAGACCTGACTATGATGCAGAAGAACCTTTCCGCTTCCCTGGCCCTCACCTCCGATCTGTCCGAAGCACTTTCGCTGATTCTGAACGCGGCCCTGAGCCTGGAAACATTGGACAACGGCGGAATCTACGTCATGGACCAGCAAGCCGGGGGCTTTGTCCTGACGGCCTATCGGGGCCTGACCGAGGCCTTCGCGGAGAAGGTGCGTTTTTATCCCGCGGACTCGAAGCCCTTGCGGATCCTGACTACGGGGAAGGTTCTTTACGAGGAGTACGACGAGATCCGCCCCCCGGACGACCCTGTGAGGAAGGCCGAGGGTCTTTCCTGCCTGGTCTCCTTCCCCATCCTCTACGAGGGGAAGCTGGTCGCCGCCCTGAACCTGGGCTCCCATGTCTACCGTGAGATCCCGGAGCTTGTGAGAAACTCCATCGGAGCCTTGGTTTCCCAGCTGGGAGGCGTCCTGGCCCGGATCAAGGCCCAGGAGAAGCTGGCGGAATCCGAGGAAAAGTACCGGCTCCTGGTGGAAAACGCCACGGACATCATCTGCATCGTTTTGGAAGGAAAGATCCGCTTCGCCAACAAAGTGGCCTTCGACATCCTGGGATACTCGGAGGCCGAACTCATCGGCATGGATTACCTGGACCTCCTGGAGCCCGAGGAAAAGGAGCTGGCCCGCAAACGCTACGACCGGCGGGTGTCCGGGGAGCTCAACGGCAGGACCTTCAGCTACGGGTTCCGCACCAAGACAGGCGAGCTCCGGCTGGCGGAGCTCAAGGGGGGGGCCATCACCTGGCAGGACCGCCCCGCGCTCCTCCTGGTCATCCGGGACGTCACGGAGCAGAGGAAGCTGGAGGAACACCTGGCCCAGGCCCGGCGCATGGAAGCGGTAGGCACGCTGGCCGGCGGCATCGCCCACGACTTCAACAACCTCCTCATGGCGGTCCAGGGAAACGTCTCCTTGATGCTGCTCTCCACCCCGCAGGGCCACCCGGACCATCCGCGATTGCGGAACATCGAGTCCTGCGTAGCCAGCGGCACCAAGCTCACGCGCCAGCTGCTGGGGTTCGCCAAGGGCGGCCATTACGAGGTCAAGCCCTGCGACATGAACCGGCTTCTGCGAAGCTCGGCCGCCATGATGGCGCGCGTCAACAAGAACGTCCGGGTGCACGAGGATCTTGCCGCCAACCTGTCAGCGGCAACGGCGGACCCAGGGCAGATGGAGCAGGTTATCGTGAATCTTCTGGTAAACGCCTTCCAGGCCATGGAAGGCGGAGGGGAGCTGTTCCTCACTTCCCAGAACATCGAGCTTAGCTCGACCAACGTCGGGGACCTTTCGCTCGCGCCCGGCCGATATGTGCGCATCTCCATAACGGACACGGGGCCCGGGATGGAGCCGGAGGTGAAAAGGCGCATCTTCGAGCCTTTTTTCACCACCAAGGGGCAGGGAAAGGGAGTGGGGCTGGGGCTGGCCGTCAGCTACGGCATTGTCCAGGGGCACCGCGGCAACATCCACGTTTATTCCGAGCCGGGCCAGGGAAGCACGTTCAGCATCTACATCCCCGCCTCCGACGCTCCGGCGGCCGCCGAGGAGGAGAAAGGCCGCGCTCCCACGCGCATGAGCGGCAATATCCTGCTGGTGGAGGACGAGGAGAACGTGCGGGAGGTTTCCTCCTCCATGCTGCATGAGCTGGGCTTCACCGTGATCTGTGCATCCTGCGGGGCCGAGGCTGTGGCCGCGTTCTCAAGGGAGCCGGAGACCTTCACCCTGGTAGTCCTGGACCTGGTCATGCCGGGCATGAGCGGCCAGAAGACCTACGAACGCCTCCGGGAGATCAAAAAGGACGTCAAGGTCCTGCTGGCTTCGGGCTACTCCGTGGACGGAACCGCCTCCAGCCTGCTGGCCGCCGGGTGCGCGGGCTTCATCCAGAAGCCCTTCGATCTTTCCGAGCTGTCCTCCAAGATCGCCCAGGTCCTGGGATGAAAGGCCCCTCGCTCCGAGGGGCTGGGAATCACTCCCTCTCCCCTGCCTTGGCCAGCAGCATCCGCTCCGCATCGGCGAGCTCGGAAAAGCTCTTCTCCATCCCCGCTTCGATCCGGGAAAACTCCTGTTCCGACGACAGGGAAAAAAGCGCCGCATCAAAGTCGCGCTTCATTGCGAGCGTGGCCTCCGCCTCCTCGAACACCCGGCGGTTCTCCCGCACCAGTGTGAGGAAATGATCCACGTTCCCGGCGGCGTGGTTCATAGCGGGCCGGACGGAGGCGAAGGCCGCGAAAAAATCCGTCAGCATCTCGATCCGTTTTTCGCAAAGCCCCAAACGGGCCTGCAAGGCTTGGGCCCGCACCGCCTGGGCGGGCGATGCCCCCGCGGAAGGAAGCTCCCGGAGCTTCTTGGAAAGCTGCGCCCGGTATGCCTTTTCCCGGAACAAGGCCTTCTTCTGCTCCTGCTCCATGCCTCCCACCTGTCCGAAGGCCCAGAGAAGGCGGGATCGGATACGCGGGCCTCGGCGGTCCAGGTCCCGGAAAAAAGCCGCCATCCGCCCCACCTGATCCAGGAGGTCGCCGAAGGCTTTGGATGATCCGTTCGGTTTGCTCCCGGCCCTGGCGGAGGCCTCCCGGGCTTTTTTCAGCATCTTGTCGTGCCGCCGAACGTTCTGCGTAACAAAGGAGTCGCACAAAGAGGTCACGGCCGAGGAAACTGCTCGCGTGCGCCGCGCGATGAGGAGGAGGTCTATCCGGGCCGGACCGCTCCCGCCCGGATGAAAGACCCTCCACAAGGAGGAGCGGGACCCCGCCAGGGCCAGCCGGGCGTCCGCCAGCCGAAACGCGGTATAGGGCAGTCTGGGCTTCATGGCGCGCCTTTCCCGAGAGGGCAGCTAACGGCCCAACGGCTTTTTATTGCTAGGCATTTACTTCCTTGCCAATATCCGAAAGCATGGTATCTTTCAACCGCAATCGCACGCAGCATCGGGCCCTGACCCCTGGACAAGCGAACGCGGAAAACCCCATGCCCGGCCCCAAGAAATCGTCCTCCGCACTGCCGCCCCTTGTTCGGGCCATGAAAAGGCCCGGCTTCTACTCCCATGCCCCGGAAGACGTGACCCTGATCCAGACCCACATCTCCTGGGTTTTTCTGGCGGGCGGCCTGGTTTACAAGGTTAAAAAGCCCGTTACCCTGCCCTTCCTGGATTTCTCCACCCTAGCACTGCGCAAGACCTTCTGCGACCTGGAGCTCCGGCTGAACAAACGGCTGGCTCCGGAGACCTACCAAGAGGTGGTCCCGGTCTTCGCCCGGGGGAAGGCCTTCACCCTTTCCCCCTGCGGCGAACCGGTCGAGTACGCCGTGGTCATGAAGCGCCTGCCCGAAGAGGGCATGTTCACCCGAATGCTGGCCGAAGGCAGGCTGTTACGGCGCCACATGGAGCTTACGGCCTCGCTTCTCTGCTCCTTCCACGCGGCCGCAGACACCAACGGAACCGTGGACCTCATCGGCCGCATAGGATTCATCGGCCGCAACCATACCGAGAACTTCACCTCCACCGAAAAATACGCGGGCGCCATCACAAGCCGGGCCCAGCACGGCTTTTTGTGGGGCTTCGGAGACCGCTTTCTGCGGGAGCACGCCGGGCTTTTCGCCTCGCGGGTGAAAAACCACCGCATCCGCGACTGCCACGGCGACCTGCATCTGGGAAACATCTGCCTGGACGGCGAGCGGCTGGTCATCTTCGACTGCATCGAGTTCTCCCGGCACTTTCGCTACGAGGACGTGGCCGCGGAGGTGGCCTTCCTGGCCATGGACCTGGAGTTCAACGGAGCCTTCGAGCTCTCCCGCTCCTTCTCCGATACCTACGTGAAGATGTCCGCAGACTCCGACATTCTTCCGCTTCTTCGCTTCTACAAGTTCTACCGCGCCTGCGTCCGCGCCAAGGTCCACTGCATCCGCTCTTCGGACCCCAGCGTCGCACGGGCCGAGCGAAGGGAGGCGGAAACGCTCGCCGCGCGCTACTTGGATCTCGCGGCTTCCTACGCCGCCCGGCCGGAAAAGCCCTGCCTGTTCGCCGTCATGGGGCTCTCGGGCTCGGGAAAGAGCTCCGTGGCCCGCGAGCTGGCGCGGCTCACCGGCGCTTCGCTGCTACAGTCCGACGTGATCCGCAAGGAGATCTTCCGCGTTCCCCGGACCGAGCGTCGGCTCGACGATTACGGCCAGGGCCTCTACAACCCGCGCGCCACGGAACGCACCTACGCCGAGCTTTTCTCCCGCGCGGAAGCGCTTCTTGCCCGAAATACCAGCGTGATCCTGGACGCCACCTTCCTGCAGAGCGTGCACCGGGAAACGGCCTTCTCCCTCGGCCGGAAGTTCGGCGCGGACTTCTACGGCGCATGGTGCTCCTGCCCGGAGGACGAAACCCGCCGCCGCCTGGAATCGCGCACAAGCCAAAAAGACGAGCCCTCGGACGGCCGCTTCGAGACCTACCTCAAGCAGAAGGAGCTATGGGAGCCGCCGCGGCAGATCTACGCGCACAGGATTTTTGCCCTGGACACCATGGGGCCGCCCCGGGACCTGGCCTTTACTGCGCTGGCCCGCTTCTTCGGCGGAAAAGGCCCCGGAACCGCATGCCCGGCCACGGAGTGTTGAAGTGAAAAAAGAAAGGAATTTTGCGAGGCAGCGAAGAAAACCCCTTTTGAAAAAGCGATTTTTCCCCCCTTCCGCGCGTCCCGCACCCCCTTTTGGCACTGTTTTTTGATACACTCGGCAGAGCCGTCATAGGGAATGAACGAATCAAGAAGCAGAGGAGCGAGCATTTCAAGAAGATTCGCCGCCAGGAATGTTTGCTTATAAGACCGGAGGTGACCTCCATGACCCGCCCCCTGGAAATAGCGGTGTCCTGCCGTGCGGGCCACCGGGGCGAGGAACGCCCCGTAGCCTTCCGTTTCGGCGACCGAGAGATTTCCGTTGAAACGATCCTGGACTCCTGGCTTGCCCCGGAGCACCGCTACTTTAAAATACGCGCCGAGGACAGGGCCATCTACATCCTCCGCCACGACGTGAACGAAGGTTTCTGGGAACTTTGCTTCTACACCCTCGCTGAGGCCTGGGACAAAACTCAGCGGCCTGAAGAGAACAGATCGAGGAAACGATGACGGACGTCTTGATCGCAGGTGCGGGGCCCGCCGGGCTTACCTGCGCCCGGATGCTGGCAGAGCAGGGCCTTTCGGTCACGGTCGTGGAGAAGGGGGAGCGGGAGGGCTTCGGAGCCCCCTGGATCAACGATACCGACATCTCCTCCTTTTCCCGCTACGGCCTCACGGAGCCCGGACCTGAAGCCTTGCCCTTCGACCCCAGCCGGCCCGCCCGCCTCCACAGCGTGGACGACCAGGTTTGCAGCGCAAAGGCCGGAATCCGCGGTTACGCCATCCGCATGGACACCTACCAGAAAGAGCTCCTGGCCGAAGCCGAGCGAAAAGGCGCCCGGATCTTGTTCCGCACCGCGGCCCTCTCCGTGCTGGGAGACGGTACGCGGGCCACGGGCCTTGCGGTGACAGATCCGGACGGCAATGAGCAATACCTCGCGGCCCGTTGCGTGGTGCTGGCCTGCGGCGGCTCCTCCCGGGTTCTTTCGTCCCTGCCCGATTATCTGGACCTGGACCTTCACATGGAGGACTGCGATTGGGTTTCCGCTGTCCAGGAGGTGTGGACGCTCAAGAAGAGGAATACCAACGCCCTGGTCCGGGAGGGCCGCCTCTTCGACAACGCCATGGTTGCCTACTGCGGTATGCCGGGTGCCGGTGCCTTCTCCACGTTGCTGTATCAGATGGACCTGAGCCGGGGGATCATCGGGGTCCTGGGCGGGTCCAAGACACGCATGGGCGGCGTGCGGGGCCCGGCATCCATCATTCGGGAGTTCCTGGGCCGCTTTCCCGTGGCAAACCGCAAGCTCTACGGAGGAGGCAGGGAGATCCCCTTGCGGTACGCGGCGGACAGTCTGGTGAGCGACGGGCTGGTACTACTGGGGGACGCCGGGCGTTGCGTGTGCCCGGCCAACGGCAGCGGAACGGTCAGCGCCATGATCACCGCGGCCTTCTGCGCCCGCGCACTCGCGCCGGTCTTGAAGCGCGGGGACGCGCCCACGCGCAAGAACCTCTGGGATATGAACGTGTCCTTCCACACAGGCCTGGGCGCCATCTACGCGGGATACTACATTACCATGCGAACCACCTCCAAGCTCAAGGAGGAGGACGTCCAGCGCCTCATCAAACGCAAGGTGATCGGGATCGGCGACTTCTATCAGGCCCACGAGAACCGGCCGGTGGCCTTGGGCCCCGTCGAGGCCTTGCAGCGGCTCGCGCGCGGCATCGGGGTCCCGGGACCCGTCCTGTCGGTTGCGGGGCGCGGCCCCGTCATCATGCTGATGATGCGCCATTACCGCAGCTACCCGCGCGTCTGGGACCGGAAAAAGTTCCGGGACTGGCGCAGGAAACGGGACCTGATCCTCTCCCTGGCGCGCTTGTGAAGCCGGGGCAGCCTATTTCCCCACCACATCCTCGGGCCGGGGCAGGTACCCCATCTTCCGCAGGCGCGGGGCCAGCTTTTCCGCCATGGCCGACACGCCCTCGCTGGGGCTGGGCGGAACGGCCAGCTTCTTGGGCTTACCCGCGGCGGTCAAAATAGCCTCGGCGGCCATCAGGCCGGAGCAGGCGGCGCTCTCCATGGATGCGGGCACGTGGGTCTGCACCCAGTCGCCGGCCACGAACAGGTTGCCCACGCCCGTTTTCACGCCGGGCCTGCGCCGCTCCACCCCCGGGTAGGGGCAATGGATGGCCATGGGGATCCGCACCACCAGATTATGGATCACCCGGGCTCGGGACGCGCGCGGAATGTTCTCCGCAAGCTCCCGCAACGCCGCTTCCACCGCTTGGCCGTCCGTGATCTTACCCACCCGCTCCGAGTAAATGCAGTTGGTGGTGATGAGGGAGTTCTGAGTGGCCCGCTGCCTATAGATGTTGGAGTAGTCGTAGAAGTCGCAGTTGAGGTCCCTGGGAGAGTAGCTCCGGGCCCAGAACTGG
>JBFMHL010000315.1:0-12765 GCA_040753055.1 Thermodesulfobacteriota bacterium | reverse complement strand
CCGGGCCTGGGACAAGGAGCGGGCCGGAATGCGGCAGGGCCGCGTCTCCCTTGCCGACGTGGCCCGCATCCGCCGGGAGGGCGGCTCCTGGTGGGACGAAACCGCCAGCGACGAGGAAAAGGCCCGGTGGCAAAACGACCGGGAAGCATTCCTGACCGACCACGTGAACTCGGCCCTGGCGCAGTTCGAGAACCTGGCCGCGGGTGGCAAAGGAAACGGGGGCGGGCAGAATCTCACGGCCGGCGAGCAAAAGGCGCTGAACGACGCCCAGGCCCCGCTCTACAAGGGGCTTTCCCCGGCGGAGGCCAGGAAGCTGGACAAAGAGCTTAAGCCTGTCATCGGCAGGCTATTGCAGGAGGAAGGGGTGGACGCCGCCGTGCATGAGCTCGAAAAGCGCGTTCGGGAAAAAAAGTACTCGGTGCCCGAAGGGGGAAGCATCCTGGTGGCCCCCCACGACGGCATGGGCATAGACGGCCCGGACGCGGAAAGGCCGAGGTCCTGGCTGGATTCTTTGTTGGGCCGCTAACCCTTCTCCCAAGGCTTTGCCATGCTCGATTTTTCCACGTTCACCGTCCGGCCGCAGGGCCCCTCCCCTTCCACGGGAGTAGACCGCCTGATCTCGCTCCCTGCCTTCCATGACCTGGCCCCCACGGACCGCAAGGCCGCGCTGCTGGCCTACCACCAGGAACGCTTCGAGGACGAGGGCTTCGACCGCCTGACGCCGCATGCCAAATCAAAGCTCCGCGAGGACTTCCTGGAACAATACAAGGACGCCTGGACGCCCCGGAAGGATGAGACCGGCTACGACGTGTGGGGCGGTGTCAAGACCATGGGCCGCGGCCTCACTTGGCGGCCGGGCTCCGTCGCGGCCCGGGCCGCGGACGTGCTCCAGGGGCAAAGCGGCGTGGACGTGGCGGACCCGGACTTCCTGGACCGCTTCGTGGCCGGCCAGGACGCCAAGGAGCAGGAGTTCATCCAGGACACCGCCCGGAAATACAAGGAGAAAAAGATATTCCCCGGCATCTCCGTCCGGGACGTGGCCGAGGCCGCGCCCTCGTTGGGCTTTTCCGGCGCGTCCTCGCTCGCGGGCCTGGGGGCGGGCGCCGCCGCCCACCTTGCCGTGCCCGCCCCCGGTCCCGGCACGGCCGCAGCCTACGGCGCGGGCATGGCCGCCTCGGGCGCAACCGCTTACCGCATGGCAAGCGCGCAGATCATGCGCCAGTACCTTACGGTGAAGAACCAGGAGAGCCTGGAAAGCCGCGGCCGGGGGCTTACGCCTGACGAGGAGGCGGGCCTTAAACGGGACTTTGCGGCCCGGGCCCGCGAGTACGGCCTGTGGGAAGCCATCCCCGAGGCTGTGGGCGGCGCAGGAGGCTTCGCCATCCTGACCGCCCCCTTGAAGAAAATGCTGGGCAAGGGCCTGGCGACCAAGGTTTTAAGCAAGCTGGCCGGCGTCTACGGCGAAGAGCTGGTAACCGAAACCATCACCCAGATGGGCCAGAACAAGGCCCTGGCCGGGACGCCCATCGGCCCCGCGCAGGCCCCCGAGTGGACCAGCCTGCGGGATTGGGGACAGGCATTCATCGACGTGGCGCCCCAGACCGTGCTGGTCACGAGCCTCATCGCCGGCGGAACCGGCGCGGGCGTTTCGGCCTGGCGCAGGACCGTGGAACCGCGGCTGCGGGCCGGGCAGATCAAGGCCGTGGTCCGGGAAGGGCTTTTGTCCCAGGCGCCGGCCGAAGCGGTTTCCGCCATGGCCCAGGAGGCGGAGGAGCTTTCCGCGCGCTTTCCCAAGGATGGGGACCTGGCCGCGGCGGTGGATGTGCTGAGGGGCATCCAGAATTCCCGGCCAGGCGCGGAGACGGCCGGGGCTTCGGAAGAGCAAATCCCATCCGTCCCTGATTTCCTGCAAGAAGAAGAAACGGAACCCGTTGCGGTTGCGCCTCCCGCGCCAACGGCTCCGACCCAGCCCATGGGCCTGTCCGGGGCGGACACCACCCGCGCCGCCGCGCATCCCGTGGAAACCGTTCCCGGGGCCATCACAGGGGCCGTGCAGGACGCCATGGAAAAGGCCCTGGAGCCCCCGGACGACTTCGCCACGGCCATCTCGCCCGGCCAGGCCGCCAGCCTGCGGGGCATCGTGAATAACCTGGGCTCCGTGGAAGAGGTGGACCGGGTGTTCCCGGGTTCGGACAGCATGGCCGTGATTGCCCGGCGGCTGGCCCGCAAGCTCTGGCCGGAAGAGGAAAAACACCCCCCCGCCGGCCGCCCCATGCCTGCGGGGGAAGCGCCGGCGCCAGCGGAAAGCGTCCTGGACTTCACCGAGCAAGGTGGGATTTTACAGCAGGGCGCACCCTTCCCGGACGCGGACCAGGCCGCCCCGCCGGCCTGGGCGAACATCCTCATGGGGAAGAAACCCGAAGGGCCGCCGGCCTCGCCGGAAGGCGGGCCGCGCACCGCTCCCGCGCGGACCGTGCCCAGCGGAGAAGCTTCCCCAGCCGAGGCTACGGCAATCCCCAAATGGGCGGAAATGCTGACGGGCAAGAAGCCGTCCGGGAAAGCCGCAAAGCCCGCGGAAACCCCGAGTTCCTCCCCTCACCCTGCCCTCTCCCAGGGTGAGAGGGTTCAGCCGCCCGTCGAGCCCAGGGCCGTCGGGTCGGCCGCGAAAGCCTTCACGCCGGACCAGGAGCCCGTGGGCTTGCAATATGCCCTGGTAGACGCCGGCGACGTTACCGCCAGCAACCACCACGAAACCTTGGCCCCCAACCCGGACTACCCGCAGGAGCTCCAACCCCGCAACCGGGAGCGTGGGGCCATGCGCCTGCAAGTGGCGCAGATGGCCCAGAAAATCCAGCCGGAGATGCTGGGAGAATCCGCCAACGTGACCACCGGGGCCCCCATTGTGGGCCAGGACCTGGTGGTGGAGTCCGGCAACGGCCGCGTGCTGGCCCTGCGGAAAGCCTATGCAGACGGCACCGCGGAAAACTACAAGGCCTGGCTTGCCGAAAACGCCGAGCGCTTCGGCCTCTCCCGCAAGGACGTGGACGCTCTCGCCGCGCCCGTGCTGGTGCGGGTGCGAACCTCCGAGGTTAAGGACCGCGCCGAGTTCACGCGCCAGGCCAACGCCCGGGACGCCGCCGGCATGAGCCCGGCCGAGGAGGCCCGGGCCGACGCTGCAATCCTGGACGGCGAAGTCCTGGACCTGTTCGCCCCCAACGAGGAAGGACAGGTGGTGAACCCCGGCAACATGCCCTTTGTGCGGGCCTTCCTTTCCTCGCTTCCCAAGAGCGAGGCCTCGACTCTCACCACCGAGGACGGCAAGCCCAACAAGAGGCTCGCGGACCGCCTCACCGCTGCGCTTTTCTTCAAGGCTTACGGCGACCAGGACCTGACCGCGCTCCAGGCCGAGGAGACCAACCCGGACATCAAGGCCGTGCTGAACGCGCTCATCAACGCCGCCGGAAAGTTCGCCAAGCTGCGGACTTTAACCGACGCGCCGGAGGTCCTGGAGATCGGCCCGAAGATAGCCCAGGCGGCCAAGCTCATCCGCTTTTCGCGACGGGAACGGGCCAAGCTCGCGGACATTTTGAAACAGCGGGGCCTGTTCGGGGATATTGACCCGGACGTGGAAAAGCTGGCCACCTTCTTCGACAAGAACTTGCGCAGCAGCAAGAGTATGATACGGTTTATGAACATCCTCGCGGACGGTATGCGGGGCTTCATCGAGGACCAAGACCAGACCAAGCTTTTCGAGCAGGACGACGCCTGGCATAAGGCGGGCACCCTGATCGAAAGCGCAGTGAGGAGAGCGGAAAATGAGCGAGCCCAAAACGAACAAGCCGAGCTTTTTGGGGATGTTCCTGGAGCCGACATTCCAGGCGACCAAGCGCCTGGCAAAAGCCGCGGGAGACGAGCCCCCGGTGAGGCCGGAGGAGTGGGGACCGGACCCCGAAGCGGAGCCGCAGGAGAAGCCCCGCAAGAAGTAACTCCCGCAGAGCAGCCCCCCGCCCCGGAAGAAGACGCGGTCCTGGAAGAGCCCGCGGCCAAGCCCGCAGCGTCCCCCGGCCTCGAAGCCGAGGCTAGGGCCTTGGATCTGGACGGCTTCGACGCCATGTTCGACCAGGCCGTCCGGGAAGTGAAGGCCGAGCAGGCCGCGGCGCCTGCCGGGCAGCCGGCCAAGACTCCCGCGCCAGTGGCCACCTCCGCGGCCAAAGAGCCCTGGCAAATGACCCCGGACGAGTACGTCGGGAACCGCACCGACAAAGACGAGGTGGCCGTCGCCCGGGCGGCGCATCCGCAGCACGTCAAGCGTGCCCTCGATGAGGGCAAGCCGGTTCCCGGCGAGGTGCTTGCGAAATATCGCCACAACGGCTGGGCGCAAAAGGAGCTGAACAGGCGAGCCGAAGGCGTTTCGGACGCGGAATTTTTCTGGAGGGGCAAACTTACCGGGAGCGGGCGTTACGATGCGGCAAAGGCGGCGGGATATTCCGATGAGGTAGCCGGCCGTCTTTCCAAGACCCTGTGGCACTACCTGTCGCCGGAGCAGAAAAGCCGGTTGGCCCCGCCCATCCTGGCCATGTATGGGCAGGGGGAGAGCCCCCAGGGCGTTTTGAAACAGGCCCCGGCCGCGGGCAAGACCCTGGCGGACTTCGGCCTGAAGGTTTCCCGCACCGTGACCATTGCCGGGAAGCCGGTGTGGGAGGTGACCGGGAACACCCGGGAGCACAAGGACGCCCTGAAGGCCCTGGGCGCCCGCTGGTACGGCCCCAGGAAGGCCTGGAGCTTTAACAGCGACCCCACGGAAAGGATTCTTGCGAAACTTTCCGGCGCGGCGGAGAATGCAGCGTCCGCCGGCGAAACCGCCTTGGCGCAACCTGCGCCGGAGGCGCGCCCGCAGCGTCCCGTTGACACTCCCGCGTCCGGGACGCAGAATGAAAATGCAGGGGCGCAGCCCGCGCCCGGGGCCGAACCGGTGCTTTCCGGGGCGGACATCATCAAGAAGGCCGCCAAGGAAGGCGTCACCGGCATTGACGAGGCGGTCAAGGCCCTGCATGAGCTTTTCGGCGGCGGCCGGGGCCTGCGGGGCGGGCTGATCCCCCTGGGCGGGCTTGACGAGGAAGCCTACCGGAAGGCGCGCCCGCATTTCGTTGCGAGCTTTAACGCTTTCAAAGCTTCCGGCAAAAGCCTGATGGACTTCATGAAGTTCTGCGTGCAGAGCTTCGGGGAGGCGATCCGGCCCTACCTCAAGCACTTCATGAAGGAGGTCCAGGCCGGGACCTATGAACAGCCGTACCAAGCTAAGGGAGAGGAGGCAGGCAATGGCGATGCCGATAACGCTGGTGGGGGATCACCGCGCGAAGCAGCGGCGGGAGATGATCGAGCAGGCGATGAAGGAACTGGCCCCGAAGATGCACCAGGAGCTGACCGGGTCGGGGAAACTCCAGGACTACCTCCAGGACCGGGAGCAGCAGTTGATGGCGGCGTACCGGGACGAGGAGAACAGGATAGTAACCGCCCTGGACAACAAGCACGGCTCGAAAAAGGACCCGCTGAAGTACGTCCAGGATCTCGAAATGCAGATAAAGCAGGCCTGGGAGGAAACGCTGGCAACGTTCCTGGACTTCGGGGAGCAGACTACGTAATCCCGCCCGGCGGCCTTGCGCGCACCGGCGGATGGAAGACGGCCGCCCGGAACAACCTGGACGCCATCGAGCTTTTCAAGAAAATAGCAGCTGAGAACCGTCCCGCCACGCCGGAAGAGCAGGCGATCCTCTCCCAATATGTGGGCTGGGGCGCCACCGAGCTTGCCAACAACCTGTTCCCCGGATACGCCCTGAACCGCCGGGTCATAGAGAACTATGCGAAACACGGGTGGGGGCCCCTGGTCGAGCGGATGCTGGCGCTCCTCACCCCCGAAGAGATTGCGACCGCGGCCCGCAGCACCCAATACGCGCACTACACCAGCGAACCCATCGTCCGGTCCATCTACCAGGCCCTTTCGCGCATGGGCTTTACGGGCGGGAAAATCCTGGAGCCCGGTTCCGGCGTGGGGAACTTCATCGGCATGATGCCGGAAGCGATGAGGAAGAACAGCGCCTACACCGCCGTGGAGATGGACCACGTGACGGCCGGCATCGCCAAGCTTCTGTACCCCAACCAGAACGTCCAGCAGGCCGATTTCGTCAAGCTCACCCTGCCGCAGAACTTCTTCGACGCGGCCATCGGCAATCCCCCGTTCGGGAAAACCACCATCCTGGCAGATCCCGAGTACCGGAAGAACCGCTTCTCCCTGCACAACTTCTTCTTTGCCAAGGCCCTGGACCGCGTGCGCCCCGGCGGGCTTTTGGTGTTCGTGACCAGCCGCTACACCATGGACAGCCAGGCGGACCAGGCCCGGGCATACATGGCCGAGCGGGCTGACCTGCTGGGCGCCATCCGCCTGCCGCAAAGCGCATTCAAGGAAAGCGCCGGGACCGAGGTGGTCACGGACGTGCTGTTCCTTCAGAAGCGCGAGCCCGGGGCTATGCCCTCCGGCCAGGCATGGACAGGGCAGAAGACCATCCAGGTGGGCGATCAGTCCGTACCCGTCAACGAGTATTTTGCTGACCACCCGGAAATGGTCCTTGGCCGGCATTCCCTGGAAGGCTCCATGTACGGCGAAAACGAGTACACGGTCATGCCCATGGAGGGGGACATTGCGGAGCACTTCGCCGCCGCGGCCATGAAGCTGCCGGAGAAGGTGTACCAGAAGGCCAGGAAAACCACGAAAAAGGCGCACGCCTTGCCGGCTGTCATCGAGCGGGACTGGAACCCCAAGAACCAGAAGGAGGGGGGCGTCTATCTTTCCGATTCCGGCGCGGTCATGATAACCGACTTCGGCTCCGGCGTTCCCGTGGAGTCGCGCCACAAGCTTTCGCCCGCGGATCGCGCCCTGCTTGCCGACTACATCCCCCTCCGGAACGCCCTGAAGCGATCCCACCAGGCGCAGTGGGAGGGAAAGGATTGGGAGCAGGCCCTCGAAGCCCTGAACCGGGAATATGACCGCTTCGTCAAGAAGCACGGGCGCATCCAAGAGTTCACCACCAGGACCAAGACCGTCGAGAACGAGGACGGAGAGCCGCAGACGATTGAGTACCGGATTTTAAAAAATGAGCGCGTTCTCAAAATCGACACGGAATGGTCCCTGGTCCTGACCCTGGAGGAAGTCAAACCGGATGGGACCATCGTCAAGGCTGCGCCCCTCCTGGGCCGCACCATCAAGGTTCCGACCACGCCCGAGATCAAGAGCGTGCCCGACGCCCTGGCCGTTTCCCTGGACCGGACGGGGGCCCTGGACCTTGACGACGTGGCGGAGCTTTCCGGCAAGCCCCGGGAGGAAGTGGTAGCGGCCCTGGGAGATCTCATCTACGAGGACCCGGGCGGCGGCGGGCACCTCCTGGCGGATGAATACCTTTCCGGCAACGTGGTGAAAAAGCTTGACGAGGCCCTGGCCGCGGCCAAGGTGGACGCCCGCTATCAGCGCAACGTGGAGGCCCTGGAGAAGAACCAGCCCGAGCCCCTGGCGCCCAAGGACATCGTGGTGACCATGGGCGCGCCCTGGGTGCCGGTTGGGTATTACGGCACATTCGCCTCGGAAGTCCTGGGCATGCCTTTGACGGAGGTTACGCGGCACCAGGCCGACAACTCCTGGACGGTCCTGCCGGTGTCCAGCCGCAAAGGGAAGACATACAGCCCCCAAGGGCTGCGGGGCGCGGGCAACGAGTGGGGCACGCCGGACCGCGGCCCCAACGAGCTTTTGGACGCCATCTTGAACAACCGGCAGATCCGCATCACCCGGACGGAGCGGGTGGCCGGGAGCACCAAGACCTTTCTCGACAAGGAAGCGACCGCCGCGGCCAACGAAAAGGCCAAGCGCATCCGGGAGAAGTTCGCGTCCTGGGTCTGGTCCGACTCCTCCCGGGCCGCGGAGCTGCTTAGCATCTACAACACCAAGGTGAACGTCATCAACGGCCGGAAGTTCGACGGAAGCCACCTGACCATGCCGGGCATGAGCCAGCATTTCCGGCCCTACGACCACCAGAAGCGCGGCATCTGGCGGATTCTCCAGACGGGGAACGCCTACCTGGCCCACGCGGTGGGCGCCGGGAAGACCGCCACCATGATCGCGGCCGGCATGGAAATGCGCCGCCTGGGGCTTGTGCAGAAGCCCCTGTACGTGGTTCCGAACCACATGCTCGGCCAGTTCGCCCAGGAGTTCCAGGAGCTTTACCCCATGGCCAGCATCCTGGTGGCCGACGAACAAAACTTCCACACCGACAACCGCAGGCGTTTCGTGGCCCAGGCCACCATGAACAACCCGGACGCCATCATCCTGACGCACTCTGCTTTCGGCCTGCTTCGCGTAAAAGAGGAGACCCTGGCGCCGGTGCGGAAGAAATTCCTGGAAAGCATGCAGGCGGCTTTAGAGGAAATGCGGGACGACGAGGACTCCGCCCGGATGCGGATCAAGCGCATGGAGCAACGGATCGAGCAGGCGGAGCAGCGGTTCGACTCCATGATCTCCGGCGGGGACAACGTGGTCACCTTCGAGGAGCTGGGGGCGGATTTTCTCTTCGTGGACGAAGCCCACATGTTCCGCAAGCTCGACTTCACGACCAACCAGCAGATCAAGGGCATCGACCCGAACGGCTCCAAGCGGGCGCTTGATCTCTACATCAAGACCCTGTGGCTGGAGCACATGAACCCGGGCCGGTCCCACGTGTTCGCGTCCGGGACGCCCATCACCAACACGTTGGCCGAGCTTTACACCCTGCAACGCTTCTTCGGGGCTGAGCAGCTCGACGAGGACGACGTGGACCATTTCGACGCATGGTCCGCCATGTACGGCCAGGCCGCCACGGACTACGAAATGAACGCTTCCGGGATGTACGAGCCCGTGACGCGCTTCGCCCGCTTCGTCAACATCCCGGAGCTGATGAGCCGGGTGCGGATGTTCATGGACGTGTTGACCGGCTCGCAATTGGGGACCCGCGTGACCCGCCCGGCCGTCCGGGGCGGGACCCCGGAGCTTGTGATCGCGCCCAAGAACGAGGCCCTGAAGACCTACCAGGAGAAGGTGCTCCAGCCCAGAATCAAGAAAAGCCGCGCATGGAAGCCTTCCAAGGCCCAGCCCGGCAACCCGGACCCGCTCATCAACATCATCACGGACGGCAAGCTTGCCTCCATCGACATGCGTTTTGTCGTCTCCATTGCCAAGAACGACCCGGGCAGCAAGCTGAACCAGTTCATCGACGGGATCATCGCGGCCTACGAGGACACCCGGGACAACACCTACATGACCGAGTACGGCGGGGATACGCCTTCCCCGGTCAAGGGCGGCGCGCAGATCTGCTTCTACAACGTGGGCTTCGGGGACGCCGTGGCCAGGAACCGCGGCTTCGACGCCCGGGCATGGCTTATGGGGCGGTTGAAAAAGGCGGGCATCCCCGAAAGCCAGGTGGCCTGGATCGACGACTACAACGACGCCGCCAAGAAGCAGGCGCTTTTCAAGGAGGTCCGGGACGGCCGGAAACGGATTCTCATCGGCTCGGCCAAGAAGATGGGAACGGGCGTGAACGCTCAGAACCGTTTGACCCACCTGCATTACCTGGACCCCCCGTGGTTCCCGGCGGACGTGGAGCAGCCGGACGGCCGGATCATCCGGCAGGGAAACCAGAACAGGGAGGTGGTGGTCAAGCGATACGCTACCAAGGGGAGCTACGACGCGACCATGTGGCAGATGGTGGCCCGGAAGTCCCGGTTCATCGAGCAGGCCTTCCTGGGCGACGCGAGCGTGCGCAGCCTGGACGACGTTTCGGAGTCCTCGCAGTACGAGATGGCTTCCGCCCTGGCGTCCGGCGACGAGCGCGTCATCGAGCTGGCCCGGCTCCGTGCGGACGTGGAGCGCCTGCACATGCTGGAAGGTGCCCACCACCAGGAGCAGGCCAAGCTTGCTTCGGAAAAAAGTTCGCTTGGGTGGGACATCGAGCGCCTGGAAAAGCGCATCGCAGACCTTGCCTACCTGGATGAGCACAACCCCGGCTACATCGTCGGCGAAAAGTTCCAGGGGGAGGTGGACGGCAAGAAGTTCGGCAAGCGCCGGGATTTCGGCCAGGCCATGATGGACCGCGCCATGGCCGCAGGGGCGCGCCTTGACTTCAAAGAGGATTCCCGCCCCTCCGCGGCGCTCGGGAAAATCAACGGCTTCGATGTTTCCGCGACATTCGCCCGGAGCCAGAGAGAAGGCGTTGCCTGGTTCATCTCCGGCATGAGGCTTTCCAGAGACGGGCATGCATCCGGCTTCGACGCGGGCCAGCCGGACGCCAAGGGCATGAAAGCCGGCGAGGTGGACCCCCAGGGTTTCGCCACGCGGATCGTGAACGCCGTCAACTCCCTTTCCGCGGAGCTTTCCCGGGCGCGGCACGAGCTTTCCGAGGCGCAGAAGAAGCTGGAACGGACCAAAAAGAAGATCGGCGCGCCCTTCGAGTTTGCAAACGAGATGGCCGGGAAGGTGGCCGAGGCCGCACGGCTGGAACAGGAGCTTGCCGCGGAGGGCGAAGCGGCCCGGAAAGAGGAACAAAACGCCAAGCAGGGCAAGGCCGGGAAGAGCCCGGCCGCGCAGCCGGAGCAGCCGGCCGCGCCGGCGCCGGAGGCGCAGTACTCCACCGTTTCCCGGCACGAGCCGGGATGGGTGCTTTCGGCAAAAGAGGCGGAGGAAAAGCCGCCGGTTCCGGTCATCGAGCTTTCGGGGGAGGAGATCGCGCCGGCAGGGACGCCCTTCCAGGAGATGCGGGCCAGGGCCAGGGAACATGCCCGAAAGAACGCCCAGGGCATGAGCATCGTCAACCGCGATACCGGATATGAGATCGGTATCGGCGGCAACGGCTTGAAGGAGGCGGCCAACCAGGCCCGCAGCATCCAGGACCTTCAGGCATTCGCGGCCATTCCTGCATTATTGGAAAACGGCATGCTTCAGCGGGTGGAAACAGACAGCCGGGGCCGCGCCAGCATTTCGGCGGTCGAGCGATACTATGCCCCCATCCGGATTGCCGGGGATCTGTATCGAGCCCGCCTGACCGTTCGGAGGACGAAGGAGGATGGAAGGAAGTACTATACCCATCACGTGGAGGATATAACGATCGAAGCCGTGGAGGAATCATCGCCAAGGGTGGGGCTTGCGCCTCGCACCAATGACCATCTCTCCACGGCCTCTGAGATAAAAGTACGCGACCTGCTTCGCAATGTCAAGGGAAGCGCCTTTTCCACCCGCGCCGCACGGGAGGCCCGGAAGCCGGCCGCGGCCGGCGTAACGGCCGCCATGGTGCGGGAGGCCTACCCGGCGTCCCAGGGCTGGGAAGCCGATCTCACTCCCGAAGGACACCTGCATTTCCGCCACGCGGCCACGGGCGAGGAAGTGACCGTGGAGCTCGTTTCCGAAATCACGCCGGACGCCATGAGCTTTGCGGTTTCCCGGGGCCGGGCGCCCCGGCACGGCGAAGGGATCGCCGGTTCCTTTCGCCGGGGCCGCATCACCCTTTCCCTGCTAGCGGATCAGTGGACCGTCCGGCACGAGCAGTACCACGAGTTCGTGGACGCCGGCATCGTGACCCGGGCAGACCAGGACACCCTGCAAAAAGCCATTGTCCGGCGCATCCAGACCGGGACGCTGCCCTTTCAAAGCGCCTCGGTCGAGGGCGAGGTGGAGCCTGGCGGCGAGGAGGACCAGGCCCGATACGTGGAAGAGATGCTGAAGACCCGGGCCTGGGACCGGGAGCAGGGAGGAGTCCGGGCCGTGCTCCAGAAGATCGCCGACTTCGTGGACGGTTTGGTGAACCTGTTCCACCGGACCGCCCGGGGAGTGGTCCGGGAGGTGGAGAGCGGCGCCATCGCCAACCGCTACAGGGCGCGGGAAGCGGCCATCCGGGGAACGGAACCGAAGGTGAAAAACGCCGCAGGCGCGGACTTCTCCCCCGAGCAGTACTCCACCCCCGCGCCCGTGATGGGCCCGGCCGTGACCCGGGATTTGGAAGCGAACCGGACCTTTGCCAACCGCATCTTCGAACAGCGGGACGTAGGGCGGCACTTCGCCCAGGTGGAAACCCAGAAGCTTCAGAAGCGGGTGCAAGCGCTTGCAGGGGGAAAGAGCAAGCGCCGCGTGGCCATGCCCTGGACCTATGACCGCGAAAATAAGCGCAGCACGGATTCCGACCTCCTGGACATGGCCATGATGCTTTGGCGGGACACCGGGGGCGACGAGCAGAAGCTTTCCGAGTACCGGACCTGGGCGAACGCCCAGCTCGCCCGGCCCGACACCGCCCCGAAAAACCGCCTTCGCTACAAGGAGCATGTGGCCGTTGTAAACCGGGCGCTTGCGCTCTCGCCGGAAGAAAAAGCCCTGGTGGACGAGATCGGCGGGCGTTACGACCAGGCATTCACCGTGGCCAACGCCAACAAGGTGGTGCAGACCCACCGGGACAATTACGCCCGGCGGCTCTGGGCGCTGCCGAAAAAGCCCGGCGCGGAACTCCGCGGCGGCTCCGGGGCCTACGGCTTCAAGGTGACCACTACCGCGGCCAAAGAACGGACCCTGGAAACCATCCTGGACGGCTGGAAGGCCGGCTACGACCTGGCCGTGAAGGGCCTGACCGGCTCCTACGGCGAGTATATGCAGGAGCTGGAAACCGTGCTCGCCAACAAGGACTTCGTGGCCCAGGGCTACAACACCCG
>JBFMHL010000314.1:0-9368 GCA_040753055.1 Thermodesulfobacteriota bacterium | reverse complement strand
CGCAGGCAAGCGACCCGGCTGCGGCGGCTTCGCCACAGGCTTCGCGGGTATACGCCTGCCTGCGCCCGCGAAGCTTCTTGTTTGCCGTCCTGTTCTTTTTCCGATGCAACTTTGAATGACACGATTTCAATAATTTTCGTGATACTTGATAGCGCGAAAAGGATAGGGCTGTCAATGGCGGGAACGCCGGAGACAAAAAAGGGGAAGGCCGCGATGGCCTTCCCCTTTTTTGTCGGAATTCCGGAAAGTTATTTTTTCAGCTCGGAAAGGGGCGGGGGCTGCTGGGACCAGGTTTTGATCACCGACCCGTTTTTCACCAGAAGGTAGCGGGGCGGGGGCTCGGACCCGGCCAGCCGCCAGAACTCATTTTCCGGAACGGAGTAGACCGGGTACTGGGGGCCGAAACGGGCGATGAAGTAATCCATGTCCTCGGCGGAGTTGGTGCAGATCCCTGCCACCATGGCGAGATTGCCGTCCGCCGCGACGCTGTTTAAAAAAGGTACGGCCGCCTGGCAATGGGAGCAGTCGGTATCCATGACGGCGATAAGATAGGTCCCCCGGTAGAGGTCCATGCGGGGCTCGCCGGTCAGGTGGAGATCGCCCAGGGGCATGGACCCGTTTTGGGGCGTGAGCACATGGGGCAGGGGAAAGCCCAGGGCCAGCGGCAGCAGGAGTCCCGTGAGGCAGGCTGCGATCACCAGCCAGCGGCGGGTGGGGGAGGGCTTGTTTGGAACTTTTCGGCCCAGGAAGAATGCCAGGGCACCTGCTGCGAAAAAGACCAGGTCCTCGACCAAGGCCTGGCCCGGTGTGCGTTGCACCAGGGCTCCGAAGCATCCGCAGTCTTCGGTCCCGCCCTTTTGCCAGGTCCAGGCGGTCGCTCCGATGAAGATCAGCAACAGAAGGCTGACGCCGAACAGGGACCAGCGCGGGCGGTAGTAGAGGAGCAGTGCCGCCCCCAGCCCGCATTCCACCAGAAGAAGAGCGAAGGCCAGGGCCGTTACGAGCAGAGGATCGGAGACGATCCCGTAGCTCTTGATCTGGACCACGAAGAGCCCCAGGTCCGCCGCCTTGAGGAGGCCGGCCGCCAGCATCAGGCAGCCCAGCGCCCCTGCCAGGAGGCGGGATGCCAACACTCGCTTGTCCAAGCCGGAAGAAAAACGCCGGGGGGGAGGGTCCAAAGGCCGGGTTTTATCGGCTGGTTCCTTCTGGGCCATAGGTAATGATAACTCGCCTTTGCATCAATGCAATGCCGGGGCCCCGCTCAGCGCCACCGGGCGGCTGCAAAACGGCCTTTCCATACAACAGAAAAATCCATAGCGCAACGTCTGATCCAAGGGGAGGGGGGAGGGGAGGCCGGGGAGCTTACCCATTGATCCTGTTGGAGGAAATCATGGCCTTTTGATCCGGATTGATTTCTAAAAATTACTGATATAATTATTGATATTACTTTTTCTGCAGCCAGCCCATACCGCGTGGGAGGAAAGAAACCAATGCATATCAAAGAGGCCATGAAGACAAAGGTCCGGGCCATCGCGCCCGAAACCAGGTTTCGAGAGATCCTGAACATTCACGACACGGAAGAGGTCCATCGGATTTACGTCACGGATTCCCGAGGAAAGCTTCTGGGAGTCATCACCAGCTACGATATCCTCAAGCTGCTGGTTCCCGAGTACCTGGGGGCGTCCGTGGCCCGGGGGATCGTGGAGGACGGCCGGTCGTTCGTGGAGAACGCGTTTGAGCGCTATAAGGAGCGGACCGCCCGGGAGCTCATGACGACGCCCGTTCTTTCCATCGGACCGGATGATCCGCTTCTGGCGGCCCAGACCCTCCTGCGGGACAAGAACGTTTATGCCCTGGCGGTGGTGGCGCCGGACGGAGAGCTGCTGGGCGAGGTGACCCGGATGGACGTTCTTCGTAGGCTGCACCGGGCCTTCGGCTTCGGCGGCGACACGACGTAGGGCCTGCGCGACTTGAATGGATTTGCGGGCCGCGGGCGGCCCGCATGAGAGGAGAAGGTCATGTTCTGGCTGGCTACACTTACCTTTGCGGCGGTTTACATCGGGATCGTTTCTGAGAAGGTCAACAAAACCACAGCGGCTTTGTGCGGAGCCGCCGTGGTGCTTTGCTTCCGCGTCGTTTCCGTGGATGAGGCGCTCTTTGACGCAGGTCTGGGGGTGGACTGGGGGGTCATTTTTCTCCTCATCTCCATGATGATCATCGTGAACATCCTGGCACGGACGGGACTTTTTCAGTATGTGGCGGTGCGGGCGGCCAAGATGGGTCGGGGCGAGCCGTTCCGGGTCATGATCATCCTGGCCGTGGTCACCGCCGTGGCCTCCTCCTTTCTGGACAACGTCACAACCGTGCTCCTCATGGCGCCCGTAACCCTGGTGGTGGCGCAGCAGTTGGAGACCGATCCGATCCCCATGCTCATAACCGAAGCCCTGGCCTCCAATATCGGGGGCACCGCAACACTCATCGGAGATCCTCCGAACATCATGATCGGGTCGCGGGCCGGGTTGTCCTTCTTGGATTTTCTGGTCCACGTGGCTCCGGGGGTCGTCGTCATCATGATTTCCTGGCTTCTGGCCTGGAAGCTGGTTTTTTCGTCCCGCATGAAGGCCAAGCCCGAGCTGTGCGACCGCATCATGGCCATGGACGAGAACCGGATGATCGTAGACCCGGCCCTGCTCAAGAAATCGGCCGTCATCTTGGCTCTTGTGATCGCGGGTTTTCTGTCCCATTCCCTCACCCGTCTGGACCCGTCGGTCGTCGCTTTCACCGGGGCGGCCTTCCTGCTTTTGCTCACCAAGGAAAATCCCGCCAAGGCCCTTTCCGAGGTGGAGTGGCCCACGGTGTGCTTCTTCATCGGGCTTTTCATCATCGTCGGCGCCACGGTCAAGGTGGGGATGATCGAGATCCTTTCCAAGCAGGTCATATCCGTCACCAAGCCGCAGCCGGACAACATGTTCGGCCTGACCATGGCCGTAGTCTGGTTCTCCGGTCTGGCCTCGGCCATCGTGGACAACATCCCCTATGTCGCCACCATGAACCCCCTCATCATCGAGACCACCCGGGCCGTTTACGGTTCCGTGCCGGCACACGTTCCGCCGGCGGTGATGCCGGTCTGGTGGGCTCTCTCCCTGGGCGCCTGCCTGGGCGGGAACGGCACCGCTATCGGAGCTTCGGCAAATGTGGTGGTCTGCGGCATCAGCGAGCGCGCCGGCCACAAGATCACCTTTGCCCGCTTTCTGAAGTACGGCGCGCCCACCACGCTGTTTACCATCGCGGTGTCGGCCGTTTACCTCTGGCTGCGGTACTACGTCGTGTCCTGAGGTTTTTTTCGGTCGTTGACAAGGGCGGGCCCAATCTCTTATCAATGCCCGGATGGCGGGTTCCCGGATGCACGTTTCGAGACGGGGCCCGATTCTTTTTACAATGTTTTCCCGGCGGGCCCAAGCCCCGGCCGGGTATCGAGCGCACGGCAACGAAACAAGGAGAACCATTCATGGAGCAATGCCCCTGCGGATCGGGCAAGGACCTTGCGGAGTGCTGCGGCCCCCTCTTGACGGGCGAAAAGCAGGCTTCGACGGCCGAGGACCTCATGCGGTCCCGCTACACCGCCTATGTGAGAGCGGATGTGGATTACCTGGAGAAGACCACCCACCCGGACCGCCGGAGCGAGTTCGACAAGCAGGGCTCTCTGGACTGGGCCCAGAAGTCCCGCTGGCTGGGCCTGGACGTGAAGAAGACCGAGGCCGGGGGCCCGGAGGACGAAAAGGGCCAGGTGGAGTTCGTGGCCGAGTACGAGATCAAGGGCCAGAAGGTCCGCCACCACGAGATGGCCACCTTCGAGAAAAAGGATGACGCCTGGTACTTCGTGGACGGCGAGGGGGTCCAGCCCGAGACGGTGCGGAGGGAAAGCCCCAAGGTGGGCCGGAACGAGCCCTGCCCCTGCGGCAGCGGCAAGAAGTACAAGAAGTGTTGCGGTGCGTAAGGCGCGATTCCCCGAGCCGGGCGCGAGCAACCAGGAGACGAGCCATTGCAGGCCCTAGCCCGAATTCGTGAGAGCCTGGCCTTTTTCAAGGCGTTCGCCCGCCCCATCACCATCCTGGTGGCGGCCTACGTCATCCCCCTGGTCCTGGGCGACGCCCTGTACTCCCATTTCTACGTCCCGCCGGACGCGGCGCGGTGGAAATCGTGGGTTCCCCTGGCTGTGGGGCTCTTCTACCGCCCCTTCTATCACTCCTGCCTCATCGCGCTCCTTTCCTCCAGGGAGACGGGCAGGCCCTTTCCCGCGGCCCTGTGGCTTTCCACCAGCCTCCGGTTCTGGGGAAGGCTGGTGGCCATTGACATGGTCACCTACCTTTCCATTCTGGTGGCCGCCGGACCGGCGGCTCTTCTCTCCGCCGGCTTCACGGCGGCCGGCGGCCAGGCCTCCCAGACCTTCGTGTTCCTGGCCAGCGGGCTTCTTGTCATGGCCATCCTCCTGTCCCTCATGATCGTGGCCCGGCTCTCCCTGGCCTCCTTTTTTGCGGTGCTTGAGGACCGGAGGCTCAAGGATGCGTTGAAGCTTTCCCTGCTCCTCACCCGTCCCCTGGCCAAGGAGATCATGGCTGGAGCCGCGATCCTCTATCTCGCGTTGTTCACTGCAAACCTGGCCCTGGGCGGAGTGGTGGCCCTGCTGGACGGCAACCCGGTCGCGGCCATCGTCGCCAACCTGGTCCTGGCCGTCGTGGCCGTGATCCCACTGATCCTTTTCTTTCGCTATTACGGAATCGTGAAGAAGGAAATGCCGGCCGCCCCGCTGCCGCCTGTGGAGCCGGGGTAGCAAGGCGCGTGCAAACCGGGAGGTTCCGGAAAACAACGGGAAGGGGTGCTTTCCAAGGGATGGGCATGAGCATCCCCTCTTTCGGCGGGATGCCCGGACGCGCTGGGAATTGCTACGAAGGGTTGGTCTGAAAAGGGGGAGGGGGAAAAGCTCTTTTCCCCCTCCCCCCCCCGCGAAACGCTTCTATGGTCCTAGTGTAGATCCATGTTGACGGGGCCAGGCTCGGCGCTGGGCCGACCGAACAGGAAGCCCTGCCCGTAGGGGACCTCCAGTTCCCGCAGCTTCTCGTACTCGGCGCGGGTTTCCACGCCCTCCACGATCACCTGGGAGCCGATGCTCTTGCTGAGCGTCACCATGGCTTTGATGATCTGCTGCTTCATGTAGCTCTTGTCCACGCCCCGCACAAAGCTGATGTCCACCTTCAGGTAGCCGGGGTTCAACTCCATGATGCGTTCGAGGTCCGAATAGCCGGTGCCCATGTCGTCGCCCGCGTGCACGATGCCCACATCCATGTAGTGGCGCATGGCGTCCCGGAACAGCTCGTAGTTGTCTATGGCCAGCTTCTCCGAGATCTCGAAGACCACGTTCTCGGGCTTGATCTCCAGGTCGGCCAAGAGCTCCTTCAGGTACAGCCCCCGGAACTCAGGGTCGTGGATGGTCATGGAGAGCGTGTTCACGAATACCTTGGTGTTCCTGTCCATGCTCTTCACGCGCTCCAGGGCCTTGCGCCGGCAGATGCGGTCCAGCTCGAAGCTGAGCCCGCACTCCGAGGCCATGAGAAAGAGCAGCGTGGGGCTCACGAACTCGGAGTTGGCCGGCCCGCGGGAAAGCGCCTCGTAGCCGATTACCGCCAGCGAGTTGAGGTCCACGATGGGCTGGAACACGGTGGACACGTCCCGCTCGATGATGATGCGCTGCAGCTCGTAGCGGCTCACGTAGCTGCGCTTGCTGGCCATGAACTCGCCCATCTTTTTGGCGTTCCGCACCAGCTGCCGGATGAGCCGCATGTTGTTGACCATGGGGTTCTTGATCTCGATGGCGAACCCGATATTGGGCCGGGCATACTCCTTCAGGAAGGGATACAGGAGGTTGAAGACCTCTTTTTCCAGGCTGCGGCGGATTCGCTCGGCGATGGCTTCCAGGTGGTAGACCAGCTGGGTCCGGTCCTCGCGGGGCGGCGACAGGAAGATCACGAAGGTGTCGGTGTCGTAGAGGTCCACCACGAAGATGTCCTGGCCTCGGAACTCCCTTTCCTTGATGGTCTTCAAGATGTCGGTGATGCGCGAAAGCAGGAAGTTGTAAGATGTGGACCCGTAGAGGTACTCCACCTTGGCCAGCTGCTCCACCTGCACCGTGATGCAGGCTATGTACTGGAGATCCACCAGGATCTTCTCTACCCGCTCGTACTCCTTGATGACGGTGGGCAGGGAAAGCACCCGGTCGAAGTAGAAGCCTTCGTGGATGGAAACGGAGATGTTGGGATCTTTGATTTTTTTATCGTCTTCCATTTCGCCCCCGTAGGGAACAGCTTTTGGAGATAGGCGGGAAAGCGCCGGACAAGCCCGGCCGGCACTGGGGAGAAAAATATTCCCTACCGCAAATCCCGGCTTTTGACAAGCCGGCATGTTTGCTCCGTTCCCCATCGCCTCGGTCGTTGCAACCACGGGAAATATTTACTAAGAAAAGAGCACTGGACACGAACAAACCCGCCGGGGACATCATAACATGACGAAAACAAACTACTTTCAAGGCAAGGTGGCCGTCGTCACCGGCGCGGGCGCAGGGATCGGAGCCGAGCTCGCCCGCCACCTGGCCCGGCAGGGGGCCCATGTGGTGGTCACCGGCCGCAGCCCCGGAAACGTGGGCGAAACCGCATGCCGCCTCAGGGATGACGGCCTCTCCGCGGAGGACTGCCTCCTGGACGTCTCCGACCCCGCCCAGGTGGAGGCCGTCTACCGCCGGATCGCAGAAAAGCACGGCCGCCTGGACCTGGCCTTCCACAACGCCGGCATCTCCATCGCCGGCGAGATGCGCGACCTGGACCTCTGCCAATGGAAGAAGGTTATTGACGTAAACCTCATGGGCGTCCTCTACGGCACCGTCGTCGCCTACTCCATCATGGCCGGCCGGGGCACCGGCCATATCGTCAACATAAGCTCGCTGGCCGGCCTGCTCCCCTTTCCGGTCAAGGCCCCCTACAGCGCCACCAAGCACGCCATCGTGGGGCTTTCCACCACACTCCGGGCCGAGGCCGCCGACCTGGGCGTCCGCGTCACAGTCGCCTGCCCCGGCCTCGTGGCCACCGACATCTGGACCAAAACCCCCATCATGGGCGCCACCCCCGAAGACGTCCTGGGAATCATCCGCGCCCCCATGATGTCCGCGGAAAAGGCTGCGGAAAAGATTCTGGAAGGAACCGCCAAAAACCGCGCCGTGATCACCTTCCCCTTCTCGGCACGGGCCCTGTGGTACCTCTACCGCATCCACCCCGGCATCCTGGACCCCCTGGGGAGAAAGCTCATGCGCGACTTCCGCCGGGCAAAGGAGAAGAGGCGAAAGATGAAGGAAAAGGAATAGTAACGGGAGCAGAGACTATCTCTATAGGCTTTCGTACAAATAATTTAGAAAGGCATTTTGCGGGGGAGGGGGACAAACCCCTTTTGAAAAAGCTGGTTTTTCCCCCTCCCTCGCGCCCCCTCCCCCTTTTCCTCAAAACTTTTTAATCCAAGTGAAAAGGCGGCCAGTCAAGGTTTAGTGCCCAATAGAGCACCAAAAGTCGCTTTCGCTGGGAAAGGAAATGGTATTTAAAAATTTAATATGACATATAGATAAAGTATTTTGCGATGGGTTCTACAGGCTTTCGGGCCGGCCGAAGGTTTGGTAAGTTTTGAGCCCCTTTGCAGAATTTGCGCGAAGAGAAATGATTGTCGCTCCCTGTAATAAAAGGCGAAAGACAAAGGCGCAAACGGCTTACGGGCGAGGGGTATACCCTTTTTGAAAGGAACGGCGTATTCCCACCCCGAGGCGGCTTGGCCGCCCGGGAATCCTATTTCCGGTTTCCCCCGCACCCGCGCCCCCTTTGACAAAGGGAGACCGGGGGGATTTGCCGCTGGCCCTTCCCGGCCACATCCGCAACAGGAGAACGATGGCACCCAGGAACAATGATAAAATTCCCGCCGTCCTGGAGGACCGCATCCTCTACTGGATGCTCAACTCCCACGACGCCGACATCCGTCTGGTGGCCGCCTACGACGGGCGCCTGGACTCCGCGCGGCTGGAGCGCGCCGCCCGGCTGGTCTTCGCCGCCGAGCCCATCCTCTATTGCCGCTTCGTCCGGCACCCTCTGAAGCCCCACTGGGTGCGGATGGACTACCCGGAGTCCGCGGACATCTTCGGCACGGTCCGCGTGGACAGGGACGGCCAGGAAGGCGCCGAAGCCTTCCTCACCCGCGAGCCCTCCACCGACATCAGGACCGGGCCGCTGGCCCGCATCCGCCTCCTGCGCGGCCCAACCCGGGACACCCTGGTCCTGCGCATCAACCACACCGCAGGAGACGGCGGAGGCATGCGAGACCTCTTCTACCTCCTTTGCCAGTGCTACAACGCGCTGGAGACCGACCCGGCCTACGCGCTTCCCCGCAACACGGCTCCCCGCGGCCTTTCCCGCGTGGCCAAGACCTTCAAGCCCCGGCAGATGGTCGGTATGGCCGCGCGGGGAGCAAAGGAAGCGGGCCGCTTCCTCTGGCCCGTCCATTTCCATAAAAAGGCCCCCCGGGGAAACAGAGAAAACCGCCTCTTCCTGCTCCACACCCTGGCGCCCGAAAACACCTTCAAGGTCCGCGACATGGGCCGGAAGCTCTCCGCCACCGTCAACGACGTCATGAACGCGGCGCTGCTCCGTGCCTTCGCCTCCTCCGTCAACCCCGCCGCGGCCGGGCTGCCCCGCGCCGTCGGCACCGTGGACCTGCGGCGCTACCTGCCCGAAGGCTCGGAAACCACCATCTGCAACCTCTCGGGCTTCTACTACCTCTCCCTGGGAACCCGCCTGGGCGCCGACCTCGCCGAAACCGCCACCCTGGTCCGGGACCAGCTGGCCGAGATGAAGCAGAACTTCCTGGGGCTCGCCAACATACCCCTCACCGCCTGCCTCTTCGGTTCGCTGCCCTTTCCCGTGGCCCTGTTCTGCCACGACGTCCTGGGCGACCTCCAGAAAAACCAGTCCGCCGCCGGCGGAGGCGTGGCGCTGCTCTACTCCAACACCGGAGCGCTCTCCCCGGACGCCATCCGCTTGGGAGACATCTCCGCGGAAAACGCCTTCATCACCACCCCCGCAGCCTTCCCGCCCGTCCTTTCCGTCTGTCTGGGCGGCTTCGAGGACAAGATCACCATGAGCGCGGGCTTCTGCGCTTCCACCGTGGACCCGCCCGCCGTCCGCCGCTTTTTAAAAGCCGTGGAAGAGGAAATCCAAACGGCGGAAAGCTAAGAGCAAAAGGGAAAAGGAAAAAAGAATTTGGGGGGACCCTTTCTTTCATGGAGA
>JBFMHL010000313.1:0-2589 GCA_040753055.1 Thermodesulfobacteriota bacterium | reverse complement strand
CGGGTGCTCTCACGCATATCCGCCCAGGGCGTGCAGCCCCGGTCCGGCCCCCTCTACGACCTGGTCACCTCTCTCACCCTCACCGACCCGGACGACTCCTCCTTCAAGGCGCGCAACTGCCGGTCCCTCCACGACTGCTTGCGGTTCATGCACGAGATGGCGGTCCGCACCCTGTTCCGCTTCGGTGACGAGCAGAACACCTGGATCAGCCGCAAGGCCCCCAAGCTCATCACCAAGCTCCCGGTGAGCTTCCACCTGATCGGCCTAGACGACTGCCTGCCTTCTGACGCATCCAAGGTCCGTCCGGAAGCCATCGAGAGCATTCCCTTCCAGGCCTTGTGGCGAGGCATGTCCGACGCGCGCCTGCCCTGGCCCAACCGCTGGCAAAAGGCCATGCGGGGCATGCCCAAGGATTTCCGCGAGGCCGTCCTGGGCGGCACCCGCGGCCCCCGCAGGTCGGGAGCCGCCAACTATGCCCTCCTGGCCCGCGACTATCTGAACTTAAACGCCCGGTTCGCCTACCACTACGCCCTGGTGGACGCCATGATCGGCCCCGGGTCGGAGAACAACCACGTGCACTTCCGCCTGCGGGGTGGAGGCGGCTCGGGCATCTCCCGGCACCGCAGGACCCGGTTCCTGGAGCTGGTGCTACGGGATGCCGGCTTCGGTGTGGACCGCAGGGGCGACCTCATCACCGCCTGGCTCCGGCGCTACCCCAACGAGGACTCCGTTGCGGCCATGGAGCTTCTGGGACGGCTCATCGTGTGCGCCCGGCAGCTGGACGCCGTGCTCCTGGCCGACTCGGATGCGCGGCGCTACGCCGAGTACTTCCGCGAGCAGAAGTTCGGACATTTTGCCTGATTCTAGGGTTTCGTGCTAACGGAAGCAGAAATTATTTCTATGGACTTTCGTGCCGGTCGAAGATTTGGCAAGTTTTGAGCCCCATTGCAGGATTAGCGCGAATAGAAATGATTCTTGCTCCCCGTAATAATAAAGGTTCTGGCACGGGAGGGGGAAAACCCGGTTTCTGACAAGCGTCTTTTCTCCTTCCCTGCATCCGTTCAGCCCATCGTTTCCCGGACCCAGGAGCCCTGCATGAAAGTATTCGGTATGGCCGGCCCGGACGAAAGCCCCCCGGTCCACTCCAATCTGCCGCCGGACGACCCCAACCGCGCGCTGGCGGAGCGGCCCACCCTTTCCATCCGGGTCAAGATCATCCTGGCCTTCTCCCTCTTCTTCCTTCTGTGCGTCATCTTAAACGCCTGGTCCGTCTGGCTCCTCTCCGAGCTGGAGAGCAAGATCAAGTTCCTGGAAATCGCCGACCGCTTCATGTCCGAGATCCAGCAGTCCCGGCGCTTTGAAAAGAACTTCCTCCTCTACGGCACCAACCTCTCCGACGCCCGGGCCCACCTGGCCGAGGCGGAGAACATCATCCAAGCCAACACCGACACCCTGGCCAAGGTTCTGGGCGGCAAGAACTACGGCAGCCTCACCAACCACGTCCGCCAGTACCACGAGGACCTGCAGCGCCTGTCCACGGCCACCGGAGACGCGGAGCGCTCCGACATCGAGCAGAGCCTCCGGCGCTCGGGCGGGCTCATGATCTCCTTCGCCCAGGATTTCGTCAAAAAGGAGCGGGACAACGTGGACGGGCTCATCGCCTTCGCCCGCAAGGCCCCCTTCTTTTTCATGCTGGTCCTGGTGTTGCTCATGATCTTCATCAGCTCCTTCCTCACCCGCCAGTTCCTCATGACCCTGAACCGATTCATGGAATACACGCGGCGCATCGGCCAGGGGGACTTCTCCCTCATCGTGCCCATCCGCAAGTACCGGGACGAGTTCTCCGAGCTGGCCGAAGCCTTCAACCGCATGATCCAGGAGCTGGACAACCGCCACAACATCCTGGTCCAGTCCCACAAGCTGCGCGCCATCGGAACCCTCGTGGCCGGCGTGGCCCACGAGCTCAACAACCCGCTCAACAATATCATGCTCACCGCGGCCATGCTGGAGGAGGACTTTGCCGAGCTCTCCGAAGACGAGAAAAAAAGCATGGTCGCCGACGTCATCCGCGAAACCGAACGCTCCCAGCGCATCGTGCGCAACCTGCTGGACTTTGCCCGCGAGTCCGAAACCCAGATGGAGCCCCTCCACCTGGACCGCATCCTCTCCGAGTCCGTCCGCCTGGTGGGAAACCAGATCAAGATGGCCAAGGTGAATTTAAACATGAGCGTGGAGGAGGGCCTCGCCTCCGTCCACGGCGACGAGCAGATGGTCAAACAGGTCATCGTCAACCTGGTCCTGAACGCCCTGGACGTGCTGCCGCCCGGCGGAAAGATCGAGATCGCCGCCCGCCACTCGGAAGAACGCGGCTTCGTCGAAGTGGACGTAAAAGACAACGGCCCCGGAATCCCCGAGCACGAAATCAACCGCATCTTCGATCCCTTTTTCACCACCAAGAAAAAAGGCAAGGGAACCGGCTTGGGCCTCTCCGTGTCCCGCGGCATCATCCGCAAGCTGGGGGGATACATCCGCGTCACCAGCGAGGTGGGAAAAGGCACCCTGTTCCGCGTGCTCCTGCCCGTCACCGAC
>JBFMHL010000312.1:0-12922 GCA_040753055.1 Thermodesulfobacteriota bacterium | reverse complement strand
GGATCATCGGCAAGGTCCTGCGGTCGGCCATGGCCAACGCGGAGCAGAAGGGCGCCGATGTGGACGCCCTGAAGATCGCCAACATCATCGTGGAGCAGGGGCCGTCCATGAAGCGCTGGCGCCCCCGGGCCCAGGGCCGGGCCTACCGTATCCTGAAAAGGACGAGCCACATCACGGTGATCGTTTCCGACTAAAAAGGCCTTCCATAAGGCGGGCAAGGGTTTTTCGAAAGCGTCGTAAGGAGGAGCTGTGGGCCAGAAGGTAAATCCCGTAGGGTTGCGGCTGGGCATCATCAAGACCTGGGATTCGCGCTGGTACGCGAACAAGAAGAAATACGCCCAGTACATCCATGAGGACTACCGTATCCGTAGGTTCCTCAAGGATAAGATTTTCCACGCCGGCGTTTCCAAGATCGAGATCGAGCGAAGCGCACAGAAGATCCGGCTCATCATCTTCGCCGCCCGTCCGGGAATCGTCATCGGCAAGAAGGGCGCGGAGATCGAGGTCCTGCGCAAAGACCTGGAGAAGCTCACCAAGCACGAGGTCATCATCGAGGTGCAGGAGGTGCGCAAGCCCGAGCTGGACGCCCAGCTGGTGGCGGAGAACGTGGCCCAGCAGCTGGTGCGCCGCGTGGCCTTCCGCCGGGCGATGAAACGGACCGTGACGTCGGCGCTGCGGTTCGGCGCCCTGGGGATCAAGATCTCCTGCGCGGGACGGCTGGCCGGTGCGGAAATGGCCCGGAGGGAGTGGTACCGGGAAGGCCGGATGCCGCTGCATACGCTCCGGGCGGACATTGATTACGGTTACGCGGAGGCCAGGACCACCTACGGGATCATCGGGGTGAAGGTCTTCCTCTTCAAGGGTGAGATTCTGGAGCGCGACCGCGTGGCGGAGCAAGCGGCCTAACAGGGCGTAAGGCCTCGGAGAGAGAGCATGTTAAGTCCCAAAAAGGTAAAATTCCGCAAGGTTCAGAAAGGCAAGATGCGCGGCACGGCCCTGCGGGGCTCCACGCTGAACTTCGGCCAGTACGGCCTGCAGGCGCTGGAGTGCGGAAAGATTTCCTCCCGCCAGATCGAAGCCGCCCGTATCGCCATGACCCGCCACGTGAAACGCGGCGGAAAAATATGGATACGCATCTTCCCGGATAAGCCCTTCACCAAGAAGCCGCTCGAAACCCGTATGGGAAAGGGCAAGGGGCCCCCGGAAGGGTGGGTGGCGGTGATCAAGCCGGGACGCATCCTCTACGAGATGGACGGCGTTACCCTGGCCATGGCCAACGAGGCCTTGCGTCTCGCAGCCAACAAGCTGCCGCTCAAGACCAAGGTCGTGGTGCGGAGCGAGACGCTGTAACGAGGAGGCAACCGGGCCGGAATAGTTCCGGGCCGCGCGGCGAAAGAGGCTAGGAAAACATGAAGCTCAGCGAGATCAGGGAGATGGCGGCGGCCGACATCGAGGCCAAGGCGGGGGAGCTCAAGCAGGAGCTCTTCAACCTGCGCTTCCAGAAGGCCACGGGCCAGCTGGAAAATCCCATGCGCATTGTGAAGGTGAAACGGGAGATCGCGCGGCTTTTGACCGTCGCGCGGCAAAAGAAGGGATAATCTGGCGAGCCCGGCTGCGGCCGGGGCGTCAAACGTGACCCGACATGATCCCGGAGGCGGTGTGCGGCCCGGGGAAACGAACCGGATCGGTGGTTTATGGAAACTAAGCGCGGTAACAGGAAACGGATGATCGGCACGGTGGTGTCGGACAAGATGGACAAGACCGTTGTGGTGCAGATCGAGAGGATGGTCATGCATCCGGTCTATAAAAAGTTCATCCGCCGTCGGAAGAAGTACGCGGCCCACGACCAGGAGAACCAGTGCAAGATCGGGGACCGGGTGCTCATCACCGAATGTCGGCCCCTTTCCAAGACCAAACGTTGGCGGATATCCTCGATCGTTGAAAAAGCGATCTGATGCCGGGGGTTTGTCATGATTCAGCAAGAAACTAGACTCACGATCGCCGACAACTCCGGCGCCAAGACCGTGATGTGCATCAAAGTGCTGGGCGGATCGCGCAGGCGCTATGCGACTCTGGGCGACATCATCGTCGTGTCCGTCAAAGAGGCGATCCCCAACGCCAAGGTGAAGAAGGGGGATGTCCTCAAGGCCGTGGTGGTGCGGACCCGGAAGGAAGTGCGGCGTCCGGACGGCTCTTACATCCGCTTCGACGACAACTCGGCGGTCTTGATCAACAACGCCAAGGAGCCCATCGGCACCCGCATCTTCGGGCCCGTGGCAAGGGAGCTTCGCGCAAAACGGTTCATGAAGATCGTTTCGCTGGCACCCGAGGTTTTGTAGGCTTGCCTTTGCGGACACGCGGGAGATGCCCGCGGCACGCGGAAGGGTTCATCAAAGGAGCTTGACCATGGCAGCGGGCCATATCAAAAAAGGCGACCGCGTGAAGGTGATCGCCGGCAAAGAAAAAGGCAAGATCGGCAATGTGCGCCAGGTGATCGGCGACAAGGGCAGGGTCATAGTGGAGGGCCTGAACAAGGTCAAGCGCCACCAGAAGCCCAACCAGGTTCACCGCCAGGGCGGAATCCTGGAAAAAGAATCGCCCTTGGACCTGTCCAACGTGATGCTCATGTGCGGAAAATGCGTCAAGGCCGTTCGCGTACGCTATAAGGTGCTCGAGGACGGAAAGAAGGTCCGGGTCTGCGCCAAGTGCGACGAGATCATGGACAAACAATAAGGTAGGGGACGAACCGGGCGCGTTTTCAGGGTTGCAAGCGAAAGCGGGAAGTAACCCGGCCCGGGAAAGGGGTTCCATGTCGCAGCTCAAGGATTTTTACGAAAACGAAGTCGTTCCCCAGCTCGTGGCCGAGTTCGGGTACAAAAACAAGATGGAGATCCCCCGTCTGGAGAAGGTCGTCCTGAACATGGGACTGGGCGAGGCCATCCAGAACGTCAAGATCATTGAGACCGCCACCGAAGAGATGACCCAGATCGCGGGCCAGAAGCCGGTGGTGACCCGCGCCAAGAAGTCCATCGCGGCCTTCAAGGTGCGCCAGGGCATGCCCATCGGTGTGATGGTCACCCTGCGCCGCGACCGCATGTACGACTTCCTGGCCAAGCTCGTGAACGTGGCCCTCCCCCGCGTCCGCGACTTCCGGGGCATCTCTCCCAAGGCCTTCGACGGCCGCGGCAATTACAGCCTGGGTGTGAAGGAGCAGATCATCTTCCCGGAGATTGACTACGACAAAATTGACAAGATCAAGGGAATGAACGTCACCATCGTGACCACGGCCCGGAACGACGAGGAAGGGCGGGCGCTGCTGCGTTACATGGGGATGCCGTTCCGGAAATAAGAATATGCCGGGAGGAAGTGCTCACCGCCCCGGGCAACATCGGCGTTTTTGCAAGGAGGAAGTCCTTTGGCACGGCTATCGTTGATCGTAAAGTCGCAACAAAAGCCCAAGTTCAAGGTGCGTGCACGCAACCGCTGCCCCATCTGCGGTCGCCCCCGGGCTTATCTGCGCGCGTTCGGCATCTGCCGGATATGCTTCCGGAAAATGGCATCGGAAGGGCTTTTGCCGGGAGTCATCAAGTCCAGTTGGTAAAAACGCCCGGCCGCCTTCGGCACAATGTCCTGCCGGCCAGCGTTTTCCCGGCTTGCGGAGTAAGGATGGGAGAGTTGACGAGCCCCGGAAACCACGAATGGAAACGGGGCATGTGCGCGGAAGAAAGCGTTTCGTGCGCCTCCCAGGTCCAAGCTACTCATTACGAGGTCATCAAGATATGAAAATCACAGACCCCATGGCCGACATGCTGACCCGGATCCGCAATGCGGTCCAGGCGCGGCATCCGAAAGTGGATGTGCCCGCTTCCAACGTGAAGGCGGAGATCGCCCGGGTTCTCAAGGACGAAGGGTACATCAAGAATTACAAGATGACCAAGGACGGCAAGCAGGGCGTCCTGCGCATGTACCTCAAGTATATGCCGGACAACCAGCCCGCCATCCGGGGCCTGGAGCGCGTATCGCGTTCCGGCAGGCGTCAGTACGTGTCGGCCGATGGCGTGCCCCCGGTCATGAACGGCATGGGCATTGCCATCCTCTCCACCAGCAAGGGAGTTATGACCGACCGCGCAGCGCGGGCGGCCAACGTGGGGGGCGAGTACCTCTGCCGGGTCTGGTAAGGTAACGGAACCAAAGGTAAATCGCTTCCGTGCGGCCGAAAGCCCGCGGGCGAGCAGGGAGAAACGTAAATGTCCCGCATAGGAAAGAAACCCATCGGCATCCCGGACAAGACCACCATCACCGTGGCCGATGGGATGATAACGGTCAAGGGCGCCAAGGGAATCCTCACCCGTCCCATTCCTCCCAACGTGAGCATCGCGGTGGAAGGGAAGGAGATCCGGGTCCAGCCCACTGACGAGAGCCGCAAGTCCGGAGCCCTTCAGGGCCTCACCCGGTCGCTACTGGCCAACATGGTTACGGGAGTGAGTGCGGGGTTTTCCCGGGTATTGGAGATAAACGGGATCGGTTACAAGGCCGATGTGGCCGGCTCCACTCTGAGCCTGAGCCTCGGTTTTTCCCATCCCATTCAGTTTCCCTTACCGGACGGAATTTCGGCGACCGTGGACAAAAAGAACGCCATCACCCTCACCGGGATTGACAAGGAACTCCTGGGCCAGACCGCAGCCTCAATCCGGGCCCTCCGGCCGCCCGAGCCCTACAAGGGCAAGGGCATCAAGTTCGCCGAGGAGCACATCATTCGGAAGGCTGGAAAGACCGGATCCAAATAGTCCGGGGATACGGGCTGAAAATATAAACCAGACTGGGTTTCATTGAAAACCGGTTCACTGATAGGGCAAGCGCCATGAGCAAAGTAGAGGTAAAACGCGAAAAGCACCTGCGGCGGAAAAAGAGGGTCCGGACCAAGATATACGGCACCGAGGAGCGGCCCCGCCTTTCCGTGTTCCGTAGCGCCCGGCACATGTATGCCCAGATCGTTCTGGACGACAAGGGCAGCACGGTTTGCAGCGCATCCACGCTGGACAAGGAAGCGCAGGAAGCCGGTAAGTTCGAGAGCAAGGTCCAGGCGGCCAAGTTCATCGGAACTCTGGTGGCCAAGCGGGCGAAAGAAAAAGGCATCACCAAGGTCACCTTTGACCGGAACGGATTTTTGTACCACGGCAGGATCAAGGCCGTGGCCGAGGGCGCGCGGGAAGCGGGGCTTGAGTTCTAAGACCGCCGGAGCGCCGGGCCGCCGAGGAAACGGGGCCCCAGCACCCTTTTTGCCAGGGCATCGTGGAAAGACGTTAGCGACCATCGCCAGTAAGGGAGGCTTCCTTGTTACGGGGAAACGGTACGGACGAAAAAGAGCTGATAGATAAAGTGGTCCACATCAGCCGCGTGGCCAAGGTTGTGAAAGGCGGACGCCGCTTTTCCTTCTCGGCCGTAGTGGTGGTGGGCGACGGCAAGGGCCGCGTGGGCGCGGGCCTCGGCAAGGCGGGCGAAGTCCCGGAGGCCATTCGCAAGGGCGTGGAAAACGCCAAGCGCGCCATGATCAAGGTGCCCCTGGTGGAGCAGACCATTCCATACGAAGTGCTGGGGCATTTCGGCGCTGGACGCGTTCTGCTCAAGCCCGCCCGGCCCGGTACGGGAGTGATCGCGGGCGGCGCGGTGCGTGCCGTCATGGAGGCCGCCGGGATCGCCAACATCCTGACCAAGTGCATGGGCACCAACAACCCGCACAACGTCATCAAGGCAACCCTTGCGGGGCTGACCTCCCTGGAAAGCCGCGATGACATCGCACGGCGGCGGGGCAAGAAGTCCGAAGAGATCGCCTAGGAGCTGCGACATGGCCGACAAGACCATCAAGGTAACGCTGATCCGGAGCATGAGCGGCAGGCCCGAGAAGCATCGCAAGGTGCTTCGCGGCATGGGGCTTACGCGCATGAACAAGACCGTCACGCTTGAGGATACGGAAAGCGTCCGGGGAATGATACACAAGGTGTGCCACCTTGTGGCGGTGCAGGAGTGATTTCATGAAGCTGAGCGAGCTCGCCCCGCCCAAGGGCGCCAAGAAAAACAGGAAACGCAGGGGCCGCGGTCCCGGCACCGGCCAGGGAACCTTCGGCGGACGGGGCTGCAAGGGACAACGCGCCCGCTCCGGCGGACGCGTGCGGCCGGGCTTCGAGGGCGGCCAGATGCCGCTCCATCGCAGGCTTCCCAAGCGCGGCTTCTTAAACCCCTTCAAGAAGGTCTATGCCGTGATCAACCTCCGCGACCTGGCGGGCTTCGAAGCCGGCGCCGAGGTGACCGAGGCGGCCCTGCGGGAGCGCGGGCTGGTCTCCGGGAAGGTGGACGGCGTCAAGGTCCTGGGCCACGGGGACATTTCCGTGAAGCTTTCCGTGAAGGCCGAAAAGTGGAGCAAGACGGCCCAGGAGAAGATCGTCCAGGCGGGCGGAACCATCGAGGCTCCGTAAACGTGGAACAAAGCGGGACCGGGACTCCCCCGGACCGCGGACAGCGGGCGGACAAGAGGTCATTTTCATATGCCGACTGCAGGTTTTGGAAATCTGCTGAAGATCCCCGAGCTGAAGCGCAGGATTCTCTATACCCTGGCGCTTCTGGCCGTGTATCGGGTGGGTGTCACCATCCCCACGCCGGGCATTGACGGGACCGCGCTGGCCGCCATCTTCAAGCAGGCCGCAGGGACTCTCCTGGGCCTGTTCGACATGTTCTCGGGCGGTGCGCTGGAGCGGCTTTCCGTGTTTGCTCTGGGAATCATGCCCTACATCTCCGCCTCCATCATCCTCCAGCTCCTCACGGTGGTCGTTCCCACCCTGGAGCGGCTGTCCAAGGAGGGGGAGCAGGGGCGCAAGAAGATTACCCAGTACACTCGCTACGGAACGGTTCTGCTGTCCATCATCCAGGGCTTCGGTATCAGCGTGGCGCTGGAGAAGATGGCCACCGGCGCCGGAGCTTCCGTGGTCCTGCATCCGGGTTGGGGCTTCCGGCTCATGACGGTGCTGACGCTCACCGCGGGAACGGCCTTTCTCATGTGGCTGGGCGAGCAGATCACCGAACGCGGCGTGGGCAACGGAATTTCACTCATCATCTTCGCTGGCATCGTGGCCCGGATTCCCCGGGGGATAAATGCCACGCTCAACCAGGTGAAGATCGGCGAGTTCAGCATCTTCGGCCTGGTGATCCTGGCGGTTTTGATGGCTGCGGTCGTCTTCATCATCGTTTTCGTGGAGTCGGGGCAGCGGCGGATACCGGTGCAGTATGCCAAACGGGTAGTGGGCCGGCGGATGTACGGAGGACAGACCACCCATCTTCCGCTCAAGATCAACATCTCCGGCGTCATTCCGCCCATATTCGCCTCCTCCATCATGATGTTCCCGGCCACCATCGGGAGCTTCGTGGAGTCGGGCTGGCTCCACAACGTACTGGGCAATATCCGGCCGGGCACCTTCTGGTGGGAACTGCCCTACGTGATCATGATTTTCTTCTTCTGCTACTTCTACACGGCGGTCACCTTCAACCCCGTGGACGTGGCGGAGAACCTGAAGAAGTACGGCGGCTACATCCCAGGCATCCGCCCGGGAAAGAAGACCGCCGATTACATTGACAAGGTCCTTACCCGGATTACCTTGGGGGGCGCCATCTACGTTTCGGCGGTGTGCGTGCTGCCCTCGGTGCTGGTGCATCAGTTCAACGTGCAGTTCTACTTCGGGGGCACGGCCCTCCTCATCGTCGTGGGTGTCGCCATGGATACCATCGCCCAGATGGAGTCCCACCTCATCACCCACCACTACGAGGGCTTCCTGAAGAAGGGCCAGCGCGTGCACGGGCGGCGGTGACCACGCATGGTCATTCTGAAGTCCGCAGACGAGATCCGCAAAATGAAGGTGGCCAACAAGACGGTCGCCCGGATCTTGGCGAGGTTGACGAAAGAAGTTGGACCGGGTATCACCACCCGGCAGCTGGACAGGCTTTCGGAAAGGTTGTGCTCCGAGGCGAAGGTGCTGCCCGCCTTCAAGGGATACCAGGGTTATCCTTACGCGCTCTGCGCATCGGTTAACCACCAGGTGGTGCACGCTTTTCCCAACGAGACGCCCCTTCGGGAAGGCGATATCCTTTCCATGGATTTCGGCGTCTTGTACGAAGGTTTTTACGGCGATGCAGCCGTTACGGTTCCGGTTGGGGAGATTTCCCCGGAAGCGGCCGCGCTCATTCGGGTCACCCGGCAGTCGCTCCTGGACGGAATCGCCCAGGCTAGAGTGGGTAACAGGCTCTCCGACATCTCCGCCGCAGTGCAGTTCTGCGTGGAGGCCGGAGGCTTTTCCGTGGTCCGCAAGTTCGTGGGCCACGGCATAGGAAGATCGCTCCACGAGGAGCCGCAGGTCCGGAACTACGGAGAGCCCGGAAAAGGCCTCCGGCTCCGGGCCGGAATGACCCTGGCCATCGAGCCCATGGTCAATGCGGGCGGATACGACGTGGAGGTGCTGGAGGACGGATGGACGGCCGTGACCAAGGACGGCTCGCTGTCCGCCCATTTCGAGCACTCCATCGCGATAACGGAAGATGGTCCGGAAATCCTGAGCCTGACGGATTGAGGCCGTTTCCCGGACCGGGTCGCCGGGCGTGAAAGCCGGCCCCCTTTACGGCAAGGGTGCAATATGCCAAAGGAAGACGCCATAGAGGTGCAGGGCAAGGTGGTGGAAACCCTGCCCAACGCAATGTTCCGGGTCGAGCTGGAGAACGGGCATGTTGTGCTTGCCCATATTTCGGGCAAGATGCGTATGCATTTCATCAAGATTTTGCCCGGAGACTCGGTGACTGTCGAGCTTTCCCCCTACGATCTCACCCGGGGGAGGATCACCTACCGGTCCAAGTAATCCGGAAAGCAGGCCGCGGAGGGATCTCCGCGCCAAAAGGAGTCGAGATGAAGGTCAGGGCTTCGGTAAAAAGGATATGCAGCAAGTGCAAGATCGTGCGGCGCAAGGGCGTGGTCCGCGTGATCTGCGAGAACAAGCGCCACAAGCAGCGCCAGGGATAGCTTTGCCCCTTTCAGGGGAAACCTCGGCTGCAGGCGGTTTCTTGCGTTTTGCCAAAATCGGGCGCGCTGGCGTCCTCAACCAGAAGATACAGGGAATTTGCGATGGCACGTATCGCGGGCGTTGATTTGCCGAAGAACAAAAGAATCGTGGTGGGGCTCACCTACATCTACGGCATCGGCCGGAGCTCCTCGGAGAAGATCTTGGCGGAGACGGGGATCGACCCCAGCCTCAAGACGGACGATCTGACCGAGAGCCAGGTGAACGACATCCGTAAGGTGCTGGATAGCCACTACCGCGTGGAAGGCGAACTCCGGACCCAAATCTCCATGAACATCAAGCGCCTCATGGACCTGGGCTGCTACCGGGGGCTCCGCCACCGCAAGGGGCTTCCCGCCCACGGGCAGCGCACCAAGACCAACGCCCGGACCCGGAAGGGACCGCGCCGGGCCGCCGTCAAGAAAAAGGGCGCGGCCAAGAAGAAGTAAGGAAGCCTTTTTCGCATACACAATCGCGCCCGGGAGTAAGGGGCGTTTATACACGGGCCGAACGGATTTTCCGCTTGCGGCGTAAAGGACGGTGTAGCCAATGGCAAGACGCAGGGCCGGCAAGAAAAAGGAAAAAAAGAACATTCCCACGGGGGTGGTGCATATCCAGTCCACCTTCAACAACACCATCGTCACCATCACCGACCCTTCGGGTGCGGTGGTTTCCTGGTCTTCGGCCGGTGTTGTGGGATTCAAGGGATCGCGCAAGTCCACCCCCTTTGCGGCGCAGATGGCCGGCGAAGATGCGGCCAAGAAAGCCATGGAGCATGGCATGCGCAGCGTAGAGGTCTTCGTGAAGGGCCCCGGCGCCGGACGCGAGTCCGCGCTCCGCAGCCTTTCCTCGGCCGGGCTCTCCGTTTCCGTGATCAAGGACGTGACGCCGATCCCCCACAACGGATGCCGGCCACGCAAGCGCCGCCGCGTCTAGGTAAAGCGGCCCGAGGTTAGACCGGGCGTGTTGCCCGGTGCTGGCCGGCATACCGCAATCATCGGTGCCGGCTCCAACGGTTTTTTGATGAGTTCGCAAGGGGAGGTCGGTCCGAAGGATCGCCAAGCCCCTGGCGAGGCCACTAAACAAAGGAGGCCGCGTTGGCACGGTATCACGACTCCGCATGCAGACTCTGCAGGCGCGAGAACTTAAAACTGTTCCTCAAGGGCGATCGGTGTTACTCCGACAAGTGCGCGTTCGACCGCAGGGGATACCCCCCCGGCCAGCACGGGCAGCGCCGGGGCAAGGTTTCCGATTACGGCATCCAGCTTCGTGAAAAGCAGAAGGTCAAAAGGATCTATGGCCTTACGGAGAAACAGTTCCGACTGACCTTCCAGTCCGCCGACCGCGAAAAGGGAATCACGGGCACCAACCTCCTGGTCCATCTGGAGCGCAGGATGGACAACGTGGCCTTCCGGCTGGGTTTCGCCAACAGCCGTACCCAGGCCCGGCAGCTCTGCATGCATGGCCATTTTCTGGTGAACGGCCGCAAGGTTGACATCCCGTCCGCCCTGGTAAAGGTCGGCGATGTGGTTTCCGTTCGCGAGAAGAGCCGCCAGATGGCGGTCATCACCGACGCCATGGAAGCCGTCGTGCGCCGCGGCGTTCCGCAGTGGCTGGAACTTTCGAAGGAGAGCTTTTCCGGCGTGGTCAAGAGCTATCCCGCACGGGAAGACCTCACCATGCCCATGCAGGAACAGCTCATCGTGGAATTGTACTCCAAGTAAAAGGACGCACCCCTTGCCTTTCTCCGCCCGGCGGCCCTCGGGGCCGTCCGGGCGCGCGGCCTTTTCCGGGCGGATGCCAGGGCCCTGGGTTTTCCACGTACGCAAGCTTCGGAGATAAAAATGGCAAACGAACTAATGTACCTAAACTGGAAGGAGCTCATCAAGCCCCAGAAGGTTCAGGTGGAAGCCGCCGAGCCGACCTACGGGAAGTTCGTCTGCGAGCCCCTGGAAAGGGGTTACGGGCTTACGCTGGGAAACTCCCTGCGGCGCATCATCCTCTCGTCCCTGTACGGGGCGGCCATCGTTTCGGTCAAGTTTGACACGGTCATGCACGAGTTCTCCGTGATCCCCGGGGTCTTGGAGGACGTTTCCGAGCTTATCCTGAACCTCAAGGAAGTGCGGCTCATCATGAAGAGCCCGCAAGCGGCCCGCCTCACGCTGGACGTGAAAGGCCCCAAGGAGATCTGCGCCTCCGACCTGAAAAGCCCGGACGGCAAGGTCACCATCCTGAATCCCAACCACCATGTGGCCACCCTCGCCGAGGACTCCCGCCTGCGTATGAGCCTTACCTGCAAGACGGGCAAGGGCTACTCCATGGCCGAGTCCAACAAGGACGAGGAAGATCCGGTGGGCACCATCCCCATTGACGCGGTTTTTTGCCCGGTCACCAAGGTCAACTACGTGGTGGGCAACGCCCGCGTAGGCCAGCGCACCGACTACGACAAGCTCACCCTGGAGGTCTGGACCGACGGTTCCATCGCCCCCCAGGATGCTGTTGCGTACGGCGCGAAGATTTTAAAGGAGCAGGTTTCCATATTCATCAACTTCGACGACAACCTGGAGCCCAAGGCTGAGAAGCGCACCGAAGAGGAGCGCAAAACCAGGTTCAACGAGCACCTGTACCGGAGCGTGGACGAGCTGGAGCTCTCCGTTCGCAGCGCCAACTGCCTGAAGAACGCGGACATCCACCGGATTTACGAGCTGGTGCAGAAGACCGAGTCCGAGATGTTGAAGACCAAGAACTTCGGCCGCAAGTCTCTGAACGAGATCAAAGAGGTCCTCACCGAGATGGGCCTGTCGTTCGGGATGAAGCTGGAAGGCTTTGTGCCGCCGGAAGAGGAAAGCGAAGAAGGAGAGGCCGACGAGTCATGAGACACCAGAAAGCAGGACTGAAACTGAATAGGACCGCGGCCCACCGGCAAGCGCTTTTCCGCAACCTGGTGACCGCTCTTTTCACCCACGGAAAAATCCGGACCACCGACGCCAAGGCCAAGGAGATCCGGCGTTGGGCCGACAAGATGGTCACACTGGCGAAACGGGGCGACCTCCATGCCCGCCGCCAGGCCCTGGCCGTGATCCGGGATGCGGACGTGGTGCACGCCCTCTTCGATGAAGCCAACGAGCGCTTCGGAAAGTCCAGCGGCGGTTACACCCGCCTGGTGAAGATCGGCATCCGCAAGGGCGACTGCGCTCCCGTGACGCTTGTGGAGCTGACGGGCGTGGCCAAGGAAAAGCCCAAGGAGGAGGAGAAGAAGAAACGCTCCATCCTTTCCCGGAAGAAGACCGAGGCCAAGGCGGAAACCAAGGCCGCGAAGAAGGAAGAAACGCCTGCGGCCCCGGCGGAAGCCCCGGCCGAGGAGCCCGCGCAGGAGTAGCCGACCTGCAACCGGGCATGCGCCCGGAATAGAGGCCTTGCATGCGGAAAAGCCCCGAGGGGGGAGCCCCCCCCCTCGGGGCTTTTTTCTTTGGGGGGCCCGGCTGTGCAATAGCTTTCAGCCGGGGTTCGGCAAAGCGCATGGCCAACTTTTGAAGGAGAAAGAAAGGACCGCATTGTCCGCTTCAGACAAAGATGCTCACAGCGGAAGATGGAAGCAACTATTGGTTTGAACCCTGCAGGATGGCCCGTACAGTTGCATCAAAAAGCTTTGCGGAAAGGGGGGAGGGGGTGCGGGGGAGGGAGAAAACCCAGCTTTTTCAAGAGGGGGGGGTTCCCCCTCCTCCTCCGCAACGCCCTTCTCTTCTTTGCCTTTTCTTTACTTGAAAAGGTTGCGGAGCAGGTCCGCGGGCTTGGGTTTCTGCTGCTCTCCGGCGGGAGCCTGTTCCGTA
>JBFMHL010000311.1:0-4981 GCA_040753055.1 Thermodesulfobacteriota bacterium | reverse complement strand
GCGGGATGGCTGAAAATCCCTTCACCCCTTTTCCCCGTATCACGAGGTGCACCATGAACAAGGCCAGGCTGGCGTTTCTATGCTCACTGTTGGCAATCATAGTAGGCCTCGCTGCAAGCCCCGCTTTCTGCGACGACGGCTGGAAGCTGGTCATGAACAAGAACGGAATCAAGGCGTACATGCGCGAGGTGCCCGGCTCGCCCATCAAGGAAGTGCGCGCCGTGGCCACCATGGACGCCACCCTGGAGAACATCGGCGAGCTGTTGCGCGACACCCCCGCCTGCCTGGAATGGCTGCCCTACTGCAAGCAGGCCGAGGTCCTCAAAACTTACCACCGCAACAAGATGGACCTCTACTACCTGCTTTCGCCCCCCTGGCCCGTCAAGAACCGGGACCTGGTCATCAACTCCGATACGTTCTACGACCTGGACGCCGGGCGCGCCATCGTGAACCTGACCGCCACCCAGGTCCCCTGCGTTCCGGAAACCAATGACGCCATCCGCATCAAGGACTTCAGCGGCCAGTACGTGTTCGAGTACATTGACCGCAACCGCACCGGCGTCATCTACACCTACCGCGTAGACATGGCCGGCGCCATCCCGGCCTTCGTCATGAACATCATGGGGAAGTACACCCTCTACGACACCATCCAGAACCTGCGCCGCATGGTGAAGCTGCAAAAGTACATCGATCTCGCTAAAAAGAGCCCGGACCGTGAGATCTGCGAAAGCATCTTAAACGACAAGGACAAGGTCCGGAACGTCTTCCGCACCAGGCTTGGCGAGTTCATCGGCGACAAGAAGTTCGTGGATGAAATCTCCTCCGACGACGACATGCTGGCCTGCTTCTTCTCCTCCAAGACCGGCCTCTCCGAGATCCTCCTCTATGGTTGGGGCTCGGACGAGTCCAAGAAAAAAGCCATCAGCGCTCTTTTGACCAACTGGCTGCCGAAAAAGGTGGGAAACAACCCCAAGCTGGTGGAAAAAATGGCAAAGGATAAAGTGCTGGTGGATGCCATCCTGACCGGAAACGGAAACGCCCTGGCCATCGTGGAGAGCTACGCGAAAAAAGCGTAAAGGCAAAAGAAGAAAGAATACGAATTTTGCGAGGGAGGGGGGTGCGGAGCGACCGGGTCCCCCCGCAAAGCTTTTTCTCCTCCCTCTTTTTACAATCCGATCTTTTCCTGCACGGGGTAGCCCAGGTGGCGGTAGGCGGCTTCCGAGGCCCGGCGCCCTGCGGACGTGCGGAGGAGGAGGCCCATTTTCAGAAGGAAGGGTTCCACCATGTCCACCAGAGTGTCCGTTTCCTCCTGCAGGGTTGCGGCGATGGCCTCGATACCCACGGGCCCTCCCTTGTAGAAGTCCATGATGGTCTTTAAATACCTGCGATCCAGAGGCGTGAGGCCCGCGGCGTCCACGCCCTCGAGAACCAGGGCCTGCTCCACGACGCTCTCGTCCACCTTGCCTCCGGCCTTAACCTGGGCGAAATCCCGCACGCGTCGCAGCAGCCGGTTGGCGATGCGCGGGGTTCCCCGGGAGCGGCCCGCCAGGACCCGGGCCGCGCCGGGAGCCATCTCCATGTGGAGGATACCTGCCGACCGCGTGAGAATGGATGCGAGCTCCTCTTCCGAGTAGAAGTCCAGGCTCTTGAAGATGCCGAAGCGGTCCCGGAGAGGTGCCGACAGGAGGCCTGCCCGCGTGGTCGCCCCCACCATGATGAACTTCTTGAGCTGGAAGCGGTGGCTGCGGGCGTGGATTCCCTTGTCGAAGATAAAATCCACGGCATAGTCCTCCATGGCCGGGTAGAGGATCTCCTCCACAGCCCGGGGCGTTCGGTGGATTTCGTCTATGAACAGGACATCGAGGTCCTCCAGGTGGGTGAGGATGCCCAGGAGATCTCCTCCCTTTTCCAGTGCCGGACCCGAGGTGATGGTGAGGCGCGAGCCCATCTCCGAAGCGATGATGTGGGCGAGAGTGGTTTTGCCCAGGCCCGGAGGGCCGTGGAGGAGAACATGGTCCAGGGGTTCGTTCCGGGCACGTGCGGCGGCAATGGCGATGGACAGGGCCGACACCACGTCCGTCTGGCCCACGTAATCGTCCAGCGTCGCCGGCCGCAGAGTGGCCATCTCGATCTCTCCGGGCAGTTCGCATCCCTTCATGATGTCGTGCATTTCGATCATGGGCACACTTTGGTTGGGGTCGGGCCGGCAAAGCGGAGCAAGGCCCGGCGGGAGCGGCCTACTTGCGGTAGACCTCGTCAAAGAGCTCCTCGGCGCTTTTCACACCCGGGTTCCGGCGGATGGCCCGCCCGATCATCTCCCGGGCTTCGGCGGGCCCGTGGCCCAGCTGGTTCACCATGACGGAAAGGACCTGGGCCACCATGTCCTCGTCCGCCTCTTCTTCCACGGGCTCCGGAGCCGGGGCCTGGGCGCAGAAGCGGGCCACCTTCCCGTGGAGGGTCGCCACCATCTTGTCCGCCGTGCGCTTTCCCACGCCCTTCATTCGGGAGAGGGTCTTGCCGTCCTTGGCTTCGATGGCAGCGGCGATCTCGGCAAGCGGCAGGCACAGGGCCTGGACGGCCTTGCTCGGGCCGATGTCCTCCACGGTGAGGAAAAGCTCGAAGAACTCCCGCTCCTCTTCCGTCAGGAAGCCGATGAGCGTGGGCCGGGGCTGGCGCTCCGTCTGGTGGTGGTAGATGTGGAGGCTGAGCCGGTCGCCCTCTTCATGGCGCGTGAGCTGGTCCGCCACGATGCGGGGAAGCAGGACCTCGTAGCCCACCCCGCTCACCAGCAGCAAAACCCCGTCCGGCCTGCGCCGGAAAAGAATCCCGTCCAGATATCCGATCATGTGGAAATGCTCCCGGTTCGGAGGCTAGGCGGCAGGCCCTCCGGACAGCAGCGCCTCGGCCCGGAAAAGCCCCAGGAGCGCCAGGGCCAAAGCGTCCGAAGCGTGGGCGGGCTTGATGGGCCCATCGTGGTTCAGGAGCCCGCGGACCGCCCTCTCCAGCTGCTCCTTGCTGGCGGCACCGTTTCCCGTGAGCGTCCGCTTCACGTCGCGCACGGCCACCTCCCGGCAGGCCACCGCGCTGCCGCCGCAGGCTGTCAGAATGGCGCCCGTGGCCATTCCCAGAGAGATGCCGCTCCGGGGGTAGAGCGGAGCCGAAAAGGCGGCCTCCACCACCACGAGGTCCGGCCGGCTTTCCGCCAGAAGCTTGTTCACTTCCGAAAAAATCTGGAAAAGGCGATGGCTCAGCGCGTGCTTCTCGCTGGTGCGGATGGTGGAAAACCCATAGGACGCAACCCGGCCCGGCGCCCCGGAAACCAAGGCAACGCCCGTGTTGGCAAGTCCGGGGTCCACTCCCATCACCTTCATTTCCGCTCCCTGAAAGATCCGGCGCCCGAAGCTGTTTCAAAAATAAAAAAGAAAGGCATTTCGCGGGGGAGGGGGGAAAACCCCTTTTGAAAAAGCTGGATTTTCCCCCCTCCCCCTCACCCCTTCCCCCTTTTTCCCAAAACTTTTTGCACCAGGCCCATAGGCTGCTATTCGAGGCCTACTGCTCATAATAACTGTAAAAATTGTACCTTCTGGGAATAGGAGTACAGCTCCTTGCGTTTAGTCGAAACCTCTCCCCCGCCCCCTCGACGCGCGGCCCGGCGAAAAACGATGAGATGCAAGGCGCGCGGGAAACGGATAAAGGAGCATATATTTTGGTTGTGACCGCGATCCGTTTACCGGACAATGGGGCAGATCGCGTTTTCCGTCTTGCCGATCAGAGGCGGCTCAGCTGCTTCTTGGCCACCAGGGCCTCGGGCGACTGGGGGTAGCGGCTGATGAGGTCCTCCAGGATGATCTTGGCATTGGCCGTGTCCCTCAAGCGGGCGAAGGCAAGACCTTGCTTCAACAGCGCAGCCGGCACCTTGTTTCCCTTGGGAAACTGCTCGATGACCTTCTGGTACTCCAAAATGGCCTTCTGGTAGTCCTTTTCCAGGAAGTAGGTCTCTCCGACCCAGAACAAGGCGTTGTCCGCGTAACGGGACTTGGGAAAGCGCTTCAGGAACTCCGTGAAGCGCTCCCGGGCCACGGCCAGCTCGCCCCGGTCCAGCGCTTCCTTGGAGTACTGGTAGGCCGGACCTTCGCTGGAGGGCATTCCGGCGGTGGGAGCCGGCTTTTCCGGAGCGGGCGGCAAAGGCACCACGGGGACGGCGGGCGTAGCGGGGGTGCCGGAGGATGCTGCGGGCGCAGTCGGCACCGCGACCGGGGCGGGCGGAGGGGTCTCCGCCAGCCCCAGGAAGGATTCCACCCGGGCGAGCCGGTTTCCCAACACCGACGTTTCCTGAGCCATATCGGAAAGGCTTTTTCCGCCCTGACCGCCGGCCTGCACATTGAGGGCGTGGGATAGCTCCTCCATCTGTCCGGTTATCTTCTGGATGTCCGACCGGGACGCGTCGCTTTCCAGCCCCAGCCTGGCAACCCTGTCCAGAACCTCCTTGTTCTCCTTCTTCTGTTGGTCGGCCGCCTCGGAGACCTTCTTCTCCACCTGATCCATCCGGCTTCCCAGCGACTGCTGCTTGGCCTCCAGGGCCGCCACCTCCGCCTGCAGTGCTTCGAGGTCGCCCTTGGTGGGGATGCAGCCGGAAAAGAGGAAAAGTATGGCGCCGGCGCAGGCAAGCAATGCGGCGGCGGACCGGGCTGCTCGGGTTTTTTGCCGGTTCAAGGCCATGGTCCCTCCGATTGTGGCTTTTTCCATCGCCCTGCGGCCGACGCTCCAGGCATCTTCGGAGCGCGAATAGGGCAATGGTTTCGACGGCCGCTCTTTCCGGCGGCAACATATCCGGAAAGCAGGCGCATTTCCCCCAAAAAAAAACGCCCAGCCCCTGCTTGGCAAGGGCTGGGGCGTTTTTTCGTGAAACTTCGAGCTTGAATGTACGCCCGATCTCCTTGGGACTACTGGACGTTGAAGTCGTCGCGGCGGTTCTCAGCCC
>JBFMHL010000310.1:0-5031 GCA_040753055.1 Thermodesulfobacteriota bacterium | reverse complement strand
TGGCCTGGGGATACTTTTTATAGGCCGCCTTGCGCTGGTCCAAATTTTCGTTGTACGCGTTGGGCACGCCGATGGGGCAAACCTTGGCGCACTCCCCGCAGCTCGTGCACTTTTCCGCGTCCACGAACCGGGGCCGCGTTTTCATGGTAACGGTGAAGTCGCCCGCCGCGCCTTCCACGGACTCGATGTCCGCCAGCGGCAGCAGCTCGATGTTCAGGTGCCGGCCCGCCTCCACCAGCTTGGGCGAGATGACGCACATGGCGCAGTCGTTGGTGGGAAAGGTCTTGTCCAGCTGTGCCATGACTCCGCCGATGGCGGACTTTTCCTCGGCCAGGTACACCAGGAAACCGGAGTCGGCCAGGTCCAGGCCGGACTGGATTCCGGCGATTCCTCCGCCGACCACCAGCACGGCGGGAACGGGCTTCTTTGTTTGATCCATGGAGGGCGCCTATCCTTCCTGTCATTTGGGGGACCGGCCTTCATTTCCCTTTGCGCAGTCCGCAGCCCGGCTCGAAACAAGACGAGACTCGGGCCGGCGAGAAAGCGCACGGAGATATCTTCCGCTCCCTTTACAATCGCTCCCCTACTTGTCTCCGTCGGTGTTTCCGCACAGACCGGCGAAAACGGCGCGGAGGTCCTTTTCCGTTATGCGGGACATGAGAATTTCATCGTAGTCCGCATCCTCTTCCGATGTCGCGCTGCCCTCATCACGATCTTCCCGCCTTCTCGGCTCCGGAACCTCTATGACCGTGGCGGGCTTTCCCAGGCGCTCGGGGCCCGAGCCCCGGTTGATCTCCAGCCAGCGGTCCACCGCGTCGTGGGTGCCCAGGAAAACGAAATGGAGGCCGCCCCGGTCTTTGAGGCACACCAGGCGGTGGCCCTTGCCCAAGTCGTATTTAACGCAGTTCTCGAAGCGGGCTTCGCCGTAATGGGTGGTGGTCCCGGCCTCGTGCAGGCATACCTCCGGGGCCGAGGACAGGGCCGTCACGATGGCGCGGGCCCGGTCCGCCGCGATCCGGTCCTTCTTGCTGCCCCGGCAAAGCTCGCCCAGGCTGTCCTCCACCTGCTTGTACAGGCAGATCGTGCGCGCCATGTCCTTCCTCCCCGCAGGATAGCTGGGGTCGGTTCGACCCTCAGGAGATCCGTGCCTCTTCCTTGATGAAGTGCCGGGTCGGAGCGCAGGCCCGCACGGCTTCCACCACTTCCTTGGCCACCTGCACGAACTTGGTGGACTCGGCCGACGAGATCCAGGAAAAATGCAGCCGGCCCTGCTCGATTCCCATGTGCTCGAGCAGGTTCTTGAACAACGCGAACTTGCGCCGGGCGTAGAAGTTCCCTTCCAGGTAATGGCAGTCGCCCGGATGGCAGCCGGACACCCACACCCCGTCCACGCCCTTGCGGAACGCGGCCAGAAGGAACTTGGGCGTCACCCGGCCGGAGCAGGGCACCCGGATGACCCGGAAGTTGGGGGGATAGGAAAGCCGGCTCACGCCGGCCAGGTCGGCCGCACCGTAGGTGCACCAGTTGCAGAGGATAGCCAGGATCTTGGGCTCGAAGGTCTCCATGTCTGCCCCCCTATCGGTCCGCAAAGGGGTCCGGGGTTCCCGGCTCGCCGGGCAGCCACACGTCCCTGAGGTCCTCTTTGAGGTCCACCCGCTCGTTCTCCCCCAGCACGCCCAGGGAAAGAGCCAGGAAGGTCCAGAGGTTGGACACTCCGAATCCGCCCTCGTAGAACTCGGAAAGGTCGTGGATCTGGTAGTGGCAGTTGTGGCAGGGAGTGATGCAGTAGTCCGCGCCCGTGGCCATGATCTGGTCGAACTTGATCTTGCCGTACTTGCGCCGCGCCTCGTTGTATCCCGACTGGAGATAGCCGCCGCCCCCGCCGCAGCAGAAGTTGTTGGAACGGTTGGGCACCATGTCCACGAAGTTCTCCTCGCCCACGCAGGCCTTGACCACGAAACGCAGGTCCTCGGCGTACTCGTCCCCGTAGCCCTTGCGCACCTGGTTGCAGGGGTCCTGGACCGTGAAGCGGATCTTGCGGTCGCGGTTCCACTCGCAGCTTGGCTTGAGCTTCCCTTCCCGGATCCATTGCGCGTAGTACTGGACCACCAGGCGGATATCCAGGCCGGGATGGGGGATCTCGAACCTGCGCACGCCCTCCTTGACCGAGAAGGTGGAGTGGCCGCACTCGGTGTTGAGGTATACATTGCAGCCCAGCTCCACGGCCTTTCCCACGGTCATGCCCGTCACGTGCTTCCAGGCTTCGTCGTCGGCCAGGAACATGCAATAGTTCTCCCCGGCCCAGCCGCTGGAGCCGTAAGTCCAGTCCGCCCCCGCCAGGTGCAGGATCTTCCATAGCGGGATCATCTCCTCGGGCAGGGTCACGGGCTCTCGGGAGTTCTGGCTCAGGAAGAAGGTGGCGCCTTGGCGGTCAATGGGCGCTTGCAGCTCCTCCCATCCGGGCTGGTTTTCCCGCACCTCCTGCACCACCTCCTCCACCACGAAGCGGAAGTCTTCGGGCGGCGTTCCCATGGCGCTGGTGCTGTCGTTGCGGAGCGCCATGTCACAGGACTTCCGGATGCCCACGGGTCTATTCTCCCGGGGCCAGAGCTTGCGGGCCTCGTAGACGAGCCCCGCGATGTTGATCTTCATGGGGCAGGCGTGCACGCAACGCATGCACATGGAACACATCCACACCCAGGGGTGGCCTGCGATCTCCTCGTCCAGGCCCAGGGCGCACATGCGCAGGAACTTCCGGGGGTCCATGTCGGAAAGCCCCGTGGCCGGGCAGCCCGAGGAGCAGGCGCCGCAGGTGAGGCAGAGGTTCAGGTTCCCTCCCTGGGGCAGTATTTCGCGCACCTTGGAGAGAAAAGGGGTTTGCTGCGATTTGGAAATGACGAGCTCCCGGTTCACGGCTTCCTCCTGGGTATGGGCGGCTGCTCTCCGCAGGGCGCCGGTCCGGACGCGAGCAACTGCCTGCTCGTCCGGAGGCCGCTCCCCGGCCTTATGCGGAAAGCCGCGGAAAAAGGTTCCGGGCCATCATGGCTTTGTCCGCCGGGGGGGCGGACCAAACCTCGCAGCCTGGAGTTTTTATGCAAAAGGCGCCGTCTTCGAATTGGAAAAGCCGGACATGGGTCCGGGGCCGACGGCTTCTTCCTTTCGCGCCAGCCGGGCACGGGCTGCGCCGGGCTAGCCTCAGGTGAAGCCGGGCAAGGGGAGGGGATGCTGCGTCGTGTGGAGGTTTGCGTGTTCCATGCGCTCTCTATTGCCTTTCACTGACCGGCCCATACCTGTACGCGCAAGGGGCTAAGCCTGTCAAATAGCAATTATCAACAATTTCTCTGCGTGAAATAGATATCATCTATTTTTTGGGCATGTGTTTTGCCCTTGACTAGATTTTGAATCTAGATTAATAATCTAAATTATGAGCGCACGGCCTTCCACATACGCAAAGACCGAGGATCGCAAGCAGGAGATCCTGTCTGCGGCCCTGGCCTGCTTTACGGAAAAAGGCTTCGCCGAGACCACCATGAAGGACGTGGCCCGGCGCTCCGGGGCCAGCAACGGCAGCATCTACCACCACTTCGGCGCAAAGGAGGGCCTGGCCCGGGCGCTCTATCTCTCCGGAATCGCGGAATACCAGAACACGGTCGCCGCAGGCCTGACGGACAAGACCGACGCCCGCCGGGGAGTCGAGTCCATGATAACGGGCCACCTTTCGTGGGTCGCCGAAAACCCCGGTTGGGCCCGCTTCCTTTCCACAACGCGGCACGCCGCATTCATGGAGCGCGCCGACCCGGAAATGGCCGAATTGAACCGCGCCTGGGCCGGCAAAATCATCGCCTGGCACACGGCCCGCCAGGGCCCGGGCCGGCTCTCCCCCCAGCCGCCCGTGATCTTCCTGTCGCTGATCCTGGGACCCAGCCAGGAGCTCACCCGCCTCTGGCTGGCGGGCGTGGCCCAGGGAAGCCCGACGGATTACGCAGACGAGCTCTCCCGCTCCGCATGGCAAGCGGTCAAAGCGAGGTAAAAGCAAAAGGCGAAAAGACAAAAGAGAAAGAAGAAGAAAAAAGCTTTCCGGGGGGACCCCCTCCAAAAGAAAGCCGCAGCATGGGCGGGAGGAGGAACTACAAGGCGGAGGTAGGGTAGGACGACAAGGAGGTTCCCATGAGCGTGCTGGATATCATAGGCAAGGAAGACTTGAAGGATGTCCTGGGCAAGGGCTGGATGACCCACGACGGCATGTGGTTTTTTCATGTGCAGAACGAGCTGGGAATGGACGCGGCCAACCGCTTGAACCGCGCCGCCATCTCTTCGCTGGCCCAGTTCGAGGTGCCCCGCATGAAGGCGGCCCTGGGCATGGAAAACTGCACCTTTTCAAAGTTGGATGACGTCAAAACCTTCATGGAAGGCGCCATGGCCCTGGTCATGCCCCCCTTCATGAAGTTCACCTACTCCTTCACCCCGCCCGACACCTTCTCCTACGAGTGGGAAAAGGACCAGTGCTTCGCCTTCAAGGGAGTGCGACGCATCGGAAAGATTTCCGAGTACCGGTGCGGGGTCATGTACCGCATTGACCGCTGGCTGGACGCCCTGGGGCTCTCCTATGAAGGCCCCCAGGTGGAGGAGTGCCGCATGCACACCCTGGGCCGCTGCAAAGGCGAGTACAAGTTCCGCCTGCCGGGAGGAGAGAAGTAGTAGGGGAGGAAAGTTCTTTCGTTGGAAAAAAAGGAGATCCTTTTCCTATCGGTAATAGGGTCCCGTAAGCAGCGTTATCCTACCTATCTAAGCAGAGCAGCCAGGCTCCTATTGTGACGATCCAGGGGATAGGAGGCAGCATCATTGGCCTCTCTGCCCCGGCCGCCTCTTGCGCGAAGCGGTGACAATCCCCTGGTGCAAAAAGTTTTGGTGATTATAAAGGAACTGCCACAAAAGAGACTAAAAGATTGGCTAGTAAAGAGAAAAGATCTTCGTTTCGGTGGTTATATCTGAACTCCATTTCCTTGAGATAAAGAGGAAACTTGGCTTTGG
>JBFMHL010000309.1:0-32585 GCA_040753055.1 Thermodesulfobacteriota bacterium | reverse complement strand
AATCGAGGCGTTCTCGGGGTTCGGTTCTAGTAAGAGGCGGGCCATGAAAAAACTAGAGCATACCTCCAACTAAATGTCTAGATTTTTCTTGCCCCCAAAACGACAATATTTATGACAATCGCTCTAATCATTGCAGGAAAAGGGCCTGCCCTTAGTGCGAGGTGGTAGCCCGGCTTGTTTGTCTGCAGAGGAAATCGTGCCGGTGCGGGGAGTCAATTGTTTTACTCGCAGGGGAAAAATAATTGGTGTGGCGCCTTACAGGTCAGCGTGGTACAATAATTTTTCATCGAGTTGCTTGAAGGGGAGGTTGCGGAAATTTCCTGAAAATGATTTTTGTTGTCATGGAGCGTAAAAGAAAACAGCGGCATCGGTAGCCGAAAAAACACCGTATCGGGGGTTCCGGAAAGCGGATTCTCCCCACTCGTTGTTTTGTGCGGTTTGCGCCGGCCCGTGGCGGAGCTTTCCCGGAAGCGTCCGGCAGACGTTTCCATGGAGCCGGAGTCCAACTGTGGGCGCGGCGCCCGGATTTTTTACTCTATCGTTCTTGCGGATCATGCCCGGTGCTGCAAGGTCCGGTCGCAGTGGAGGTTTCCCATGCCGCCGCAAAGCCGTGATGCATCCGAAGTGGCAGCAGTTCGGAACCGAATTCTGGACATGGCGGAGGAGCTTCTCTCCCGGCACGGGTTCGAAGGCCTTTCCATGCGCCGGATCGCGGCCCGCATGGAGATGACGGCCACCAACCTGTACTACTACTTCCTGAACAAGGACGAGATCTACTTGGCCATCCAGACCCGCGGTTTCGCCCGCTTGGCCGAGCGATTCGAAGAGCTGGAGCGAGAGCACCCCGACCCCCTGGAACGCCTCTATCACTTTACGGTGGCCTACTGCACCTTCGGATTCGAAAACGCCGGCCAGTATGCCATCATGTTCACCATGAACACGCCCAAGTATGCGGACTATGTGGGAACCAAGCTGGAGGAGCAGGCGTTGTTCGAGAAGAACACAGCCCTGCGGGTAGCGGAGATCACGGCCCGCGCAATCGCCCAGACTGCGGAGCGGAACCCCGGGCTCAAGCTGGCCGACCCCATGTGGGAAACCGTGAAGGCCTGGATCATGGTCCACGGTCTTGTGTCCCTTTCCGCCAGCCGGGTGCTCCAGGAGGTGGTTCCCGACATCTCCGCCGCGGCCGAAAAGCTGGCCCGGGATCTTCTGGCTTCCTGGACCGCGTGAGAGGGTGTTGAAAAACGCTTCCCCCCTGAATTATCCCGCCTCGTTTTCTTCATAAAATCGAAGACCTGGTAATTTTCCCAGTGGAAGGCGACGCACCAAATGCGCTTTAATGAACCAGGGCTTGGAAAAGGCAGCGGAGAGGTTTGTCGCGTCGGGCTGTCCTGTGCAACAAGACTATTTTAAGGGTTTTTGAGGGAAAAGGGCGGGAGTAGCACGATTTCCGTCTTGTTTTACAGGACTGGTTGCGGGGGCAAATCGTGCAAGCAGCCATGGGGTAATATATTATTACTTAATATTTACGGTATATTATATTGATATTGCCGGTTGTGGGACTCCCATGGGAAAAGGGCAAGGGCCGGCAGAGCGGAGAGGTGAAACGGCATTGGTTTTTGGAATCTTCATAAAAACTTAATAATCGCCGGGCATGATAGGCAAGGGCAGTGGGGAACCATCCGAAGATGATGCTTTATGGCTGAATTTCAGATGGTTGCCCGTGCAGCCGCCGTTGCCGGGACTGCACGGGCGAGGGGCTCACTGCTCGGGTACGGCGGGGGTCCAGTGCACGGGGAGAGCCCGACTGCCGAAAAAAGACATCCGCGTATGGCGTTCCTGCTGATCACGGGAAAGCCGGATCTTCCGCGAGCCTAAAAAGAACAGGAAGGTGGAGTGGCAGAAGGGGCAGGCATAGTGCCTGGATTCGGGCAAAAGCCGCATGATCCGGCTGCGGCGGATTCTCCTCAGAATGCCGGTCCGGCAGTGCGGGCAAAGATCCCGGTCGGTCTCGGCCTCGGCAACCTGGGCTTCGGGCTTCTCGGTCGTCTGGGGGAGGCTCACGCCGTACAAATGGCCGGAGATCAGGATAAAGGTCTGATTTCCTATTTCTTTTATAGCGCCATTGTTTCCCATGAGTACCTCCTTTTCTGCTTCGCCGGCTGGATGCTCGGGCGAACGGCCTTATGATTCTTCCGGAGATGTTTCCCCCCGGATCCGTTTCCAGCGGTTGTTTCCGCCGGTTGAATCATAAAGGCAGCAAGAAGCATACCAAGGAAGGCAGGAAATCAGGCAAGAGTGAAGCTCTTCATAGGTTCCCCCCCGGAGAGCCGCCGGAATCCAGCAAGGCAGGACCTTGCAAGGGAGGGCGGATTGCGGGGGCATGGTTTATCACTATTCTTTTACGTATCGGCCGGGCGCACGGATCGGTCTGGCTAAAAAGAGGAATCACACGGGCGGGATATGCAGGCGGAGGCTCGCCTGCAACCATGCCGGCATTGACCGTCGGCGCAAGGGGATAGGTTATGGAAGAGACGAGGTCCGGATTCACAGCCCGGCAGGGGCGCAGGGATTTCTTGAAGCTTTCCGGATTTCTGGGGTTGGGATGTGCCTTCGGGCCTCTCGCGCGTGCGGGGCTTGTCCCGGAAGGCCCCTTGCTGGAAACGAGAGCAGAGTCTTTCCTATGTGACAGCCGCCTCTTGGCCGTGGCGGCCCACCCGAACGGTGCGGCGGCCGAAAAAGCCCTGGACGGGGCCGTGCGGGAAATGGCCCGGGTGGCGGCTCTCCTTGATCTGCGGGACCCGGCGAGCCCCGCCTCTGTCTTCTTTGCAGGGAAAAAGAGGGAAGGTCTCTGCGAGGACCTGGAGGACGCGCTGGCCCAGGCGCAATCCATTCAACAGGCGCTGGGCGACGCCTTGGTCGGGAACGTCCGTCGTACGGAAGGATTCATGCTGGAAGGCATGGCTGCCGGGTACGTGTTGGACGCCGGCGCGCTTTTCCTGCAAAAACAAGGAATCCGTGGCGCCCTGCTGGGCTTCCGGGGTGCCTTTCGGGCTCTGGGCAACAGGCGCGGGGGGCGGCCCTGGGAGGTTGAAGCGATTCATCTGACGAAGGACCGTCCGGCCCTGGCCGTTCTTCCGGCGGAAGATGCCAAATGGTTTGCCCCGGCTGCAAGCATGCCGGGGGGCCGGATTGCCGTACTGGGGCCGAACGCCGCCTGTGCACGGGCCCTGGCCCATGCCGCGATATCCTCCGGTTCCGGCCGCGTCATGGACTTGGCGGGCAGGATGGCGGGGGTGGAATGCCGAACGCTTGCAGGGAAAGGAACGTGCCGCCTTTCCCTTTAATCCTCAAGCAAAGCAGGCTCGAACCCAACGATCACGTCGGGGCGGCCCGCTCCCTTGCTTGTCCGGTTGTTGATGAACGAAAACTCCGGTTCCCTCGGTTGCCGAGTTGAAATAACCGCCGGCGGGGGACCGGTTTACCTTTTTCGGGGCGGCAGTGCGCGACGGTGTCCAGGGGTTTCGGAAAGGAGTCAACTCAATGTCCAGGTTCCGGCTTGTAACACTCTCCTTAGTTGCTCTTATCCTCATGGCTGCATTTTTAGTTGCCTGCAGCACCGGCCCCAAAGTTCACCCGGGACCGAAAAATGCGGAGGTCTGCGAGGGCCCGCCCCAACCGGCGCCCGAGCCGGAGCCTGAGCCCGAGCCCGCGCCGCAGGTGGACATGCAGGCCGTGGCCAGGGAAGCGGCCCTGGAAAGAATACGCACGGAACGCATTTACTTTGCTTTTGACTCAGACAGGATCCTTCCCGAATCGGAGAAGAACCTGGAGGAGATCGCCGGCCTCCTGAAGGAGTACCAGGACATTTCCTTGGAAATCCAGGGGCATTGCGATGAGCGGGGATCGGTGGACTACAACATGGAGCTGGCTCTTCGCCGGGCCGAGGCAGCGAAGCGTTTCCTAGTGAAGGAAGGAGTGCCCGAGGAGAGGCTTTCCGCGTCCGCCCTAGGAAAGGCGGACCCGCTTATGGCCGGACATTCGGAGAATGCCTGGGCGAAAAACCGGCGCTGCGAGTTCATCATCAAATGAAGGCCTCCATGCTCCACCTGTTTTAAGCCCCCGGCGTCCTTTTCCGCAGGCGGGCCACCCCATTCGGGCGGCCCGCCTGCGGAAGGTGCGGCACACCAGGGGCCGGCTCAGGCTTCGATCCAAGGCTTTTAACATGGCATTGTGAAGGGCTCTCAAAGCCAATGGCTGCGTCTTCAGGCACAATAGGTTCTTGACGTGGCAACGCCGCGTTTTTACGCGCCCTTTTTTCAACTGCGCCTTGCCCTTGGCTTTTTCGCTCCATCTCAATGACGAAAATCTTTTGGGAAACAGCCCGTTGATATCCGGGTATATTGACAGTCTTTTCGTGGAATAACTGCGATAAGCAGCGCCTCTCCGTTTGGTTGGCTAGTAGATTTACCAGCACTAGTATATTTACGAGTAGCAACTGAGCTGCGGGAGCGTTAACTTATAACAGCGTAAAACTATTGCATTGAATAGAAGTTACAGGGTGTTGATTATAACTTAATAAATACATCGCTTTCTGATTGGGAATGACGCCCTGCCGCCGATCCGGCCGAAAACCCGGTTGACGGAAGAAGGGGCCAGTACAATTTTATAGCGAGAATAATTCCTATTCGGGGATGAAGCGGGTATCCCTGATGTCTGACCAGGTGCGACATGGGCGGCAAGATCATCTGCTGCGCGAACAATAAAGGCGGGATCGGAAAGACCTCCGCCACCTGCCATCTGGCCGTTGCTCTGGCCAGAAGGGGGCACCGGGTCCTGGTGATTGACAACGACCCGCAATGCAACGCCACGGGAATCCTGGGCAAGAAGGGCATCCTCTTCGGCGGAACGATGTATGAGATCTATGAAAAGAGCGTGGACAGGATGGGCGTCTCCTCCTGCATTTACGAAACGGAGTACGAAGGCTGTTTCCTTCTGCCCAACGCGGAGGAAACCTCGGGGTTGGAAATGAGCCTGGCCGCCGCATATCCGGAAAGCCTGACCACGTTGCGGGACCGTGTTTCGCGCCATGCGCGGGTGAACTACGACTTTACCTTCATTGACTGCCCGCCCGCGGTGGGGCTGTTCGTCGCCAACGCCCTTTTTGCCAGCGATTTCGCAGTGGTTCCGGTGGACGCGGGTTCGGCCCACAGCCTGGACGGGCTGAAGAAGCTCCTGGACCTCATTGGAAGCGTCCAGGAGGCGGGAAATCCGGGGTTGCGCTTTCTGAAGCTCTTGGTGAACCGAGTGGATCTGAGGACGGCCATCAGCAGGGTGATTCTGGAAGACGTGCGCAACACATTTTCGGATGGCAGGGTTTTTGCCACCAGCATTCCTCAGGACACGGTCTTCGAGAGGGCGGAGTACGCAAAAGAAACGGTTTTCAAAAACCACCCCCGGAGCAGGGGGGCGAGGACCTACGAGAACCTGGCGGAGGAGTTCCTGGCAGCGGTTTGAGTTACACGCTTCAACTTTTGCATCACATAGATTCCGAGGTGAGCCATGGGAAGGAAAAGCCTGGCAGAGAGAATTCGTGAGTCCGGTGAAGAGACCCGGCAGGGGCTTGCCGCGTCTGCGGAAAAGCTCCATCAGGCGGAAGCGGTTTCCGGTGAGGCGGCAACGGCAGCTCCGGTGCTTGCCGGGGGAAACGGAGGCAACGGCAAGCGCCATGCGGAGCCTCCCGTCAAGAAGGAGCCCAGCCGGGAAGAAAAGGAGGCCGCGGCTCTCTACGACGAGGCCTGCCAGTATCTCACCGGCATTCTGGAGCTGGTGAAGCAGGGCAAGGCCCTGACGCTGGATGACGGTTTCTCCATCGTGTCCGACATGGTGGAGAGCCTCGCCGCGTCGGAGGCCCTTTACGTCCGGGCGCTCCACTTCGACACGTCCCTGCGCTTCCTGCCCCAGCATTCGGTCAATGTGGCCATCTATTCCATACGGTTGGCCTCCTGGCTGGGGCTCGGCGAGGAGGAGCAGGTGAAGGTGGGCGCCACCGGCCTTTTCCACGATGTGGGAAAGGGGCTCATCTCCGACAACATCTTCTACAAGCAGTCCTCGGTCACGGAAGGGGAGCTGTCGGCCATCCGCAAGAGCGTGGAGAAAAACCACGAGATCTTAAGCCGGGTGCAAGGCCAGCATACTTTTTTGGCCGAGTGCGCCCTGCAGGTCTACGAGAGGGTGGACGGCTCCGGTTATCCCCGCGGCCTCAAGAGGGGCGAGATCCACGAGTACGCCCAGATCGCTGGCCTGGCCGACCTCTACGAAGCCCTGACCCACGACCGGCCGCACCGTCCGGGCCAATCCCATTTCAATGCGGCGAAGGTCATCGTGGATTCCTACAAAAACGCCTTTGATCGCAACCTCGTGAAAACGCTTCTGTTGAGCTTCTCCATCTTCCCTCTGGAAAGCTATGTGCGGCTCAACTCGGGTGCCGTGGGCCGGGTCACCAAGACCCACCCGGGGCTTCCCACCAAACCGGCCGTGCAGATCGTCTACGACTCCCACGGAAACCGCGTCTGGACCGAGCAGGAGCTGGATCTGGCCAAGGAGCCCCTTCTGTACGTGATCGAATCCGTTGGCAAGGACGGAGGCAGGGTCCAAGCGAACTAGACGGGAAACGACAACGTAATGGTGCCGGACCCACGAAGACCGGCGACAGAATCGCCAGGCGGAAAAAAGCCCCGAGGAGGCCCGAACCGGGGTCGGGGGCCCTTTTCCGCCTGCTTCCTTCCCGTACCCCGGTAATCGGGCGAGGAAAGGGGGGATGGACCAGCAAAAAGGGGCGCGCATCGAACCGGCCGCTCGTTCATGTAAAAGGAAGCGGAAAAAATGAGGCACGGCATGATGAAAAGAAAAGCCTCACCCGAACCAAACAAGACCGGACGTCTTACTGTTTCGCGGAAAACCGGCCTTTTCTTCTTGCTGGCCCTGGCCTGTGCCCTGGCCTTTTCCTCCGCCTCCTTCGCCTCCGTTTCGGCCGGGTACTCCGAGTACTATATTCCCGGCGACGAAGACGACATGATGCTCATCCTGGACACCATCGGGGCGGGCGATCAAACAACCAACGGCATGCACTCGATCATCTCCGTGGTGGCGGGCTCGCCCAGCACCGTGGTCTACTATGACCACTGGGAGAACGGTTACAACTTCGACAAAAACAACCCCGCGGCCACGGCGGACGAGATCGTCACCCTCGCCAACCGCGGCGACAGCAACATCTTCGAAAGCTCCAATATCCCCATTCCCCGCACCAACTCCATGACCTCCTGCGGGGGAAACCCTTGCTACGACGGGCGGGACCACATCTACGTGGCGGGCGGCGCCACCACGGTCACCCGGTCCTCCTGGACGGAGATGGCCGGAACCCTCCTGGCCGTTGCCTGGGAGGTCTATCCGGTCCGCCCCCAGCTCACCACCTACATCCTGCCCTTCGGCGAGGATCTCTACACCAGTAATACGTTGCGGGACTTCGAGCGGGTCTTCGCCATGGTCCAGGCCACCGCCGACAACACCCAGGTCCGGGTGGACGCCAACAACGACGGGATCTGGGAGAATCTGGACTGGACGCGGGACGGGGTGGCAGACGGAACGGTGCGCTACCTGAACAAGGGGGAGGTCTTCCTGGTGGACCGCACCTCCCTCATGAGCGCCTCGTTGAACTCGGGCACCAAGATCGTTGGCAACGACACCCTCCAGGTCCAGTACGTGGTGGGCGACCAGGGGTCCAACTATGAGAGCCGCGGCTTTTCCGCGTTCCCCCGCGGGTTCTGGGACACCCGCTACTACGCCCCGGTGAGCGGCGCGTCCGTGGCGCGTTACGTGGATATCTACCTGCACAACCCGCAGGACTCCGGCATCACCATCACCTACGAGACCGATTCGGCCCAAGGAACCTTCAACATCGCGGCCCACACCACGGTTTCCTTCCGGGACAGCGCGGGCTTCTTCGTTCCCGCGGGCTCGGCCATGTTCCTGAAGGGCACCGCCCCCTTCTGGGGCGTCTCCAGCATTGACACGGCCTACCACACGGAGGCCAACGGCCAGGCCAACGACTGGGGCTACTCCCTGGTGCCGGCCTTCATGCTGGACAACGAGCACTTCATGGGCTGGGCTCCGGGCTCCGACCCTGTGAACTACACGGCGGGCGACCGGGACGACTCGGGCGTCTACATCACCGCGGCCCAGGACAACACCGTCGTGTTCGTGGACCGGAACAACGACGGCACCGTGGACTACCAGCGGACCCTCAACCGCCTGGAGTCCTGGTACGTGTGGGACCAGACCGACGGCGACCTCTCCCAGGCCAACATCTGGTCCACGGGGCCGGTGGCCATGGCCTACGGCCAGAACCCTGACTACGCCCCGGACGCTGTACCGGCCATTGACGTGGGCTACACCACCATCCCCTCCAAGGACATGATCGAGCTGGTGCTCCAGGTGGCCAAGGAGACCGACCCGGTGGCCCTCTCCACCACGGCGGGCGACACGGCCGAGTACACGATAACCGTGAGTTCCTACGACTTCGAGGTGGACAACACCTTTGTGGTGGACACGCTTCCCGCGGGCTGGTCCTTCGTGAACAACTCCGCCACGATAACCGACGCAAACCGCATCGTCACCACCGGGGCCGCGGCCAACCCCACCGTCACCGGCGGAGGGCTCGTCCTCACCTGGCCCACCTCCCTCTGCGGGAGCATGCAGCCCAACCAGACCATCACCATCGTCTTCACGGCGCAGAACACCGTGGGGCGTACCAACGGCGAGTATACCCGAAACAAGGTGGCGGCCACGGGCACGCGCACGGTGGGCGGCGTGACCCAGACCTTCGTCACCTCCGATTTTGTCTACAACACCTACGGCGATCTTCAAATGACCAAGGTGAGCGGAGGGCAGGACCCCCTTGCCCCCGGCGACACCTACACATACAGCATCACGGTGACCAACCCGGCAACGGCGGCGGCCTCGGCCACGGGAATCGCCATCTACGACGCCATGCCCTCCGGCATCACCTGGGTGCCGGGGAGCTCCTATGTGACCATGAGCAATCCCCCGGCGGTCTCCAGCATCCACGTGCGTGACGAGTTCAACACCAACGGGTCCTATGCGGGGAACGACGGGCCGGACAACTGGTCTGCGAACTGGGTGGAGTCGGACAACGGCGGCGGCGGAGCCGGCGGCGGAAACGTTCGGGTCACGGGCAACGAGCTCCGGCTTCGCGCCAATGTCGGCAATTACGCCGCACGTGCGGTGAACCTCACCGCCATGGCCACGGCCACCCTTTCCTTCGACTGGCGCACGGGCTCGGGAGTGGACAATTCCGACTGGGCGGTCGTGGAGATTTCCAGCAACGGGACGGCCGGACCCTTTACGGTGCTGGAAACCTTCGCGAACATCGGCGCCTCCCAATCCGGCTCCCGGAGCTATGACATCCGGGGCTACATCTCCAACAACACGGCCGTACGGTTCCGCATCACGCAAGGTTACAACAATACCAACGAATACTTCTACGTGGACAACGTAGACATCCTTGCCACCCTGGGAACGAGCGGCCCGGCCTCGGACCCGCCCAACTTCCTCTCCCAGAGCGACGGATACTCCCTGGCGCCGGGCGAGTCGTTGACCCTCACCTTCCAAGTGACCGTGGACGATCCGCTCCCCACGGGAGTCACCGACATTCTGAACACCGCCTACCTCACCACCAACGAGATGCCCGTGCCCATGCACGACCACGCCTACAACATCGTGGTGAACCCCGGCACCTCGTCGGCTTCGGTGGGCGACACCGTCTGGTTGGACGTCAACGGAGACGGCGTCCAGCAGGCCGGCGAGATGGGGCTCGGCAACGTGGAGGTGACGCTGAAGGACCAGTGGGGCACGCCCAAGGCCGTCACGCTCACCGACTCCTGGGGAAACTACGTCTTCACCGGCGTCCAGCCCGGCACCGGCTACTATGTGGATGTAACGGGCGGCCTGCCCGCGGGGCTCGGCCAGACCTACCCGGTGGGGCGCTCGGACAACCAGACCGACGCCTTCAACCTGGCAGCCGCCCAGGTTTACCTGGACGCGGATCTCGGCTTCGCCCCCGCCTCCGGGACGGTCACCATCGGCGACAGGGTATGGAGCGACGCCAACGGAGACGGGGTCCAGGACGCGGGCGAGCCGGGGATCGCGGGAGTGACCGTGACCCTGTGGCGGGATGACGGGGACGGCCTGTTCGAGCCCGGCGGAGGCGACACCCTGGTGGATACCCAGGTGACCACGGCAGGCGGCTTCTACTTGTTCACCGGGGTGGATCCCGCCTACCCCGACTACTTCGTGCTGGTGGACGACACCCAATCCGCCCTCACGGGGTACAGCTCCACCACCGGAACCGTGGCCATCGTTCCGGACGTGTCGGCCGGAGATGTGATCTTAAACGCCGATTTCGGCTTTACCAACCCCGCGGGCACTTACACCATCAAGGACCGGGTCTGGTTCGACCCGGACAGCGACGGAAACGACGACGTCTCGGCCGGCGACAACGCGGAGACGGGCATTTACGGGGTCACGGTGGAGCTCCTGGACGCTAGCCGCAGGGTCATTGCCGTGACCATGACGGACGCGGACGGATACTTCTCCTTCACCGGAGTCCCCGGAGGCGGGGCGGACTACACGATCCGGGTGTCGGACACCAACGGGGTCTTGAAGGACTACTACGGCACCACGAGCTGGGGTATCGCCCGCGAGTTTGCCGTGGACAACCTGTCGGCCAACGCCGACAACACGGCGGAGCCCGCGGAGCCGCATTTCGGGTACAATCTGAAAGGCAGCATCGGCGACACGGTTTATAACGACATCAACGGGAACGGCGCTCAGGATGCGGGCGAGCCGGGAATCGGCGGTGTCGAGGTCCGCGTCTATCACGACGTGAACGGCGACGGGCTCCTGGACGGCGGGGACGCCCTGGAGGCCACGCTCGTCACGGATGTAAACGGCCGTTACCTGTTCTCGGCCCTTGCCGACGGGAACTACATCGTCTCCCTTCCCACGCCGCCGTCGCTCACCACCTACACCTCGGAGGGCCCGGGCGGCGACGACGATCCGGCTGCGGGCGTCCAGCAGGCGTCCGTCCTTTCCTCCGGCGGTGCGGACCTGGCCCGCGACTTCGGCTTCGCCGCAAACAACCCCCGCAGCATCTCCGGAACCGTGTGGTGGGACGCGGACGAGAACGGCCTGGTGGGGGGCACCGAGGGCCTCTTCTCCGGGGTCACCGTGGAGCTGTGGCAGGGAACGGCCCTGGTGGCTTCCACCGTGACCAACGCAATCGGCACCTACGTCTTTGCCGGGCTCACCCCCGGGACCTACACGGTTAGGCTCACGGACGACACCAAGGTACTGAACGACTACAACACCGTGTACGAGGTCACCGAGGGAAGCGGCGCGGGCAGCTACAACAGCCAGGAGTCCGTGGACGCCTCCGGCGCCTCGGTGGGCGACATCAACTTCGGCTACAAGAAGCAGCCGGCCACCTATGCCGAGCTCTCCTCCTTCACCGTGAAGCTGGTGGACGGCCTTGTGACGGCCGAGTGGCGGACCGTCACCGAGGCGGGCACCATCGGCTTCTTCCTGACGCGCCAGGAGGGACGGAAAGCGGCGGTAACCCTGGGCGGAGGGCTTTTGCCCGGACTCCTGACCTCCCGCTCCGGAGGGATCTACACGTTTAAGGACGACACGGCGGCGGCGGGCCATACCTACGTCTACACCTTGGAAGAGGTGGAGGCGAAGGGCGGGAAGACCCTCCTGGGGACGGCCAAGCTCGCCCTGGGCAAGACCGATACGGTGGCTACGGGCGGCTACCTCCCGCTGTCCGAAGCATACACCCGCGAGGCCAACGCGGAGTTTTCCAACGCCATTCCCGCGGTTTTCCGGCCCACGGTCCTGTATCAGACCGACCAGACCGGACCCGCCGGCGAGGCACCTCTGGAAAAGACCCTGGCCGCCATGCTTTCCGCGGCCGTGGTCTCCCCGGAGAATCTGACCAAGCAGGGAGCAAACGAGCCCGGCGTGGCCAAGATCCTGGTGGAAACCACCGGGATCTATTACCTGAGCGCGGCGGCTCTCTCTCCGGTGCTGGGCATTCCCGAGGCGGACGTGCGGGTGCTCATCTCCGGCGGTCAGCTGGCCATGGCCCTGACCGGGCTCCCCGTGGCCTGGCAGGCCGTGGGCGGGGACGAAGGCCTGGCCTTTTACGGGCTTGCCCCGGCGAGTACCTTCACCCGCTACAATGTCTACTGGCTGGGCAAAGGCCAGGTGGTGAACCCGGGCGGCGGGGCGGGCGGAGGCTCCGGCTCCCGATCCAAGGAGAACACGGGCAGCAACGGGTGCTTCCTGGGAACGGTGATGAAGGTCCTGGCCTCCGTGGGCGCGGTGGAGGACGAACCTGCCTTCTTCCGAGACACCCGGCACTTCGAAGAGGACCATTGGGACATCTCGGCTCTGTTCGAAGATCCCTATGCGGATTTCTGGGTGTGGGACGTCATCTACGCGGGTTTTCCGGGCTTCGACCGCAAGGAGTTCACCATACGGGCCGACGGAGTTGCGGCCGGGCTGGACGCGGCGGTCCTCACCGTGCGCCTCCACGGAGGCTCGGACATCCAGTCGGTTGTGGACCACCACGTGACGGTGGCCGTGAACGGCGTCCAGATCGGAGATGCTCGTTTCGACGGCACCGTTTCGGAGACCATGACCCTTAGCTTCGATCCGGGCATCCTGGTGGACGGCGAGAACACCGTGACGGTGACGGGCATCCTGGACAACGGCGTGGATTACTCGGTTTTCTACATCGAGTCCTTCGACCTTTCCTACGACCGGGCCTATGCCGCCTACCAGGACAGCCTGGAGTTTCCGGCCAACGGCGCGGCTCAGGTGGGCGTCGGCGGCTTCTCCAATGACGACATCTGGGTCTTCGACATTGACGATCCCCTGCAGCCCAAGAAGGTGGCATCGCCCACGGTGCAGGATGACGGCGGCTCCTTCTCGGTCCATTTCACCCCCGGGAACCCCCAGGCACGGTTCCTGGCGGTGGAGCGCAACGCCTTCCGGGCGCCGGCTTTCCTGGAAACGGAGGTTCCTTCCACGCTGTCGAGCCGGAGCAACCGGGCCGACTACCTGGTGATCGCGCCGGACGTCCTGATGGACGCGGCCCGGGGGCTGGCCGACTACAGGGCGGCCCAGGGGCTTTCCACCTTGGTGGTGAGCCTCACCGACGTCATGGACGAGTTCAACTACGGGATCTTCGACCCCTTTGCCCTGCGCGACTTCCTGAAGACCGCCTACCGCACCTGGGACGGACCGCCCCGCTATGCCGTCCTCATCGGCAAGGGAACGTCGGATTACAAGGACTGCCAGGGCTTCGGCGACAACCTGATGCCGCCCGTCCTGGTCCCCACCCCCGACGGGCTCTACGCCTCGGACAACAGGCTAGGCGCCGTGGGCCCGGATGAGGAAACCCGCGTGATCGCGGTGGGCAGGCTTCCGGTGGTGAACGCGGGCCAGATGAACACGATGCTCCAGAAGATCATGGGCTACGAGTCCGACGGGGGAGGGGACTGGACGGGCCGGGTGATGATGGTGGCCGACAACTCCGACGACGCCGGCGACTTCACCGCGGATTCGGACGCGGTCGCGGCCCTGGTGCCCGCCCCCTATGTGCTCAAGACCACCCATATCCCCCAGAACGCCACCGGGGCCCAGCTTACGACCGCCCGCAACCAGGTCAAGGCCAACATCAACGCGGGCGCGGTGGTGATGAACTACATCGGCCACGGCGGCTGGGACCGCCTTGCCAACGAAGGGCTTCTGACCATCAACGACGTTCCGGCGCTGGTGAACGGGACCAAGCTTCCGTTCCTGGCGGCCATGACCTGCGTAGTGGGGCAGAGCATGCCGGGCTTCGATTCCATCAGCGAGGCCCTGCTTCTTTCCGGCGCGGGAGGCGCGTCGGCCGTTTTCGCGCCCACGGGCCTTTCGCTCAACAGCGAAGCCGTGATGCTGGACAAGGCCCTCTTCACCGCCATCTTCCAGGACGGAGAGACGGTGGTGGGAGACGCGGTTACCGCGGCCTTGAACAGCTTCCGCCTGACAAGCTCCTGGCCTTTCATGCAGGACATCTACACCCTATACGGCGATCCCGCCATGAGGATGCAATAGCCATGATGAATGATATTGTCGTCAAAGAGGAAAATCTGGTTTCCCGGAAGATAGCCGGCGAAACGCTTGTGGTTCCCATACGGGGAAGGCTGGCGGACATGCAGCGCGTGTTTGCGCTGAACCCCCTGGCCGATTTCATCTGGGAGCGCATGGACGGCCGGCGGACCGTCGGGGAGATTCGGGAAGCGGTTCTGGCGGCTTACGAGGTCACCCCGGAGGAAGCCGAGGCGGACATCCATGACTTCGTGGAGGATCTCTGCCGGGCGAACCTGGCCTCCCGCAGGGCCTTGGAGGGATAGCTGCACAGGATGCCGGAGGACCCCATGTGCTGCATTCAGGAAAAAAACAACGGCGAGTTTCTGGCGAACCTCCACCGGAAAGTGGCTAGCCTGCGCGTTCCGCTTTCCGGAAGTCTGGAGCTTACCCGGCGCTGCAACCTGCGTTGCGTGCACTGCTATCACGGCAGCCAGGCGGATGTGGCCCGGGATGCTTCCCAAGAGCTCGGCCGGGAGCAGTGGGAGGCGATTCTGGAGCAGGCGGTGCGGGAAGGCTGCCTGTTCTTGCTCCTGACCGGAGGAGAGCCCCTTTTGCGAAAGGACTTTCCGGACATCTACCGCCGGGCCCGGGAGCTGGGAATCATCGTCACGGTGTTCACCAACGCCACCCGGGTTACGGACCCCGTGGTCTCCCTGTTCCGGGAGCTGCCGCCCTTTGCCGTGGAGGTGAGCCTATACGGCGCCAAGGCCGGAACCCACGACCGGATAACCGGAGTCCGCGGCTCCTTCAGCAAGGCCCGGAAGGGCATGGAGAAGCTTTTGGACGCGGGAGTGTGCGTTCAGATGAAAACCGTGGTATTGTCGCTCAACTGCGACGAGATCTCCGCGCTGGAGAAAATGGCGGAAGGAATGGGCGTGCGGTTCCGGCTCGACGCAGCTGTTTTCCCCAGCCTCTCCGGAGATCCCGGGCCCTGCGCCTTCCGCGTGCATCCCGAGGATGCCGTGAAGATCGAGTTCGCCAACGCCCGAAGAGCCCGGCAGTGGGCCGACTACCACGCCAAGGCCGCCTGTTTCAAGGACGGAGAAAAGCTGTACGAATGCGGCGCAGGCCTGGGGAGCTTCCACGTGGATTTTAGGGGCAGGCTCACCCCCTGCCTGATGGTCCAGAGCTTCAACTACGACCTCGGCTCCGGAACCTTTGCGGACGGCTGGAAACAACTGCGGAACATAAGGGATGTTCCGGCCCCGGGAAGCTTCGTGTGCAACACCTGCCGGACCCGGCCCTACTGTGATTGCTGCCCGGCGTTTTTCGCCCTGGAAAACGGGGCGGAAACCCGGCCTTCCGAATTCCTCTGCCGTATGGGACAGGCAAGGGTGAGGGAGATTCTTTCGGGAGAAAACGCAAGGAGGATCGCATGACCCAAGACGATCCCGAGGGGGGCAAGAAGCTCCCTTATGAAAAGCCGGTGCTGCGGTCCATCGAACTGGTGGCCGAGGAGGTGCTGGTGGTGGGCTGCAAGACCGCGGGCGGGGTGAAGGGCTTCTCCAACCCGGGGCCTTCCTGTACCATGCCGGTGCGCTGTCACGGCGTGGGATCATAAGGCGGAAGCTTCCATGTTTCTTGGTTCGGAAAACAGCCGGCCCGGCGGCACGGGCCCATGTGGAAGAAAAGGGCTCCGGCCGTATGCGGGCGGTTATCTCTGCGGCATGAATATAGCGGGCGTCCGCTTTAGAGTGCTGGCGGAAGAGGCAACGGTACTTGCGGAGCCGGGCCCTTCCTACCTGCCCTTCATCTGCGGAGAGGAAAGCGGAGCCGGGCCTGATATCACGATTCGGCTGTCCTTCTCCGGCGGCCCGGACACGGCGGGAATGGAGCGGATCTTCGACAGCGGCAGCTCCTGGACCATGTACCGGGACGGGGAAGGATGGGCCGTGGAGCTTTTTCCCCGAGGCTTTCCGGAGCGGGCTTTCATCGCCTGCGCCAACCGGGATTTTTCGGAGGTGCTCCTGTACACAGGCGGGAAGGGGGAAGAGGAGGGCGGCGCCCACCGGGCGGAAAGCCCCCTTTCCTATCCCTTGGACCAGATTCTCTTCCTGCACCGCCTGGCAGGCCAAAACGGTCTTCTGCTCCATGCCTCCGGGGTCTTGTCCCGGGGGCGCTGCCTGGTGTTTCCGGGCCGTTCCGGAGCGGGCAAGAGCACTCTCTCGGGAATGTTGGCCCGGGAGCCCGGCGTGTGTCTCCTTTCGGACGACCGGGTGGCCGTTCGAAAGGGGGGGGAAGGTTTCAGCGCCCACGGCACGCCCTGGGCCGGAACGGCCCGGATGGCGGAAAACGGAAGCGGAATGCTTTCGGCTATCGGTTTCTTGCGGAAAGCCCCGGAAAACAGGCTGGTGCGCCTTTCCGCGGACGAGTGTGCGCAGAGGCTGGTGCCCGTGTCTTCCATCCCCTGGTATGACGCGCAGGCGGCCGGGGCTTGCTTGGATCTCTGCCGGGCTCTTTGCCTGGCCGTGCCCGCCTACGACGTGTTCTTTGCGCCGGGGCGAGAGGCAGCACGGATGTGCCTGGAGCTTTTGGAGAAAAGATAGCCAAAACCGGGACGGGACATGGGACGGGCCTTTTCCAACAAACCGTGGCTTTGCCGAACGCCGGACGACTCCGAGTCGCCCGAACGGGACACGGCCGAGCTCTTCGAAGAGCTCTTGGGTGCGGGGACGAGCGTACGGGTCCGGGTCACGGGCCGGAGCATGTCCCCCTTCCTGCAGGGAGACGAGTTCGTCACCGTACGCCGGGAGCCGGTGAAGAAAATGAGGCGCGGGGATCTGGTGCTTTTTCGCGACGCCCGGGGTTTTTTGGTCCTGCACCGGCTGATGGGAAAGAAGAGGAGCGGAAACAGGAGCTTTTTCACGACAAAGGGCGACGCGGTGGACCTTGCGGACGAGCCCGTGGCCGAGGAGAGGGTCCTGGGACGCGTCTGCGCAGTCGAGCCGGCGGACGGCGGCGGAGAAAGGGACTTGGCGTCCCTGCGTTTCCGCCTGATCAACCGAGCGCTTTACCTGCTGCATCGGATGCCGGTCGTCCCCGGCATCCTGCGGCTTATCAGGAGGCTTTATTCCGAGTCCGGGAACGGCGGACAGGGCGGCGAGCGGCCCTAACCAGCAGATTTGCCTGACCCAGGGCCAGTGCCGTGGCCCTTCCAATCCGCCCGATGAGGCGCTGCACGCCCGACCAGCCGACCGTTTCCGGGCCTTCCCGGGGAAAAAGCACGTCCGCCGCAAAACGCAGGCGGGCGTGCACCCCGGGAAGAGCAAGCAGGCAGAGCATCTCGCCCAGGAGGCCGAAGGGTTCGCGAGAGCACTTGATATCCAGGAGGAAACGTTCCGGAGCGTTGATCCCGGCCACAAAAGCCCTAAGCTCGGCCGGAACGGAAAAGCGAAAGAAATCCCGAATAATATATAGCGAGTAGGCCAGCGGCTTTTCCTGGGAAAGTTCCCGGGCTCTTCGGGCGAGATCTCGGAAAAAGGCGGCGTCCGGCCGGTAGAGCATTCGGTGGATGTCCACCAGCCATATCAAGCGTGCATAGGAGTGCTTGAGGGCGTGTTGGCACAAGAGCAGAGTGAGGTCGGCATCACAGGGGCGTACAATGTTCCGATGCCCTTGCCCCAGGGGCAGGGAAAGCTCCCAGAGGGGAGCCATTCCAGCGGGGAGCAGCCCGGTTCTGCCGGGAACGCGGTCCGCGTTCAACGCGTGACAGTGGATGTCGAGGCGGACCACCTCGTCGGAGAAAAGGTTGCTTCGGTCCGGATGGGCCCGATAGCCCAGGCCGGCGAGCAGGGTGGCGAACCGGGTGCGGTCTTCGGGACGCACCAGGAGGTCCAGGTCCTCCATGGGCCGGAGCCCCGGATCCGGGTAGGCTGAAAAGAGCAGGGCGGCCCCCTTGAGGGCCATCACTTGGACGCCGGACCCGGCCAGTGCCTTCTCCAGTCGGGCGAGCGCATGGATGTGCAGGGTGTTCCGGGCCGCCGCAGCATAATAGGCCCGCTCCAGACAGGCCGGGATTTCGGGAGTTCCCCCGGCCTTCAGGACCTCGAACAGAAGGCCGGCCACGCCTTGGCTTGCGGCAAAGGTGCAGAGTCGGTCACGGTTCACACCGGGTCCGGGCTGCCAGGCTCCTCCCGCCAGGACGGAGAGTATGGCGTCGGCTTCCGGAAGCGGAGTCGCGTTGGTTGTCGGGGAAAGGATCATGGCCGCCGCACCTATGTTTGAAGACTTCGCAAAAGCCCCTGGGTGCCACGGGGCCGCAACGACAGAGTGCGGGCGGGCGACAGAGAGGAACCATTATGGTGCGTCTCCCGCCGCCGGCCCTTTTTTACGTACGCATCCTAATTTTCGGTCCGTACGGATAAAGTAGCCGCGTCGCGCACCGAATGCAACTGCCGGATTGGGCCTTCGGGCCCCGCGCGGAGAGTCGGGATCATCAAGAATGGAGAACACCAAATTGAAGCGTGCAACGAGGGGTATCGGGGTACTGGGGATTCTGGCCATCCTGCTTTCCATGGGGTGCGCCGGGAAAAAAGCCGAGATCGGATCGCCCCCCTGGCGGCAGGCCAGCGGTCCGGTACCCACGGGTCAGTATCTGGGCTTGGCCCTTGCGGACATCAACGGCGACGGCAACATGGACGCCGTGGCGGGAGGGGAGAACTCCAAGGCCGTCGGCATCTGGTACGGCGACGGCAAGGGCGGCTGGGACAAGTCCGAGGAGATCTCCATCGAGGGAACCGTGCGGGGCGTGGCCGCCGGGGACCTGGATTCCGACGGCCGCGACGATATCGCCTTTTCCGTCCAAGGGGAGGGCGACATCGGCATCCAGATTTGGATGAACACCGCGGACCGGGGATGGGTCAAGGGGAAAAGCCCGGTCATGCAGGGCTCCTATGAGGGACTCTCCCTGGTGGACGTGAACCGGGACGGGTTCCTGGACGTTGTCGCCGCAAACAACACCAACGACGCCCTGGGCGGGGTCCAGGTGTGGCTGGGCGACGGCCACGGCGACTACATCAAGGAAAGCGGCCCGGTCAACATTGACCGCTACATGGACGTCGCGGTGGCCGATTTCAACGGGGACGGGAACCTGGATATCGCCGCCGCCGGCAACGGCCCCCGCGGGGCGTTGCGGGTCTGGCTGGGCGACGGGGCCGGCGGATGGTCCCCCACGCAGCCGCTGGCGGATGGAAACTTCTACCGCATAACGGTGGACGACTTCGACTGGGACGGAAAGCTGGATCTGGGGGTGGGCTCCTACCAGCACGGCATCATGATCTTCTGCGGCGACGGCAAGGGAAACTTTGAAAAGCGTTTCACGCCCGTCGAGTCCGGCAGTTTCTGGAAGGTTTTGAAGACCAGCTGCGATCCCGACGGCCGGCCCGCGCTTCTGGCGAGTTCGGTGGAGTCCGGTGGCATCTCCACCTGGCAGCTGGGAAAGGACGACCGCTGGAAGGCCGTGGACTTCCAGCTTCCTTCCAAAGGCACTTACTATGATATGGACCGAACGGATTTAAACGGCGACAAGATCTGCGATCTCTGCGTCGCCACCTACGGAGAGGGCGTAAAGGTGTGGCTGGGTAAAGGCGGAGCCCCCGGCCCGGCTCCGGCGGCCTCCCCGTCGGGGCCGGCGTCGAAACGCGAGGAGGTCCTCCCGGAAGAGGTCACGGAGAACGAGGTTTTCTCTTCCCTGGCGGGCTTCCCCGAGTATCGCATGGGGCCCAACGACCTTCTGGAGATCACCCTGTGGCGGGGAGTGGAGGGAACCAAGCACGAAGTGCTGGTCCGCCCGGACGGAACCATTTCCTTCGGGTTCGTGGAGAACATGCCGGTGAACGGACTGACTCCCACCCAGCTGGACAACCAGCTCACCGAGGCTTTCAAGAAGTACATGAAGTACCCCCAGATTGACGTCATCGTGACCAAGCACCGCAGCAAGGAGGTCACGCTCATGGGGGCCATCCGGGAGCTGGCCAACCGCATCTCCGGGCCGGGAATCTATCCCATGAAGGGGAAGTCCACCATTTACGAGATGCTGTCCTTCGCGGGCGGCCCCACCGACGACGCCGACCTGCAGAAGGTGTCCATCCGCAGGGCCAACGGCAGGCAGACCATCGTGGACCTCTACAAGTTCATCATGCTGGGCGACCGCACCCAGAACCTGGTGCTGGACTCGGGCGACTTCGTGTTCATTCCGCGGCTCTCCGAGTCCGAACGCAGGGTCTTCGTCATCGGCCAGGTGCACAAGCCCGGCGTCTACTCCATCGGCAGGCGGTCCACCGTTCTGGAGGCCGTAGCCATGGCGGGCGGGTTCACCGACCGCGCCAAGCCATCCAGCACCAAGATCATCCGCGGCGACCTGTCCCGGCCCGAGATCCTCTCCGCGGACCTGGACAAGCTTTTGTCCAAGGCCGACCAGAGCCAAAACGTGGAGCTCAGCAGCCGCGACATCGTCTACATTCCCCAGAGCTTCATCGGAGACTTGAACGTGTTCTCCAACCAGGTTCTGCCCTTCTTGAACGTCCTTCTCTTCCCGGGCCGTTTCCGGGATTATTATATGTACTCGGATGCGTTGCGTTTCGACGTGGGAGGCACCAAGACGACGACGGACCTCACGTTCTCGAACCTGCCCTGATGTAAGGGCATGAACTGAAGCACTCTTTCCCCGGAGGGCGGAGCCTACCGGCTCCCCGGTCCGGTGCAGCGGCAACACAAACCCGGAAGACGGGCAAAAGGAGTCACCCCGTGGCGCAATACGACATTGACCTGCGAGACTACTGGAGAGTCGTAAAGAAACGGAAGTCCATCGTCATTTTGACGGTCATCCTGGCCGGGCTTTTCAGCTTCGCTTTCGCGAAGTTCTCCGCCCCGGCCCCGCTTTACGAAGCCACCGCATCGGTGAAGATCGAGAAGGTGAGCTCCATGGGAGACATGCTGCTCTCCACCTTTACATGGAGCTCGGGCGACAACATCGCCACCCAGGCGGCCATCATCACCAGCTTTCCGGTGCTGGAGCAGGCGGCCAAGCGGCTCAACTGGATTCCCGCCGACATTCCGGGCGACAAGATCCAACAGGACAAGGCCTACATGTCCAAGATCGAGCGCCTGAAGAACATGGTCCGCACGGAGCAGGAAAAGCAGACCTCCATCATCAACATCATCGTGAAAAGCAACGACCACCAGGAGGCCTACCAGGTGGCCAAGGCGGTGACGGAGTGCTACCGGGATTTCAACATCCAGGAGAGGAACCTGCAGACCATCAAGCAGAAGGAGTTTCTCCAGGAGCGGGTGCGCCTGGTGTCCGCGAATCTGCAAAACGCCGAGGAGGCCTTGCGGGCCTTCAAGAAGGACAATGAGGCCATGGCCCTGGATCAGCAGGCGCATTTCCTCATGAGTCAGCTGGACACCATGCAGCGCTACTACGCCCAGGACAACAAGATCAAGGTGGGGAAGATCGAGGACCTCGCCAAGATCAACAACACGCCCGATATCGAGATGCGCATCACGGAGACTTTCCATGCAGAGGACCCCACCTCGCTCCTGCGGGAGCTGGCAGGCCGCGTGAGCCAGCTCACCGCCCAGCGGACCACCCTTCTCCAGGATCTGACCCCGGAGAACCCGCAGGTAAGGGAGATCCAGGGGCGGATAGATGGCCTGATTGACGAGGTCAAGCAGGAGATCTCCTCCCAGATCAAGCAGCTGGAGCAGCGGGAGGAGTACTATACCAGCGAGATGACCAAGCTCCAGGCGCAGATTGACGTGCTCCCGGACAAGGCGCAGCAGCTGGCCAAGCTGGAGCTGGCCGTGAGCCTGGACAGATCCCTCTATGAAGAGCTGGAGACCAAGTACCAGGAAACCCTTATCCAGGACGCGGGCAAGATCGAGGAGGTGACCATCCTCCAGCCCCCCCTGGAGTCCACCAAGCCCGTCAATCTGCCCTCCAAGCTCATGGCCACCCTCACCGGGGCCATCATCGGCCTGATTCTGGGCATGGTGCTCGCGTTTGTGACGGAAACCCTGGACACCTCCATCGGCACCATCGAGGACGTGGAAAGCTACCTCTCGGTGCCGGTCCTGGGCGTCATCCCCTACTCGGGCGCGGGAGCCAAGCAGCCGGAGAAGGGGGTGAGCCCCAAGGAGCCGGCCCGGGGCGGAGCCGGGCTGGTGGCCCACTTCGAACCCAAGAGCCTTACGGCCGAGGCCTACCGCTCGCTTCGGACCAACCTGCAGTTTATCGGTCTGTCCAAGGGCTCCAAGGTGTTTTTGCTCACCAGCTCCACCCTTCAGGAAGGCAAGACATTCAACGCCGCCAACCTGGCCCTTTCCCTGGCCCAGGCCGGGGAAAAGGTGCTCCTGGTGGAGGCGGACCTGCGCCGTCCCTCCACGTACCGCATCTTCGGCGTTTCCAAGGAGCCCGGCCTCACGGACTTCGTCATCGGCAACTACGCATGGCGGGATGTGGTGAAGTCCATGGTGGACGTGATGCTGGGCGACTACTCCTTTGACGACGTCATGATGACGCCCGGCATGGACAACCTGCACATCATCACCGGCGGCGTGGCGCCGCCCAACCCCACAGAGATCCTGCGCTCGGAGCGCTTCGCCAGCTTCCTGGAGGAGGCCCGCAAGGAGTACGATGTCGTAATCATAGACGGCACTCCCGTGCTGCCCGTGGCCGATGCCTCCGTGGTCGCCACCATGGTGGACGGCGTCATCATCGTGTACGAAGTGGGCAAGGTGGCGCGCGGTCTTCTCAAACGGGCCAAGCTTTCCCTGGATACGGTGAGCGCCAATGTACTGGGTGTGGTGTTGAACAACATCAAGCCCGACGTCTCCCCGGACTTCTACGGATACAAGTACGGTTACTACGCCTATCACGGCGTCGAGCAAAAGCCGGAGACGGGCGGGAAGAAGAAGCTCCTGGCCGCCCTGTCTGTTTTCTTCACGCGATAGGGCAAAGGGCTCGGTCCCCGGATACTGCCATGAGAATGGATTTCAGCCAAGGAAGCCGGTCCCAGGTCATTCTGCTGGCCGGCATCATCCTCCTGGCCTGCGTGGCGGGTTTCCTGGTTTCCCAGGTCCGGCCCGTGGGGCTCATCACCGCCGTCCTCGCGGTCAGCGTGTTCGTGGTGGCATTCATGGACCCGGAGGTGGGGCTCTACCTCCTTATTTTTTCCATGCTCCTCTCCCCGGAGATTACCGTGGGCGAGGCTACCAGCCGCACCACCCTGAGCCGGGGAGTCACCCTGCGCCTGGACGACTTCCTGCTGGCGGTCATCGGGCTTGCATGGTTCGCGCGAACGGCCGTGAAAAAAGACTTGGGCCTCTTCCTGCGAACACCTCTCAACCGCCCGATTTTCTACTATATTATAATATGCTGCCTGTCCACGGCCATCGGCGTCGTAGCGGGACGCGTGCAGACATCGTCGGGCTTTTTCTTCGTGCTCAAGTACATCGAGTATTTTATCGTGTACTTTATGGTAGCCAATCATATCCGAGACAGGGAGCAGGTGAAGCGGTTCCTGTTCTGCATCCTGCTCACCAGCATCCTCATCTCCGGGTACGGGCTTTTGCAGGTTCCCGGCGGCGGGCGGGTGTCCGCTCCCTTCGAAGGGACCGTGGGGGAGCCCAACACCCTGGGCGGCTATCTCATGTTCATCGGCTTCCTGACCCTGGGCCTGCTGCACAAGACCAGGAGCAGCCGGGAGACTTCCTTTTACGTCCTGGTGCTGGCGGCCATGCTGCTGCCCTTCGTGTTCACCGAGTCCCGCGCGTCCTACATCGGCGCCTTTGTCGCCACCATCGCCTTTTCGGTCCTCATTCGGCGCAAGGGGATCGTCATCACCCTGATCGTCCTCATGGGCATCTCCAGCCCCCTGTGGCTGCCCCAGCGGGTGAAGGACAGGATCATGCTGACCTTCTCCCAGCAGGAGCACCCCAGGCAGGTGCAGTTTGCGGGCATTCACCTGGACACCTCCACGTCGGCACGGCTTCTGAGCATGAAGGAGGCCTATCGGGACTGGACAAAGAAGCCGGTGTTCGGCTTCGGCGTCACCGGCTACGAGTTTCTGGACTCCCAATATGCCAAGGTCCTGGTGGAAACGGGGATCTTCGGGCTTGTCGCGTTTTTCTATTTGATATACTGCGTGTTCCGTATCGCGCGCGACAATTTGAGGAACCTGAACGACAGCCTGTACCAGGGCATCAGCATCGGCTACATGGCGGGCTTCATCGGGCTTCTGACCCATGCCCTGGGAGCCAACACTTTCATCATCGTGCGCATCATGGAACCTTTCTGGTTTCTCACGGGCATCATGGTCATGCTGCCCGTTCTGGAAAAGCGGGAAGCGGAGGCTTTGGCGCAGCTTCCTGAGAGTGCGGAGCCGCGTGTCGCTCCCTCCACGCCCTTTCCGGGCGTCCCCAGGCAGCCGCCGGGGCTCGCCGCCGGCCGCAACGCCAAGCCGGAGTGATCCGAGGGGGACGACATGGCGGCGAACCTTGAAATTTTTTCCGGAAATGCGGACGCCACGTGCTGAAAAAGATCTTCGAGTCCACCCTGACCATGGGCGCCACGTCGGCCATGGTCATCGTCATTGACCTGGTCCGCGTCAAATGCATCGCCGTCATGTTGGGCCCCACGGGTGTGGGCGTCCTGTCCATCCTCAACCACTTCCAGGCCGTTTTGTTCACCCTGGTGGGCCTGGGGCTTTCCACCGGCGTCATCAAGTACATCTCCGAGTATAACGCTTCCGGGGACTCCCGGGCCCTGCAGTCGGTGCTGCAAAACGCCTGGTCCATCCTCTTTCCCGTTTCTCTGGCGGCGCTCCTCCTCTGCGTCCTGCTCAGCGTGCCCCTGAGCTCCTGGATCCTGGAGGACACCGGCTACTCCCTGTTTGTCATCGTCTATGCCTGCTCCCTGCCTGTGGCCGTCTACCCCCTGGTGGGCAACGCCCTTTTGCAGGGGACCCTGAAGATCGGGGCGCTCGCCCGGATCAATATTCTGCGCGCCCTGCTCACCCTTGTGCTGGTGGTTCCCCTCATCTACTTCTTCGGGCTGGCCGGAGCAGTGGTCTCCGCACTGGCCGCAGCTTTGGTGCACCTGGTCATCTCCCGGCATTACGTGCGTACCCAGGCCGCGGGCTTTTCCGTGGCGGCCTTCGGGCGCATCCAGCCGGAAACTGCCCGGAAGCTTTTCCACTATGGCATGACCAGCCTCCTGGTGGGGGCGGCCATGTACATTTCGCACCTGTTTTTGAAAACCACCATCGTCCACGCCCTGGGCCAGAGGCTCAACGGTATCTACCAGCCCATCTGGGCGCTCACCATGGCCTATCCCACCATCGTGCTTTCCTCCATGTCGGCCTACAGCTACCCGCGCATGTGCGGAATCAAGGAGAACCGGGACATGGTGTCGGAGCTAAACGGCACCTTCCGGATAGCTCTTTTGTTCATCACCCCCATCATGCTGGTCCTCCTGGCCGCCCGGAGACCGGTCATCGAGCTTCTGTACTCGGCGGAGTTCCTGGAGTCGGCCGCCATCATGCACATCCAGATCCTGGGAGATCTCCTGCGGGTGGTGTTCTGGGCGCTGGGCATGTATCTTCTTCCCATGCGAAGGCTTTCCGCCTTCATTTTCGTGAACATTTCCCAGAACGTTCTGCTGGTGGCCGGGGCTTTGCTCCTGGTGGGGCCCTACGGTCTTGAGGGGGTCGCGTGGGCCTTCACCGCAAGCTGGGTCATTCCCTCCCTGGCTGTTTGGATTCACGCAAAGAGGAGCCTGGGTTTTTCCTTTTGGGGAGTGAACCGGGTTCTGCTATTCTCTTCCGCGCTCGCCATCATCCTCATCGCCGTCTGCCAGACCAAGCCCGGCCTTGCCTTGAATCTGGGCGCTCCGGCCCTGGTGGCTTCGGCATGGGTATTGCTTAATCTGGACCGGCAGGAGCTTGCCAAGTTTCTGGAGTATGCGCGGGAGAGGCTTTCCCGCAAAGGCCGCCCCGGACGGTGAGGGGGCGGATGGATGGCGTGATGATTTCAAAAAAAAATAAACCCACCGTCTCGGTGGTCATCTGCACCAAGGACCGCTTCGCAGAGCTCCTGCGCTTTTTCCCGTCCCTGGACTCCCAGTCCCTGCTTCCGGACGAGGTGCTGGTGGTGGACGCGAGCGCCGGCGACGAGACCCGGGACCTGGTATCGGCCAAAAACGCCTCCGGCGTGCAGTACGAGCTTTGCCACATCAAGGCCGCTCCCGGCATGACGCGGCAGCGGAACATCGGCTTGGACCGCAGCCGCGGCGACATCGTTTTGTTCTTCGACGACGACGTGGTGCTGGAGCCCGATTGCCTGCTCTACCTCCACAGGGCCTTTATCGAGCAGAGCGGGCAGGGGTTGGGCGGCGTCACCGGCAGGATCGTAAATGTCCCGGAGAAGAGGAATGCGGCGGAGCACCTGTTCAAAAAGGCCTTCTTCCTCTCGGAAATCGGGAGCGGCCGGATGAAGCCCTCCGGCTTTCCCGAGCACCGGGTGGGGGGCGAGCCCGGCTTCGTGGAGGTCGTCAGCGGCTGCTGCATGGCCTTCGACCGCGAAGCCCTGCTGCGTCACCGCTTCGACGAGACCCTGGCCGGCTACTGCTACATGGAGGACGTGGACATATCCCGAAGGCTCACGGCAGGCGGCTATCGTCTCTACTACGAGCCCCGGGCCCGGCTCTCGCACTTTTCCACCACCCACCAGCGGGCGGACGCGAGGAAGCTCGCGCGGATGCTGGCCCGGAACCACGCCTACTTCTTCCGGAAGAACAGCAGGAAAGACCCGGCCCACGTGCTCGCCTTCGCCTGGTCGGTGGCCGGCCTTTTCGCCTTCAACATCTGGCGCAGAAATCCCCGGGCCCTGCAGGGCATTGCGGAAGGCCTGTGGGACTTCGCCGGAGAGCTAACGGGGAAGGCCCCATGACGCCGCCCGGAGCAAGCGGCCTGCGCCTCTGCGTCGTGGGGGAGAGCGGCTCCATCCACATACGGAGATGGCTGCGCTTTTTCGCGGATAGGGGGCACCGGGTCCATCTGGTGACCGTCAGCCCGCCCGAGCCCGGCGATATTCCCGGAGTCGCGGTGCATGCGGTTCGGGCGCGAAAGGGACGCTCCGGCCCTTGGAAAGCCCTGGACTACGCGGCCCTGGCCCTCGGGTTCCGGCAGGCGGTGCGCTTCATCGCTCCGGATCTGGTGAACGTCATGTTCGTCACCGACTTCGGGCTGTTCGGAGCGCTCTCCGGAGTCCGGCCCCTGGCCGTCACTCCCTGGGGTTCGGATGTTTTGCGGCATCCGTTCCAGAAGAGGTTCTGGCGGCTCTCCAACGCCTTCGCCGTCCGGCGGGCCGATCTGGTGGTCGCGAATTCCGGGCACATGCACGAGACCTTGGTCAGCCGCCTGGGCGCATCGGAGAAAAAAATCCTGGATGTCGTCTGGCCCGGGGTGGACTTCAGGCTTTTCTTTCCCCGGGACCGGGCGGCGGCCAAGAGGAAGCTTGGCCTGGAAGGGAAGCTCGTTTTTTTCTCGAGCCGGAACCTTTCGCCCATCTATAACATTGACCGGCTCTTGGAGATGTTCGCCCTCGTCCGCCGGCGCTTGCCCGAGGCCGTGTTGTTGCAGGCGGGGGAGGGGCCCCTGCTCGCGCCCCTGCGGAAAAAGGCCGAGGAGCTGGGCCTGGGGGAGGGGGGCCGCTTCCTGGGGAGGATCTCCCAGGAGCAGGTCCGGGAGCACCTCTGCGCCAGTGACGTCTACCTGACGGTGCCCCAGTCGGACACCACCGCCACCTCGCTGCTGGAGGCCTTTGCCTGCAGGTGCAACGTGGTGGCGTCCGCGATCCCCGCCAACCGCGAGTGGATTACCAGCGGGAAAAACGGCTTCCTGGTGGTGCCGGAAAACGTGGACGAGTTCGCGGAAACCTGCGTCCGGGCGGCCCTTTCCCCCGTGCCGGAAGCCGAGCGGGACGCGAACCTGGAGAAAGTCCGGGCGCTGGGGGACCACTTCCGGAACATGGAGCGCATCGAGGCGGAGTTCGCCGCGCTCGCGGCCCGGAGCCGCAGGAGCGCATAGAGGCGGGGAAAATGCCGGACTCCATTTTTTACGTCTACTTCCACGACAAGAGCTTCGTGCCCTTCCACGTGCGCGAGCTGGTGGCAGAGCTGGGGCGCAGGGGCCGAAAGGTTCATGTGTTCACTGCGGTGAACCCTTCCCTGGGCCGGGAGGTCTTCTCCAGCCCCAACGTGACGCTCCACAACCTGCCCGCCGTGTCGGTGCGTTTTTTTTCCGAGATGCTCTTTTTGTGCGTATTGTTTCCCTGCCTGGTCCTATCCGCACTCCGGGAGCGGCCGGAGGTCTTCTACACCAGGAACGGCGCAAGCTCCATGGCCGCCTGCCTGGCGGCGCGTCTTCTGCGCCGGCCCTGCTTCGTGGAGGTAAACGACATCTGGCAGGACAAGCTCTTGTTCTCGCGTCCGCCTTGGGCCAAGCTTTTATGGCTCAGGCTCTATCACTTCATAAACTACCGGCTGGGGACCATGCTCCTGCCCGTGACGTGGGAGATCGCCGACTTCTGCGCGGAAAGCTACGGCGTGCCCGCTTCCCGGCTGGCGGTGGTCCCCAACGGTGTGGATGCGGAGCACTTCCGCCCTTTGGATAAGGCCGCAGCCCGCCGGCGTTGGGGCGTGCCCGAGGACGCCCGGGTGGTGCTCTCCTTGGGCAGCCTGTTCTCCTGGGCAGGTCTGGAGACCCTGGTGCAGGCCGCGCCCGCCATACTCGCGGCCCACTCGGAGACGGTTTTCGTCATCGGCTCGGGGGAGGAGCCCTACTTGAGCCAGATCAAGGCCCTGGCCCGGGAGGCCGGGCTTTCGCAAAGCTTCCGCTTCCCGGGCTATATCCTGAAAAAGGACGCCCCGGCCTTCATCGCCCAGGCGGACCTGTGCGCCGCGCCCTTCATCTTCCGGCAGGTGCGCTCCGGGGTCTCGTCCCTGCGGGTGTACGCCTACATGGCCTGCGGCAAGCCCGTAGCGGGCTCGGATATTCCCGGCCTCGGGGACGTGTTGGAAAAGCGCGGCGCGGGCGTTTCCGTTCCCATGGAGGACGCCCCTGCGCTGGCGCGGGCCGTCATCGGGCTCCTGGACGACCCGGAAAAGGCGGAGGACATGGGGCGAAAGGCCCGGATCTATGTGATGGAGCAGCATTCCTGGGGGGCCATCGCGGACCGGCTGCTCCGTCTTTTTCATGACGCGCAAGGGGGAAAACGGCCATGACCTGCCTGGTGACCGGGGGCTGCGGCTTCATCGGATCGCATGTCTGCGAAGCGCTGATCTCCCGCGGGGAAAAGGTCCGCGTCCTGGACGACCTCTCCACGGGAAGCCTCGATAACCTTTCCGCCCTGCACGGCCGGGTGGAGCTGGTGGAAGGCGACATCCGGGACGGGAAGACGGTGGCCTCGGCCATGAAAGGGGTCACCCGAGTCTGCCACCTGGCCGCCCTGGTGCTGGTGGCAGACTCGGTGCGGCGGCCTGCGGACACCCACTCCATCAATGTGGACGGCACCTTCCGGCTGCTCTTCCAGGCGAAAGAGGAGGGCGTTGCGCGCTTCGTGATGGCCAGCACCTCGTCCATCTACGGCAATCGCCCCGAGCTTCCCAAGCACGAGGACATGCAGCCCGCGCCCGAGAGCCCCTACGCGCTCTCCAAGCTCATCGGCGAGCACTACTGCCGGCTTTTCTCGTCCCTGTACGGACTTCCCACGGCCTGTCTGCGCTACTTCAACGTCTACGGCCCTCGCCAGGACCCGTCCTCCGAGTACTCGGGCGTCATCGCCAAGTTCGCCGACAACGTGGCCCGGGGCCGCGCCCCGGTGATCCACGGAGACGGCACCCAGAGCCGGGACTTCATTTTCGTAAAGGACGTGGCCGAGGCCACGGCCCGTGCGCTCTTTGCCCCGGGCCTGGGGCGGGGCGAGGCCGTGAACGTGGGCACGGGCCGCCGGGTTTCCGTAAACGAGGTGTACGAGGCCATCCGGGAGCTTGCCCGCAGCACCCGCGAGGCGGACCACGGGCCGGAGCGGCCCGGCGACGTGAAGCACCTGGTGGCCGACGTGACCCGCGCCCGCGAGCTTTTGCAGTGGAGCGCCGAGCGGGTCTTTCCCGAAGGGCTGGCCGAAACCTTAAGCCTGGCCGGGGCGTGAACGCATGTGCGGCATCTGCGGAATAGTCGAGTTCGATCCCGCACGTCCGGCCGACGCCGTTGCGCTGAAGGCCATGACGGACTCCATGATCCTGCGCGGGCCGGACGGGGAAGGCTTTTTCTTCGACGGCCCCGCGGGCATCGGCGCGCGCCGCCTGGCCATCATAGACATTCCGGGCGGGGCCCAGCCCATGCAAAACGAGGACGGCTCCGTGGCGGTGGCCTTCAACGGCGAGATTTACAACCACGCGGAGCTGCGGGAGGAGCTCAAGAAAAAGGGCCACGTGTTCCGGTCCCGCTGCGACACCGAGGTCCTGGCCCACCTTTACGAGCAGCACGGCCCGGACATGGTGGGGCTCTTAAACGGCATGTTCGCCTTTGCCGTGTGGGACCAAAAAGAAAGAACCCTGTTCGTGGCCCGGGACCGCCTGGGCATCAAGCCCTTGTATTTTTGCCGCACCGGGCGCGGCTTCGCCTTTGCCTCGGAGATCAAGAGCCTGCTCCAGGCGCCGGGAGTGGAGGTGGGCCTGGACCACGAGGCCTTGCACCATTTCTTGACCTTGCGCTTTACGCCCGGCCCCCGCACGCTTTTTAGCGGAATCCGCAAGCTGGCCGCGGGGCACAGCCTCACGGTGAAGGACGGCCGGGTCACGGTGCGGCGGTACTGGGACCTGCCCGGCGGTCCGCCGGAGCCCGGCATCGGCGCGGCCCGCGCCGCGGAGCGGGTGCGGGAGCTGGTGGAAGACTCCGTGCGCCTGCGGCTCATCGCAGACGTTCCGTTGGGAATGATGCTCTCCGGTGGGCTGGATTCCACGGCGGTCCTGTGCGCGGCGGCGAACGCCGGGGCCTCCTCGCTTTCCTCCTTCACCCTGGAGTACGAGGAGCCGGGCGAGCACAACGAGGCGGAGTATGCGCGCATGGCGGCGGAGGCCTTCGGCGCGCGCTACCATCCGGTTCCCGTGGGGCTTTCCGATTTTGCCGACGGCCTTTCCGCCATCGTCCGCCTCCTGGAGGAGCCTGTGGCGGACATGTCCTCCTACCCCATCCTGCGCCTGTGCGAGCAGTGCAGGAAGACTGTCACCGTGCTCCTGTGCGGCATGGGCGGGGACGAGGTCTTCGGGGGTTACGGTGTCTATCGCGAGGCGGTCTATGGAAGATGGGCGGGCATGGTGCCCGGCCCGGTGTGGGACCGCCTGGTGGCGCCCGCCTTTGCGGGCCTTCCGGCCCGGGTGCCCGGGAAGAACTTCGTCAAACGGGTGCGGCGGCCGGTGGAGGAAACTTACCTGGGCGCCAACTTCGTCTATGGCGGGTTTTCGGAGGAGGAAAAGAGCGGGCTCTACCGCGAGGAACTCAGGGAGCGGCAGGAGCGCTTCGATACCCGCGCCCTGTGCCGTCGCCTCATGGAGAACGTCCAGGGGAGAAGCGCGCTTTCCAAGATGATCTACCTGGACACCAAGCTGTGGCTTTGCGACAGCCACCTGATCATGGGCGACAAGATGTCCATGGCCGCCTCGGTGGAGATGCGCATCCCGCTCCTGGACCACCGCCTGGTGGAGGCCGCCTGGCAGATGCCGGACGCCTGCAAGGTGACGCTCTCCGACTCCAAGGCGGTCCTGAAAAAGGCCTTCAAGCGCGAGATCCCGGAGCCCATCCGCAGGCGGCCCAAGCGCGGCTTCTCCGTGCCCGTGGACCTGTGGTTCAAGGACCCGGACTCCCGGCTTTCGCAGATGCTCCGCGACCCCGGCTCGCCCCTCCGCGGCCTTTTCCGGCAAGAGCCCGTGGACCGTCTTTTCGACCTGCACCGCCGGGGCGCAGGGGATTATTCGGCGCATCTCTTCACCCTGCTCACGCTGGATCTGTGGATGAGGAACTTTTTACACACCTGAATCCGCGAGCGGCCCCATGCGGCCGGCTCCGAAGGACGGAAAAAGACTTTCACCCTAAGGAAAGAATCATCTCAAAATAGTTTCTCGATGGGGGCTATCCCATTCTTAAAGGCTCTTTCCTTTCGCAGTGAATGCTTTTTATGCTGCCATTATGGACCGAAAGCCTTGGATGGCGGCCTTTGGACCTGTTTCAAAAAGTTTTTTCGGAAAG
>JBFMHL010000308.1:0-4008 GCA_040753055.1 Thermodesulfobacteriota bacterium | reverse complement strand
GGTGGGCATTGGGCCCGGTATAAAAAAGGCCGGCGCGGGACCATCGGTCTCGAGCCGGCCTTTTTTATCTGCATTACAGCGCTTGAAATCTGCGGCTTTGCGACCCGCCCCGAAGGCTACTTTCCCTTGAACTGCGGCTTCCTCTTTTCCATGAACGCGGAAACCGCCTCCATGAGGTCTTCGGAGGGAAGCTGGGCTGCGTTCTTTTGGGCCACATAGGCAAGCCCAGCTTTCACCCCGTAATCCCTGCCGTAGTTCATCACGTCCTTCACTCCCTGGACCGTGAGCGGCGGAAGCTCGGCCATCTGGCGGGCCAGCTCACCCGCCTTCTGGTAGAGGCTTTCCCGGTCGCAGGCGAGATGGGTCACGAAATCCATGGCAAGCGCCTCCCCGGCCGTGAAGTCCCGGCCCGTCAGAGCAAGCTCGCGGGCGTGCGCGTTTCCCACGATGGTGGGCAGGCGCTGGAGCGTGCCCAGGTCGGCGATGATGGCAAGCCGGGTTTCCCGCACGGAGAACACGGCGTCCTCGCTGGCCAGGCGCACGTCGCAGCAGCAGACCATGTCAATGCCGCCGCCGATGCAATGGCCGTGGATCGCGGCGATCACCGGCTTCGCGCAGCGCTCGATGACGTTCACGCTCTCCTGGAGCTTCATCACCGACTGGCGCAGCCCCTCCCGGGCATCGGCCCCCACCCCCCCGGAGAGGAGCGCTCCGGCCCAGGTGAGGTCCAGGCCGGCCGTGAAGCTTTTGCCCTCGGCCTTGACCACGACGACGCGAACCTCCGGGTCCTGGTCCAGCCTGGGGAAGATATCCAAAAGACCCTGGAAGAACTTGTCGTCCATCACGTTGCGCCGGTCTGGCCGGTTCAGCGTGAGCCAGGCCACGTGATCCTTTATCATCAAGGTAAAACAATCGCTTTGCATGGTATTCTCTCCCACGAGATCTTTTAAGGACGCTATGCCGCGAGCCCCTTTGCAACGGCCTCCGCCTGGGCCATGATCCGGTCGAACAGCTCCTTGATGGTGGGGATGTCGTGGGTCAAGCCCACGGCCTGGCCGCAAGCCAGGATGCCGGCGTCGGTGTCGCCCGTATCGAACATGCGCTTGGCGTTGTCGCCCTTGATCACGTTGTAGAGCTCGCCGAAGTCCGCCTTGCACTCCTCCAGCTCCACGCACTTCTTGGCGGCCTCGTTTGCGATGACCCGGTGGGTGGCGTTCAGCGAACGCATCACCAGCATGGTGTCCAGCTCGGTGGCGGCCACAAGCCTCTGCTTCACCTTCTCGTGGATGGGAGCTTCCTTGGTGGCCAGAAGCCGGGTTCCCATGATGATTCCGGATGCCCCCAGGGCCAGCAGGGCCACGATGCCCCGGCCGTCGGCCACACCGCCGCCGCCGATGACCGGGACCTTCACCGCATCCACCACCGAGGGCACCAGCACCAGGGTCCCGATGTCCAGCTTGCCGGTTGCGCCGCCGTTCTCATAGCCCACCACCGTGACGATGTCCGCCCCCATGTCCTGGACCTTCAGGGCGTAGCGCACGCCCACGCACTTGTGGATCCAGGTGAGGCCCATCTTCTTGAAGCGCGAGACAAGTTCCTCGGGCGCATGGTGGCCGGAGGTCTCCACGATCTTGACCCCGTACTTCTCCATCACATCCAGGTACAGGTTGTTGTCTATCTGGCGCATGGCCGGGAACAGGTTGATGTTCACGGCAAAGGGTTTGTCGGTCAGCTCCTTGATGCGCGCCACGGCCGTATCGAATGACTCCTGGGAGGGATAGGTGGCCGACGCCAGCACGCCCAGCCCGCCCGCATTGGATACTGCGGCGATGAACTCGGCGGTGGATATCCACATCATGGTTCCGCCCACGATGGGGTACTTGATTCCCAGCATTTGGGTGACCCTGGTCTGGAACATGGCCTTTTCCCCTTTCGTTGTCCGGTTTATAAAAAAAAGAGCGTTTGATCGGCCTTGTGGTAACTTCCAACGTTTCCCCGTCAAAGTCAAGGAATCGAGCCTGGGCGGGCGCCATTCCTTAAACCGGGAAGCAAAAGAAGCAAAAGAACACGCAGGGAAGGCGCATGAATAAACGCCATCCGCCCGGCCTCCCGCAGCCTTGCGGAACCCGGGCCCACTTTGGTATAAATAGCCAACTTGCCTTTGGAAACCCCCTCACCCTTTGTGAACGCCATTGCACGAACCCGGCGCCCGCGCCGCCCTTCCCTTTTCCCCCTTTCCCCAAGGAGGCATCATGGCCAAGAACTTCGCTGCCTGGCCCGAAACCTGGCCCAAGTCCGTCCACTACCCCGCGGTTCCCGTTTTCGAGCTTCTCTACCAGGCCGCGTCCCGCGTGCCCGACCGCATCGCCATCCACTTCGGGGGAATGGAGCTCACCTACGGGCAATTGAAGGATCTCGCGGACCGCTTCGCCACGGCGCTTTCCAAGATGGGCGTGGGCAAGGGGCAACGGGTGGCCGTGCACCTTCCCAACTGCACTCAGTTCGCCGTCGCCTACTACGGCATCATGCGTAGCGGAGCCACCTTCACCCCGCTTTCCCCGCTGCTCTCGCCCCGGGAGGTGGTGCACCAGCTCAACGACTCGGGGGCGGAAACCCTCATTTCCTTGGATCTGCTCTACCCGGGCATCGCATCCGTGGTTCCGGAGACGAAGGTGAAAAACATCATCACCACCTCCATCGCCGACTGCTATAATGCGGTCATCCAGCCGCTCAAGCCCCTGGGCAAGCTTCCGGTCCCCGGCACCATCGAGTTCACGGACCTTTTGCGTGACAACAAGCCCGAGCCGCCGGAGGTGACCTTCGACGTCAAGAAGGACCTGGCCCACCTGGCCTACACGGGCGGCACCACGGGAGTCTCCAAGGGGGTGATGCTCACCCATTACAATGTGGTGGTGAACTCGCTCCAGTTCGGCCTGTGGTTCACGGGCGCGGACATCGAGATGAAGGACGGCAGGATCGAGCTCCTTTTCCCGCCGGGGGTGGTTCCCGCCCGGGACCGGCTGCTGAACCGCGACAGCGAGACCACCCTGGTTGTGGTTCCTTGGTTCCATGCCATGGGCACCATCGGATACATGAACAATCCCGTGGCATCCGGGACCACCATGGTGGTATTCCCCCGCTTCGACCCGGTGGAATACATCACCGCCATCGGCAAGTACCGGGCCACCAGCCTGGGCGGCGCGCCCCAGCTCTATGTTCCCCTGGTGGAGCTCCCCAACTTCGCATCCTACGACCTTTCAGGAATCAGGTTGGCCGCGTCCGGCGCGGCGCCCTTGCCCCTGGCGGTCCTGAACAAACTCCTCTCGGCCTTCTCCGGCGTGGTTTGCGAAGCATACGGCCTCACCGAGTGCACCATGGGTGCCTGCGCCAACCCGCCCATGCGGGACAGGATCAAGGTGGGCTCCGTGGGGCTGCCCGTGTTCGACACCGAGGTAAAGATCGTGGACCTCCAGACCGGGGCGGAGCTCCCCCCGGGCCAGGAGGGCGAGATCGCCATTTTCGGCCCCCAGGTCATGCAGGGCTACTGGAACCGGCCGGAGGCCACCGCCGAGGTGCTCAAAGACGGGTGGCTTTTCACCGGCGACATCGGAAAGATGGACAAGGAAGGCTTCGTGTTCATCACGGACCGTAAAAAGGACCTGATCCTGTACAAGGGCTACAACGTCTACCCCCGCGAGATCGAGGAGCTGCTCTACGCCCACCCGTCGGTGGAGCTGGCCGCGGTGGTGGGCAAGCCCGACCCGAAAGCGGGCGAGCTCCCCGTGGCCTTTGTCCAGCTCAAGGCCGGAAAGTCCGCCACAGAAGAAGAGCTTTTGACTTTCATCAACAACCAGCTGGCAGCCTATAAAAAGGTCCGGTCCCTGCACTTCGTTCCCGTAATCCCCGTGTCGGCCGCGGGAAAGGTGCTGAAAAGGGAACTTCGGGAGAAGCTATAGTCTCATTTGATGGGCCATCCCGTGTCGGGCGCCCCTTCGCCCGACACGGGAT
>JBFMHL010000307.1:0-8163 GCA_040753055.1 Thermodesulfobacteriota bacterium | reverse complement strand
CGCCTTGAGCTTCTCCCAGAACTTTTCATACACGGTGATGGCCGGTCCCACGTCCAGCTGGAACTCGCCCTTCTCCAGGTCCTTTTCCGCGGGGTACACCGTGGTGTTCTCCCGTATCTCCTTGGGCAGCAGAACCAGGGCCGCCTTGTTGGGGGTGGCGTAACCCACTTCCTCGGAGATGGCTGCGGCGATCTCGGGCCGGAGCAGGAAGTTGATAAAGGTGTGGGCGTTCTTCACGTTGCGGGCGTTCTTCGGAATCACCATGCTGTCCATCCAGATGATCACGCCCTCCTTGGGATAGATGTACCTGATGTCCGGGTTTTCCTGGCCGGCCTGGTAGGCCTCTCCGTTCCAGATCATGCCCGCGTCCACCTCGCCGTTCAAAAAGGGCATCTTGGGCGACTCGGAGTTGAACAGCCGGACGTTTTTCATCAGGCCCAGAAGCTCCTGGTAAGCCTGCTCGATGTGGGCAGGGTCGGTGTCGTTCAGCGAGTATCCCCGCACTTTGAGGCCCACGCCCAATACCTCCCGCGGGTCGTTCTGCAAGAGCACGCGCCCGCGGAGCTCCGGCTTCCACAGGTCCTTCCACGAGGCCATGGTCTCGGGCGCCACCTTTTTCGCGTTCACCCCGATGCCCGTGGTTCCCCACATGTAGGGCACGCTGTACTCGTTCTTGGGGTCGAAGGGGCGGTCCAGGAGCTTGGGGTCCAGGTTCTTGAAGTTGGGCAATAGCGCCTTGTCAATGGGCGCAAGAAGTCCCTCGCGCCGCATCTTGTTCACGAAGTAGGTGGAAGGCACGGCCACGTCGTAGCCCTTGCCGTCCATGATCTTGATCTTGGCGTAGAGGACCTCGTTGGAGTCGTAAGTGGTGTAGACCACCTTGATCCCCGTTTCCTTGGTGAACTGGGCGAGCACGGAGTCGGGGATGTACTCGGACCAGTTGTAGAAGTACAGGACTCCTTGGCCCGCAAAGGCGCTGGCGCACCAGAAGAACGCCGCAAGGAATACGAGGACTTTTTTCATGAATGCTCCTCCTTGAGAAGTAGTTGGCTCGCCGTGACAAGCGCGAGGGATGCCGCGAAAATGACGGTGCACAGGGCGTTCACTTCGGGTTTCACCCCCAGCCGCACCATGGAGTAGATGCGCAGGGGCAGGATCTCGAAGCTGGGGCCCGTCACGAAAAAGCTGATGATGACGTCGTCCAGCGAAAGCGTGAAGGAAAGCAGCCATCCCGCCAGCACCGCAGGGGCGATGAGCGGAAGGATCACCAGGCGCAGGGCCGCGTACTCGGACGCCCCCAGGTCCCGCGCCGCCTCCAGAATATGGGGCGAAAGCTGGGAGAGCCGAGAGTACACCACCACGGTGACAAAGGGAAGGCACAAAGTGACGTGCGCCAGCAAAAGGCTCAGGTAGCCCAGGGGCAGCCGGACGGCGGTGAAGAGGATGAGCAACGAGATGCCCATGACCACGTCCGGCGAGATCATGAGGACGTACAAAAGCCCGTACAGCATGCGCTTGCCCAGGAAGCGGTAGCGGTAGAGGGCGAAGGCCCCCAGCACGCCCAGGGCCGACGCCAGCGTGGCCGAGGAGAGCGCCACCAAAAGCGAGTTTTTGGCCGCGTCCAGCAAGAGGTCGTTGTGCAGAAGCTTGCCGTACCAGCCCGTGGTGAACCCGGCCCAGTGGGTGCTGAACTTGGATTGGTTGAAGGAAAGCACCACCAGCACCACGATGGGCACGTAGAGAAAGGCATAGATGAAGGCCATGTAAGCCCGTTTCAGGATCTTGATCCCCATCTACAGCACCTTCTCTCCCAGGCGTTTCATCACCAGGTAGTAGGTCAGCAGAAGGACGGCCATGAGCGCCGTCAGCACCACGCTGCCCGCCGCTCCGAAAGGCCAGTCCCGCGCGTCCAGGAACTGGTTCTTGATGAAGTTTCCGATGAAGAGGTCCTTGGCCCCGCCCAGAACGTCCGGGATGTAGAAAAGCCCCAGGGCCGGCAGAAAAACCAACAGGCAGCCCGCAAGGATGCCGGGCATGGTGAGCGGCACCACGATGCGGAAAAACACGTCCAGGCGGCCGGCGCCCAGGTCGCGTCCTGCCTCTGTGTACGCCGGGTCCAGGCGCTCGATCACGGCGTAGAGCGGAAGCACCATGAAGGGAAGAAGCACGTAAACCGAGCCCGCCACCACCGCGGTGCCCGTGTAGAGGAGGTCCAGGGGCTTGTCCAGGACTCCCAGGAAATCCACCAGCAGATAGTTCAAAAGCCCCCGGGTGCGCAGGATCAGCGCCACGGCGTAAGTGCGGATCAGCGAGTTGGTCCAGAAGGGGACGATGGTCAGCAAAAGCAGCGCGTTTCGAAGCCGCGCGGGCGACCGGGCGATGATGTAGGCAAAGGGGTATCCGGCCACCAGGCACAGGGCCGTGATCAGCAGCGCCATGCCCAGGGAGCGGAGGAAGACCGACAGGTAGATGGGGTCGAACAGCCGGACATAGCTTTCCAGCGAGAGGGGCAGCCCCGCGAAGCGCTCCTCGCTGCGGGTGGCCAGGCTCACGGCGGCGATCATGAGGTTCGGCGCCAGGACGAAGATCAGGAGCCAGGCCGAGAACGCCCCGATCACGAAGGTCCTGAAGCGGTTCTTAGGCCTCGTCTCCAAGGACCACCTCCCAGGAGCTGACCCAGCCCACGGACACCTTTTCCCCGATCTGGTAGTCGAAGTCCTCGTCCACCTCGTCGAAGAACTCGGAGGCCAGCAGGCGCGTCCCGTTTTCCAGAAGGATCACCGAGTCCAGCGTGGCGCCCTTGTAGTTCTTCTCCACCACCGTGCCCCGCAGGCGTCCCTCCTGCTCCGGGGCCCGCGTGAGCGTCTCCACCCGCAGGTCCTCGGGCCGGAGCAAAATGCGGATGCGGTCCCCCTTGGCAAAGGCGCGCTTTACGTTCAACGCGCACTGGCCGGTTTCCACCTTCGCCAGCACCCGCTTTTCGTCCAGGATGTCCAGCACCGTGCCGGAAAGCACGTTGGTCTCGCCGATGAAGCTCGCCACGAAAAGGTTCCGGGGCTCCTCGTAGACCTGGCGGGGCGTGCCCAACTGCTCGATCCGGCCTTCCCGCATCACCGCCACGCGGTCGGACATGGACAGGGCCTCCTCCTGGTCGTGGGTCACGAACACGAAGGTGGAGCGCAACGTCTGCTGCAAGTGCCTAAGCTCCCGCTGCATCTCCTTGCGAAGGCGGTAGTCCAGCGCGTTCAGCGGTTCGTCGAAAAGCAGCACCTTGGGCTTGTTCACCAGCGCGCGCGCCAGCGCCACCCGCTGCTGTTGGCCCCCCGAGAGCTGGCGCGGCTTCCGGGAGGCGAACTCGGAGAGCTTCACCTGGGCCAGCGCGTGGTTCACTTCCTTCTCGATCTCGCTGCGGGGCTTGCGCTTCATGGCCAGGCCGAAGGCCACGTTGGAAAAGACCGTCATATGCGGGAACAGGGCGTAGTTCTGGAAAACCATGTTCACGTCCCGGCGGTTGGGCGGGACGTTGTTCACGCGGACGCCTCCGATGAAGATGTCCCCGTCGTCGGGCCGCTCGAATCCCGCGATCATCCGCAAGATGGTGGTCTTGCCGCAGCCTGACGGACCCAAGAGCGTCAGGAACTCGCCCTCGTACACCGTGAGGTCTATGCCCGGCACCACCACGTGGCCGTCGAAGCTCTTGGAAATCCCGGAAAGGGATACGACGGGCTTTTTTTCACCGTTTTCCATGCCCGGTCCTTCCTCTCATCCGCCCGAGTGCCGGAAACCTTGCCTGGGCCAGGGCCCGGCCGAAACGGCCCTCTCTATCACAGTCGGGGGCTTTTGCAAAAAAGAAAAAGGCAAGCCCGGGAAGGGGAGAAAAAAAGCTTGACGAGCAAACGGCCGAACCAGTATAGAGTGCGTGTTTTCAAGCCCCGCCCGCGGGGAGGGAAACTTTCGGGCGATTAACTCAGCGGGAGAGTGCTACCTTCACACGGTAGAAGTCGCAGGTTCAAATCCTGCATCGCCCACCATTTTTTCCTAATCAATCCGGCATCTTAGAATTTCTGAGGTGCCGGATTTTCGTTGTCAGGCCATTGTCAGAATCCGCCAGCTCGAAGATCTTCAGTTTCTCCTTCGCCCCCTTCTGGAAATAGCGCTCGAAAGCCGGGTTGGTCTTGTGGTCCGTGGCCCGTTTGATCTGCTCCGGCGTGGCCACCTGGCCCAGGGCGGTCACGGTGCTGTGGCGCGTGCCGCCGTAAAGGTCCACGCCCTCGACGCCCAGGTTTGCACATGCCTTCCCCCAGCAGCGGCGCAGGTACCCCTTGCCGAAGCCCTCCCCGGCCCGGGTTCCGCCGCCGAAGTCCTTGGTGTGCCGGAAGAAGGGCAGCTCCGGGAAGGCCCGGGGGAAGCCCCGCAGGGTCTCGATGTCCGCGGGCAGCAAGGGGATGATCTTGGCGCCCCCGCGGGTCTTGGAGGCCCTGGGCACCACGATGACGCCGGCGTCCGGGTCCACGTCCCGCTCCCGCAGGGTCAGGATGTCCGCGGGCCGCAGGCTCACATAGATGGACAGCCAGCGGATGGCCAGCCAGGTCTTGGGGTTGTCGTCCCAGGTGAGCCGGCGCACCTCCTCGATGATGGCATTCTGGGTGGCCTTGTCCACCAGGTTGCGCCAGCCCAGCTCGAAGTGCACCTCGGGGAGTTCCGGGGCCTGGTCCCGGCGCAGCACCCGGCGCTTCACGCACCAGGTGAAGAACGAGCACAGGGCGCTCCGGATGTTGGCCCGGGTCTTGTCGGAGAGGGTGAGGCCCAGGAGGAAGTCCTCCACGTCGCCGTACTGGATGCCCTTCACGTTCCGCTGGCCCCAGACGGCGATTGCTTTCTCCATGTAGTTGGCGAGGTTCCGGTGGTGACGGGGTTTCACCTCGGGCTTCTTTATCTCCAGCCACTTCCGGGCCAGGGTCTCGAAGCCCAGGGGGTTGTCCTGCCTGTAGTCCCGCTCGTCGAAGAGCTGCTCGTCGGTCTTGAAGCGCACTCCGTTCAGCCAGCGCTCCGCCTCCTGGTAGCTCCGGAAGCGCTTGCACAGGCTCCCGAACGAGACCCGGAACCGGCTGGCCTCGCAAGAGGGATGCTTCGGGCAGCACACCCGGCGCCGCCTGGGATCGTCCTGCATTACCCCGCCGCATTTGGGGCACTTCTGGTCCGTGTAGATTCCCCCGCGCATACATGGTCCTCCCTGGTTGGATAACCGGGGAAGATAGCATGGGGCATGCGGTTCGGCCATAGTCATGAAACCTTGAATTTCTTACATCTCCGCGGGGTTCACGCCGATCCCCACGAAGCTGTACCGCCGCACGCCGGCGGAGACGGTGATTTTCTTGTATTCCACCTTGGGGAACAGGTTCTGCAGGTTCTGCCCGAACTTGATCTTGCCCATGGGCCGCAGGCCCGCGTCGGCGGCCCATGCCTGGTAGGCCTTGAAGAGGTCCTCGGCCGGGGTGGAGAGGTCCGCGGCCACGGTGCAGCGCTCCTCCACGAACAGGAGCAGCGGGTTCAACTGTTGCAGGAACAGGGCCGTGTCGCGCTTCACCGCCTCGGCGTAGCGGGCGAAGCCGTTGCTTTGCCGCAGGGCCACGGCGGAGGCGCAGAGCTGGTAGAAGATGCCTTCCTTCTCGGCCAGGAGCTTCTCGTAAAGGCCGCGGTCCATCTCGTGCTCCTCGAACCTGCGGTTGAAAGTCAGCACGAGGATTTTCCGGTTGAAGCCGTAAGTCTTGTCCTCCAGGGTCGGCGGGCTGTTCATGGCGAAGAGCATTTTGCAGCTCGGCCGGAACTCCACCCGTTCGCCGTACTTCTTCTCGCCCGCCACCCGGTCCCCGGAGATGATGGCTTTGAGCGTGTTCACGGAGGTGGGCTCCCGGGTCTCGATTTCGGCGGCGTAGTTGGCCAGCTTGTCCCGCAGGCTCAGCACCACGAAGGGCCGGGAGAGCTCGGAGAGCCCCACGGTGGTGACGTTCTCCTTGCCCAGGATGGCCTCCAGGACGTTTAAGGCCGTGGACTTTCCGTTGGCGCCGGCGCCGAACAGGAACAAGGCCCGCTCGTAGCGGCAATGCCCGAACAGGCAGTATGCCTGGTACGCCAGGAAGAGCTGCTTCTTGCCCTCGTCGCCCTCGAAGACCTCGCTTAAAAACCTGTGATACCGCGGGCAGCGGGCCGAAGGGTTGAAGCGCACGGGAAGCTGCACCCGGGAGCCGTACTTGGGATCGTGGGGGAGCAGGGACTTTCGCGGGTCCGCAAAGTCCACGGGCGGCAGCGCCAGGTCCACCATGCCGTTTTCGCAGTTCACCATCTCCGGGTAGCAGGGCCAGGAGTCCTCGCCGCGGTGCAGCATGTGGGAGAGGGTCTTCAAGGCCGCTTCCACGTTGCCGGCCTTGGCCTCGTCCTGAAGGGCCGCGGTGGCCACCTGGGCGATGGCCCGTTCCTCGATGGGCCGCCACACGCCGCCGGCGTAACGGTAGAACTGCCCGGAGGCGTAGGCGAGCGGCGCCAGGAGCAGGCAGAGGTAGCGGGCCAGGAAGACTTCCTTGAAGGTGGGGCGGTTCCGTTTGCCCACGATCTCGTAAAACATCTCGATGGGGTCCACCTCGTCCAGCGCCGGGACCCCGGGTGAAAAGGTCCAGTGGGACAGGTCCGGGGTGACTTCGGCCAGGGCCGCCCGGGATGAACCGGCCTCGGGCGGCGGCGCTTCGCCGTTCTCCCCTGGCGCGGGCAGGGCCTTGCGGGGTCTGGGCTTGCGGCCGCGGCCGGGCCTGAAATGGGGGTCGTAGCCCTCGCAGAACTGCGCCAGCTTGTCGTCTTTGGATATTGCCCGGCGGGCGTCCTGCCAGGTATGGCCCTGGCAGGAGCGGTGGAAGCAGTGGTAGGTGAGATAGGGCGGCTCCGGGCTGGCCACGATGGCAGCTTCCCCGCCCTCGTGCCTGGGGTCGAAGACGCACTGCGAAAGGCAGTACCAGGTGGAGCCTCCGTTCTGTTTCACCTCATGGAGCGCCACGCCGTAGTGGGCCAGGTAGTCGGAAACCTTCAGCGGCCCCAGGCCGTTCTCGTTGTAGGGCCGGGCGTCTGGGGTCCTCTTGGCCGGAGGGGGCGCGGGGGGCTTGGGCTTGGCGGGGGGAGCCGGGAGGGTTTTTGCCAGGCGCTCCAGGTGGAACTCGCCGCTCGCGGAAACGTCCGCGAGGGCCGAGGGCGAGTTCTTGAAAAGAAAGCTCCGGCGGTGGGGCCGGCCGGGTATCTCGTCGCCCTTGCGGGCCAGAGTGCCGTAGAGCTTCCAGAGCCTGGCGGGGTTGAAGGTCAGTAGGTCAATCTCGGCCCCGGGCTCCGGGGCGCCCTCCGGCGCGTCCTTTGCGGCGGCGGTGGGCGTGAAGCGGGCGTGGAGGGCCGTCAGGCAACTTTTAACGAGCCCCTTGGTCTCGTCGGTGTTGGGCAGGTCCGGCAGCCGGAAGGAAAGGTGCCAGCCGTTCCCGCTCATGGCGCGGACGGCCGGCGCGAATTCCATCTCCTCTTCCAGGTATTCGGCCACGGAGCGGGCGATGTCCCGGCCGGCGGCGAGCTCCTCCTCGGTGGAGGAGACTCCGGACGGACGCTTGGGGTCCACGTCGACGGGCATCCACCGGACGGCCGCAACGTCGTCGTCCGAGGTGGTGGGCCGGGCCTTTTCCCCTGCCACCAGGCGGTTGTAGGCCCGGGCCAGGCACTCGGGCTTTACGGGGTTGATGGTGAAGTAGATGCCGGCGAAGGGGTGCTTGGAAAGGACGGCGGCGGCCCGGCCGAAAGCCGAAGCATTGTCGAAGTACCCGAACACGGTCCCGCCGGCGGCAAAGCCTTCCCAATCCGGGGTCGCTTTCTTGCCGGCCAGGTGGAGCGCGCGGATCTCCACCACCTCGCCGGGGGAGAAGAAGAGCTCGTACACGCGCTCGGGCGAAAAATCGTTACCTTCAGGCACGGCCCCTCCCCGGTCCTACAACGCGCCGCAGTCGAAGGTTACGGGCCCGCCCAGCCGGCGGTGAAGCGCCACGATGCGCGCGTGGACCTCCTGCTGGAAGGCGGAATCCACGTCCCGCATGCCGTCCGGGACCAGGAGCCCGGCCCGGGGCGAAAGCACCCGGATTTCCC
>JBFMHL010000306.1:0-9953 GCA_040753055.1 Thermodesulfobacteriota bacterium | reverse complement strand
TTGTTAAGGACCCCGAAAGCCCCCCCAGGCGGGGGGAACGGAATTTTCCCGAGCCTTTCTCGCCCTTCCTTTTATTTGCCATGAACTAGAAACTACCTAAAAAATGGGAAGGAAAGATATCGTGCGGGAGAGGAGGGAAACCCCCTTTTGAGAAAGAAAGGCTTTTCCCTCCTTCCCCGAAAAAGCCTTTCTTTTTTGATAGCTTCCCGTCACGCGGCAGCCCGGCGAAAACGAAGCCTGTACTCGTTGGGAGTGAGCCCGGTGTGGCGTTTGAACAAGGCCCGAAAAAACACCGCGTCTTCGTAGCCCACCGCTGCGGCAATCTCCGCCACGGAGAGCTGGGTCTGCTCGGCCATGCGCTTGGCCGCTTCCACGCGGTAGCGCTGGAGGTAGGAGAGCGGGCTGTCCCCGGTGGCCGTCTTGAACCTGCGCTTGAAGTTCCGGGGGCTCATGCCCAGCGTCCCGGCCATCCGCTCCACGCTCAGGTTCTCGCTGTAGCTCTCCTCCATGAGGTTTTGGGCTTTCAATATAACCGGGTCTCCGTGCTTCTTCTGATACTCGAAAATGGCATAGGGGAGCTGGGAGCTGCGGCCCATGGAAAGGAGCAGGGCCCGGGCGCAACGGCCCGCGGTTTCAAAGCCGCAGCTCTGCTCCACGAGATAGAGGCACAGGTCGAAGTAGGAGTGGGCCCCGCCCCCGCAGATGACGCTCCCCTCGTCGGTGATCATGGCCTCGGGCCGCAGGTGCACCCGGGGAAATCGCTGCCGGAAAAGCTCGGCAAAGGCCCAGTGGGTGGTGGCCCGTTTCCCGTCCAAAAGGCCGGTGCGTGCCAGAAGAAAGGCCCCGGTGCAGACGCTGCAAAGCTTTGCACCGGACGCGTGCAGGCTGCGAAGCCACGGCACCACCGCCTCCTCGGAACGGCCGGCGATTTCCAGGTCCTCCGCCGAGATCACCACGATGTCGGCGCGTTCGATGTCGGTGATGCTTGCCTCGGGCACCAGCACCGCCCCGTTGGAGCAGCGCACCGGCTTTCCGTCCACGGTGGCCATGGCCACCGAGAACATGGGACGGGGATCGGCCCCCACGATGCGGTTGTAAAGGACGCCCGCCTGGCTGAAGATGTCCATGGGTCCCATGACCGTGGAGGCCAGGGTGTTGTCCAGCGCCAACACCACCACCTTTTGCATCGCCGCCCCGTCCTTTTCCGACTGCGCTTCGTGTTTTGTCCCGAAAGCCTCCCGGGAATGTCCTGTCCGCCCCTATGCCCGAAAGCCCCGAAGCCCTATCCTGGTCCTGGCTCACAACGAAAACATTAGCCTCAGGAGGATGACATGATCAAGGCGCATGAAACCTGGTTTTCGGTCCGTTGGGCGGACATGGATGCAAACGGCCACATGAAAAACACGGCCTATCTGGATTACTGCCACGACTCCCGCATGCTCTACTTCAAGGAGAACGGTTTTCCCATGGAGGAGTTCGCCCGACGCCGCATCGGGCCGGTGGTGGCCGTGGACGAGCTTTCCTACTTCCGGGAGCTCCGCCTCTATGAAGATATCACGGTCCGGCTGCTGTGCGCGGGGCTCTCGAAGGACCGGGCCTGGTTCATCTTCATCAACGAGTTCGTTGCCCCGGACGGGAAAACGGCGGCCCGGGTGAAGAGCCGGATCTGCTGGTTCGACCTGGCGGCCCGGAAGATCACGCCTCCGCCGGACGCTCTGGGCGATCTGGTGGAAAAGGTAGCCCGGACAGGGGACTTCGCCATCATGGAAAACGGGCGGCCCAAAGGCGGCGCGGCCTGAAGATAACCGAAAGCAGGGGGCCCTGTTCCGACAGCAGGTACCGGGCCCCCTGACGGCATCAGCGGCCGAAGTGCTGCATGAACAGCCCGAAGTTCAGGTCCTCGAAGCAGGCGGTGTTCTGCAGGCAGGAAAAGTCCGGCCCCAGGCTCTCCAACAAAAGCTCGCGCCACTGGCTCCGCATCATGTGATAGTCGTTGCGCTCGCCCCGGGGCTGGGTGAAGAGCGAGATGGCCTCGTTCATCAGGAAGCGGTCCACGCAGGCCAGGGCCACGTCCACGGGCGCGTCGTAGGCGAACACATGCTCGATGAGACCGCCGTAGGCCTGGTACATGGAAATCATGAGATCCGGAGAGCCCAGCTCCGGGGTGTCATGGTTGGCGTCCAGTTCGAACAGGAGAAAGTGGTTGAAGCGGGGCGCGAGCCGCAGGAAGAACTCCCTCTTGACCTCCGCCGTCATGTGGTGGACGGCCAGGGAGCTCAATGCCAGGTCATAGGGCCCGCCCGGATCGTTCATAAAATCCGTGAACTTCGCGCAGACGGTTTTGATCTTCTCCTCGGGCACCACCCCGGACAGGGTCTTTTTCGCCACCTCCAGCATGCCGGCCGAGCTGTCCACCAGTACCACCTCGCCGAACTCGTCGAACTTTTCCGCGGCGCGCATGGTGTCCAGGAACATGGCCGTCAGGCTGCCGTCCCCGCAGCCCAGATCCAGGAAGCGGAAGGGTTTGGAAAAGCGGGGAAGCGACTCTATGCAGCAGAGCATGAAGTTGCGCCGGGAGTTCCGCAGCACCGGCACGTGGGTGAAGTGCAGGTAAGGCCGGGGATCGGCGAAGACCTTCTCGGGCATGGCCATCCTGCCGCCGTAGCGCGCCAGGAATCCCGTGAGGAAGGCATTGAAGAACTGGGCGTCGCCCTCTTCCCACACCCCTGCGTTGAACCACTCGCGGGCGGTTTCCGGTTTGCCCGACAAGGCCAGTCGAACTCCCGCGAAGCAACGGAAGGCGGACCGGATGCCGGGTTTCAGGACCTCGCCGTAATGGTCCGGCGCCGCGTTCTTGGCTTCGATCTCCTTTGCCAGGTCCTCCCACTGCGCCTTTTCGGCCTTCGATAAAAAGAGCATGGTGCGTCTTCCTTTCCCAGGGTATGGCGTCCGAACCGAGGTACACATCATAGCAGAATTCGGGGTGTTTTGCTTGTCCGGAGGTCATGCCTTTTCCCCGCCCGGGTGGACAAACCGGCGTTTGTGTCCTAATTTATGAAACCACATGGTAACGGGAGCAAAGGAACTTACAGACGGGCTTTCGTGCCGGTGGAAGGCTTGGCAAGTCTTCTGCCCCATTGCAGGATCAACGCGAATAAAAAATGACTGTTGCTCTCCCTAATTAAAATGGTTTCCCCTTCTCCGCCCAAGGGAGCCGCCCATGATCTATCTTCATCCTCTATTCCAGGTTGTCATGTTTGGCTTGGGAGCATACGCGTTCCTCATGGGAACCGTGCGGTTCCGGAGCCTGCACCTCAAGCAGCGGACGGCCTTTGCCCGCAAGCGCCACGCCCTGTTCGGCCTCGTCGCCCTGGCGGGCTTTTACGCCGGCATGATCGGGGGCTCCATCCTATGCGACCTCCTTGCGCTCGACCCTTACATGGGCGAGGGCCACGAGGCCGGAGCGCTGGTAATGGCCGTACTTGCCGGCATCGGGTTGGCCAGCGGGCTGCTTCTCTATTGGAAACCCAAGGCGCGCAAGGCCCTTCCCCTGGTTCATGGCATCAGCAATACGCTGGCGCTCCTCATGGTGGCCTACCAGACCTTCAGCGGCGTGCAGATCATCCAGCGTGTGCTTTCCCGCTGACCCATTCCCCTCTACCGCTGCGAACCCTTTGCCTTCGAAGGGGATAAAAGATGGCCATGGACCTTCCGGATATCGCCACGCTGGAGGAAGCCCCGCTGGATGAGGTGAAGAAGCTGTTGGGCGCGGACCCGAAAGGCCTGACCGCCGCAGAGGCGGAAAAAAGGCTCGCGGAATACGGGCCCAACAGCATCGAGGAAAAAAGGGAGAGCCGTCTTTTAAAGCTTTTGGGTTACTTCTGGGGCCCCATCCCCTGGATGATCGAGACGGCGGCGGTGTTTTCCGCTTTGCTGGGCCACTGGGCGGACCTCTCCATCATCGCCTTCATGCTCTGCATGAACGCCGGCATCGGTTTCTGGCAGGAGATGCAGGCGCAGGGCGCACTGGAGGCCCTGAAGAAGCAGCTGGCCCTCACCGCCCGGGCCTTGCGGGACGGGAAATGGGACGAGATCCCCGCAGAGGACCTGGTCCCGGGCGACCTCATCCGGCTCCGCGCAGGCGACATCGTTCCCGCCGACGTGAAGCTGGACTCCGGAGACTACCTTTCCTGCGACCAGTCGGCGCTCACCGGAGAGTCGCTGCCCGTGGACAAGCTCTCCGGAAACCTGGCCTACGCCGGGTCCGTGGCCCGGCAGGGCGAGATGACGGCGCTGGTGGCCGGCACCGGAGAGAACACCAAGTTCGCCAAGACCGCCCAGCTGGTGGAAAAGGCCGGCACGGTATCCCACTTCCAGAAGGCCGTGCTCACCATCAGCGACTACCTCATCTACCTCTCCCTGGGCCTGGCCGTGATTCTGGTGATCACCCAGCTCATGCGCGGCGACGGCTTCTTCACGGTCTTCCAGTTCGTCCTCATCCTGGTGGTGGCGGCCATTCCGGTGGCCATGCCCGCCGTGCTTTCGGTGACCATGGCGCTGGGCGCCGTGATCCTCTCCCGCAAGCAGGCCATACTCTCCCGGCTGGCGGCCATCGAGGAGATCGCCGGCACCGACATTCTATGCTCCGACAAGACCGGCACGCTCACCCAGAACCGGCTCACCCTGGGCGAGCCCCGGGTCTTCGAGGCAGCCGACGCCCAGGACCTGATCCTGGCGGCCGCCCTGTCCTCCAAGGAGGAGAACCGGGACGCCATTGACCTGGCCGTGATCAACGCGCTTGCCGACAAAAGCCTTCTCACCGCCTACACCCAAACCCGCTTCATGCCCTTCGACCCCAAGGGCAAACGCACCGAGGCCACGGTCTCCTCGGGATCGGAGACGCTGGTGGCGAGCAAGGGCGCGCCCCAGGTGATCATGGCCCTGTGCGGGCTGGCCGGGGAAAACCTGGAAAACGCCGGAAAGATCGTGGACGGATTCGCCCAAAAGGGCTACCGGGCCCTGTGCGTGGCGCGAAGGAAGGAAAGCGAGGAAAAGTGGAGCTTCCTGGGAATCCTGCCGCTTTTCGATCCGCCGCGGGAGGACTCGGCCGCCACCATCGAACGGGCCCAGAAGCACGGCATTGACGTGAAGATGGTCACGGGCGACAACGCCGCCATTGCACGGGAGATCTCCGGAACGCTGGGCCTCAAAACCAATGTCATCTCGGCCGAGCAGGTCTTTGCAGGGAAGGAGGACCTGGACCATCCGACCCCCGCCCTGGCCGCAAAGGTCGAGCAGGCGGAAGGCTTCGCCCAGGTCTTTCCCGAGCACAAGTACGCCATCGTGAAGGCCCTGCAGAGCCGGAACCACATCGTGGCCATGACCGGCGACGGGGTGAACGACGCCCCGGCCCTCAAGCAGGCGGACGTGGGGATAGCGGTTTCGGGCGCCACCAGCGCGGCGCGGGCCGCCGCTTCCCTGGTGCTCACCGCTCCCGGCCTCTCCGTCATCATCGAAGCCGTAGAGGAGGCCCGGCGCATCTTCGAGCGCATGAACTCCTATGCCATCTATCGCATCACGGAGACCATCCGCATCATGTTCTTCGTGGTGGCCGCCATGATCGCGCTGAACTTCTACCCCATCACCACCATCCTCATCATCCTTCTGGCGCTCCTAAACGACCTGCCCATCCTAACCATCGCCTACGACAACACCTGGCTCGATCCGCTGCCCGTGCGCTGGAACATGCGCCGGGTGCTCACTCTGTCCACCGCTTTAGGCCTCATCGGCGTGGTGGAAACCTTCGGCCTCCTGCTCCTGGCCGACTACTATCTGGACCTCACCACGCCGCAACTCCAGTCGCTCATCTATCTCAAGCTCACCGTGGCCGGACACCTCACCCTCTTCATCGTCCGCAGCCGCCAGCCCTTCTGGAAAAAGCCCTGGCCCGCGCCCATCCTGCTTGCGGCCGTGCTGGGCACCCAGGCGGTGGCCGCCATCCTGGTGGGCTTCGGCATCCTGGTGACCAGAATTGACTGGTGGCTGGTGGGTTTCGTATGGGGCTACTGCCTGGCCTGGATCTTCATCGAAGACTGGGCCAAGCTGATCCTGATCCGCCACCTGGAGATGGCCGGGCCCCGGCACAGGGCCTTTCTCTCGCGCCTCAGGCACCGCCTCCACCCCTGATCCTCTTTTTCCCCTATGTTCGGGAATGCTCCCGGAGCCCCTTCCGAGGCCCGCCCTGCGGGCCTCTTTTTCGTTCCTGCTCTGCAGCAGGATCGTTTTAAACATAGGGGCCATTTCCCGCGGAACCATTCCCGGAGGAGATATCTTCAAAAGGGCTGTTTCGGGAAACCACCAGGGTCAGGCTTTGGAGGGGGCCTTGGGCATGCGCTTGCCGGTAAATTCGGGGAACAGCTCTTCGTAGGCTTGGTCCACCTGCTTCTCTGTAAGCTCGGAGAGCCTGCGGAAGCGTTCCAGAAGCTCGCGGGCAAAGGGGGTGAGGGTGGAGCCGCCGCCCGTGCTGCCCCCCATGGTGCGGGTGAGAAGCGGCCGCCCCAGCCTTTCTTCGGTGGCCTGAATCCTGCGCCAGGCACCCAGGTAGCTCATGTGCAGGGCTCTGGCCGCAGCGCTGATGGAGCCGTGCTCCTCGATGGCGGTGAGAATGCGCAGCCTTCCCTGGCCGAACACCGGGTTCCCCTCCGCGTCCTGCAGCCAGATCTTGGAACGGATGACTACGGCCTTTTTCTTATTGGTTTTTCCCATGCGCGGCCCCGGAAGCTTTTACTTTATCAATACTACGCCTCGCAGCGCAGAGGATCAAGCAAAACCGCCCGGGGCCGGAAGCTCTCATCTCTATTACTCATTTGATATGGCAGCAGCAAGGAACACCGAGCTGTTGCCAACCGTCTTCTCCCTGAAGCATGCTTCGCTCTTCCAAAATGGACTTGACGCCGAGGGGGGCGAACGTGTTTAACTACAAAGCAATCCGAAACAAACGAGAAATCCTGGCCGCAAACCAAACGCGGCGGTCCGTGCCGAACCGCCGCCGGCTTTTCCAGGACATAAAAAACCATGAAAGCCTTGTGGGGAAGAAAGCCGGGCGGCCGTAGTTTACTGCTGGCCGCCGCTTTTGCCTGCCTGCTCCTTGCCTCCTGCTCCGAGAAGCAGGAGGCGGCCCCGGCCGCCCTGCCGGAAATCCTCAAGGTCACGCCCCACTCCGTAACGGTGGCCTGGCAGGAGGAAAAGCCGGGCCGGGGCCGGATCCTTTTCGAGCCGGCCGCCGGCGGGGAGAGGCAGACCGCTTCGGAAAAGGCCGAGTCTCGCTTCCACGAGGTGGAAGCCCTGGGGCTTGCCCCCGGAACCCGTTACTCCTACCGGCTTTCCGAAGACGGCCCCCCCTTCCAGTTCCAGACCCAGCCCCAGCCTGCGGACCCTTTTTCCTTCGTACTGATTTCCGGCGGAGATGCGGACAAGGTCCAGAGCATCTTTCTGGACGAGGTGCCCGAGTTCTTCGTGGAGCTCGCCCCCGAAGCCCTTTCCACCAACGACGCCTACTCCCAGGTCCGGCCCTTCGTCCCCGTCTTCACGTCCCGGGGGCTCCTCTCCCCCTTTCTGTCCGCGCTCTCGGAAAAGCCGAAAGCGGAAGGCGCCTTTTACCTGGACTGGGGAGGCCTGCGGCTGGTTTTCCTGGAAGATGAAGAACCGCCTCCGAACCTCTTCGACAACGCCACGGCCCATACGTTCGGCGCCGTTCTCCCGGAGGGCGCGGACTTTGACTGGGACGCTCCGGACACGGTGCGGGAAAGCCCGCTCCATCAGGCCATGCTCCGCCACAACGCCCGGAACCCCGATCGGAAGGCCGCGTTTATTCTGGTACAGGACGGCTCGGGGAAATTTCTCGTGGTGGATGAAATCGCTTACGCGGGCATCCCGGAGGCGGGCGAAGAAGCTGCCGTGCGCCTGGACGTGGACGCCTCCGGCGTGCGGGCCGTGGACCTGGCCGGAAGCAAGGAGTTCGCGCTGAAAAAGCCTCCTGTGGAGAAGAAGCTCACCTGCGCCGACTGCCGCAGGCTGGCCGACCAGGGCACTTACGAGGAGGCGGTCCGGGCCTACCAGGCCTTCATCGAGAACAACCGGCAAAGCTTCCAGGTGGACGATGCCCTCTACGCCATCGCCGAGATTCAGGACCAGAAGCTCTTCCGGCCCGCTGAAGCGCTTACCTGGTACGACCGGCTGGTGAACGACTACCCCGAGGCCTCGCTGGCCCCCCTGGCCCGCCAGCGGGCGACTTTTCTGCGCGCTTACGCGGATTTCGATTTCAAGCCCCTTGCCGCCTTCGAGCGCATCCGTCAGGTGGATTTTCTGCGGGCCAAGGACGCCCCCAAAAAAAGAGACGAGCTCTTGCAGAAGGTGGGCGCACTCATGGCCGCCTATCCCAAGGCTGCCATTGCGCCTGCCATCAACTTCTGGCTGGCCAACCAGTACCGTGAGTTCGATCCGGAGAAGGCAGTTTCCCTGTATCGGGACCTCATCCGCAATTACCCGGAAAGCCAGGAGGCGCGCGAATCCTATGTACAGATCGGCGACACCTGGTACGCGGCCGGTCGCTTTCGCAAGGCCATGGAGAGCTTCCGCGAAGCGGGCGAACGATTTCCCGACCTCCGCCAGGCCATGGAGGTGCAGGCGGCCCGCTGCCGCAGGAACATGCTCCGTGTCACGTTTGCCCGCGTGATGGGAGCCATAGCGGTGCTCATCTTCGCCGCGGCCCTGTTCTGGCCTCCGGTGGGCATGCCCCTGCGGCCGCTGCTTTCCTTCCTGGCCGCTTCCGGGGCCCTGTTCGTCATCCTTGCCCTGGGCGCCTGGCTCATCCGCGAACAGTTTTCCTCCAATGCGGAAATGTGGCTTCTCAGTTGCTCCTTTGCGCTTGCCCCGACCCTTTCCGGATGGGTCGCCTCCACGCTTTCGAAAAAGGCCCTGGGCGTCTCGGGGGCATCGCTGGCGGCCTCCATCCTCCTTTCGCTCGTTCTCTTCGTAGCGGTCGCCTACCTCTGTGTTTACTTCATCTATATCCATTACCTCATCATCATCGGCCTATAGCCAAGGAGAATACCCATGAACAAGCGCCTTGCTTCCGGAATCCTGGCCCTGCTTCTTGCCGCCCTGGTCGCGGCCCCCGCCCTGGCCCAGACGGCGCCGGACTCGGCCGCGGCAAAGAAGTTCGCCGACGCCCAGGTGACCATCGAGCAGCTCCGCAAGCAGAAGGACACGGACTGGAAGGCCATCCTGGCCCAGTACGAGATCTGCGCTCCCGTCGTTGCCTACACCGACAAGGCCTTCGGCACGGGCTACGACAAGGAGATCCGGGAAAAAATCGCCCTGTGCGCCGAAGGCAAAGACGTCCGGGCCAACCAGCAATACCTGGCCAAGGGGCTTCAGGACGTGAACGTCATCAACATGCGGAGCCTCCTGCGGCAGACGGCCAAGGACAAGAACGCCCCGGCGGTTATCGCCGCCTTTTTCGAAGGCGTGCGGCCCACGTTCATCCGCAGGGACAAGGATTTCTACAAGGGAACCCCCACCCTGGAAAAGGAAGCCCTGGACGCCCTGGCAGGGATTTCCGCGGGCGGGCCCGCAGCCATGACCGCCATCCGCAACTTTGAGGACGCGGTGGACCGCACCTACGGCCTCAGCGTTTTGTATGAGGTGGAGGAGATGGAGGAGATCCAGGCGACCAAGCCGGAGGAGTGCCCGGTGAAGGTTGCCGAGGCCTCCGTTTTTTACCGGATCGTCAAGCCGCGGATCGCGAAGAAGAGCCCCAAGGACGATGCCTTTATCATCCAGATGCTGGCCGGCAGCTGCGCGGCCATGAACGCGGCGGAGCTGGAAAAGGCCCTGAACGCGGGCCTGGCTCCGGCCAAGCTGCGTTAGCTTGAGCGCCCGGCGGGCGGGGG
>JBFMHL010000305.1:0-5799 GCA_040753055.1 Thermodesulfobacteriota bacterium | reverse complement strand
CTTAGCGGCCGCGGGCGTGCTTGACCTTGCCCGCTGGCCTTGGTACTAGTAGCGGGCAGCCGCGGCGAAGTGCCGCCCGCCATCCTGCCTCAAACCCGGCGCTCCGCGGCGCCGGAACTTTTCTTACGGACAGTGCATGCTTGACTTCCAGCAGACCATTTCCCGCCCGGTGCGTTTTTCCGGGGTGGGGCTGCACTCCGGAAAACCGGTGACCTGCATCATCCACCCGGCCCCGGAAAACCACGGGATTCGCTTCTGCCGCGTGGACCTGCCCAACAAGCCCGTCATCTCGGCATTGTTCCGGAATGTGGTGGACACCTCGCTGGCCACGGTGCTGGGAGAGAACGGCGTCATCGTGTCCACCATCGAGCACCTGATGGCGGCCTTCTCGGGACTTTGCATAGACAACGCCCTGGTGGAACTCTCCGCCTACGAGGTGCCCATCATGGACGGCTCGGCCCTTCCGGTCACCAAGCTCCTGATGGAGGCCGGAACCACGGCCCAAAGCGCCGCCCGCGTGTACATGGCCGTTTCACGCCCCATCACCCACGAGCAGGACGGCCGCTCGGTTTCGGTCCAGCCCTCGGACAAGTACGAGATCTCCTGCACCATCGAGTTTCCCCACCCGCTCTTGCGGAGCCAGACCTTTTGCCTCTTGGTGGACGCCGAGAACTTCTCCCGTGACATCTGCGGAGCCCGCACCTTTGGGTTTCTGCACGAGTACGAGTACCTGAAGCGTTACGGCTTCGCCAAGGGAGGCAACCTGGACAACGCCGTGGTCCTGAACGAGACCGGGGTGGTGAACGAGGACGGCCTCCGCTATCCCGACGAGTTCGTCCGGCACAAGATCCTGGACTGCCTGGGCGACTTCTCGCTTCTGGGAATCCCGTTGCTGGGAAAGATCACCACCGTGAAGTCGGGTCATGCCTTCAACCACGCCCTCATCACGAAGATCCTCAAAGAAAAAGACTGCTGGGTTACCGTCACCTCGGAGACCTACCGCCCCCCCGCTTCGGACTGAAGCGTTTGCGCCTTGCCTTCGCGTGCCCGTTCCATTAAAGTGATTTTTTTAAAATCCGGGCGACAAGGCCTTGCCGGCGGATGCAGGAGCAGAACAGGGCCGCTCGCCGCGAAGCGCACGGTGCCATGGCACATTCGTCCCTCCACAAACGCTTCCTCCTTCTCCTCCTCTTGTGGCTCTGCCTGAAGGCCGGCCCGGCCTTCGCCGCAGGCGAAGGGCCGCGCATCGTCGAGCCGGTCCTCACCAATGCCGATGGACAGCTGCTCTTGTACTTCACATTGGAAGGCGGGTTTCCCGCTCCCATGGAGCAGGCCATTCTTGCGGGGCTGGAGACATCCTTCGAATTCGACGTCATCCTGAACCGGGTCCGGGAGCTCTGGCCCGACGCCACCGTGGCGGAGCTTACGCTTGTCCACACGCTTACCTACGACCCCGACAAGAAGCTCTTCTCCGTCACCCGGGCCGAGGAGCCGGGCGCAAGCACGGTGACCCATTCCTTCCAGGAAGCCAAGAAGGCCATGTCCGATGTGGACCGCCTGGCGGTGTGCCCCCTTTCGGAGCTCTCCAAGGGAGAGCTCTATCAGGTCAAATTCAAGGCGGTGATGAAGAAGGTGGACCCGCCCCTTTACCTGCGTTACGCCCTGCCCTTTCTGGCCCTCTGGGACTTCGAGACCGACTGGTACACCATTGACTTCACCTACTAGGGGCCCTGCGCCATGCACCCAAACCAGCCCAGCGCAAAGCCCCCTCCCCTACCGGTGGAAGAACGAAGAAAAAGACGGCGCGAAACGCTCCTGATCTTTCTCACCATCCTTCTCATCGTCGCGCTCACCTACGCCCAGACCCGCATCATCCGCTTCGGCTCCGCCATCCCCGTCTCGTCCGCCGTGCTGATGTTCGTGGTGTTGAACGTAAACCTGGTGCTCCTCACCGCACTGTTCTTCCTGGTGACCCGCAACCTGGTGAAGCTCTGGTACGAGCGGCGGCGCAAGGTGCCCGGCTCCCGGCTCCGGGTCCGGCTGTCCTTCGCCTTCGTCAGCCTGTCCATCGTCCCCACCTTCGTCCTGTTCATGTTCTCCTTAAACTTCGCCGTAGCCAGCATGGAGTTCTGGTTCAATGTGCCCGTGGAGCAGGCATTCAAAAGCTCGCTTTCGGTGGGGAAAAAATTTTACCAGCGCATAGAGGACAACCAGCATTTTTACCTGGAGCGCATCGCCTATCAGGTGAACGAGCGCCGGCTCATGGAGCCCGAGAACACCCGGGCCCTGCGGCACTATATCCGGGTGACCCAGCGGGCCTTCAACCTGGATGCGGTGGAGGTCTACTTCCGTGACGGCTCCCTTGCCTACTCGGCTCTGGACGATACGCTGGTAGACCAGGACATCCTGCACCGGCTCACTTTCCCGGAGCTCACCAAGGAGCCCGCCCCCGCGGTGGGCGTCATCACCGTGGTGAACACGACGCCGGCGGGAGAGCTGGTACGGACCATCGCCAGCATCCCCTTCGACGCCACCCGGGCTTCGGCCAAGGGTTTCGTAGTGGTGGACACCCTGCTATCCCCTGACATGTCCCAGGCGGTCAGCTCCGTGAACCGGGGCTACGAGGAGTACAGGCAGCACCTCATGCTCAAGGAGCCCATCAAGGTCAGCCTGTACGTTATGCTCTCCATCGTGGCGCTAGTCATCGTGTTCTGCTCCATCTGGTTCGGCGTCTACCTGGCCAAGTCCCTCACCGGGCCCATCGCCGAGCTGGCCGAGGGCTTCCGCAGGGTTTCCTCCGGCGAGCTTTCCGTTACCCTGCACCGGGGCTCGGACGACGAGATGGGGAGCCTGGTGGAGTCCTTCAATCGCATGACCCGCGAGCTCCTGGCCAGCCGGGAGCAGCTCACCTACTCCGCCTCCATGCTTAGCGAGCAGAACGTGGAAATCGAGAAGCGGCGGCGTTACATGGAGGTCGTTCTTCGAAACGTCTCGTCGGGAGTCATCTCGCTGGACTGGTCCGGGCTCGTGTCCACCATCAACAAAAGCGCGGAACGCATGCTGGGCGTGGAGGCGGCGGACGTCCTGGGCAAGAGCTACAAGAGCCTTTTGAAAGGGAGGAACGCGCGGCTTTCCGAGGAGGTCATGGAGGAGTTCGTGCGGGGCCAGGAGGGCTCCATGCAGCTCCCCATCAAGCAGACCATCGAAGGCCGCGCCCGGAGCCTCATGGTGACCGTTACCGCGCTCCGGGACGACAAGGGCAGGCACATGGGCACCGTCATCGCCTTCGACGACCTCACCGACCTGGAGCGCGCCCAGCGCATGGCCGCATGGAGGGAGGTGGCCCGCCGCGTGGCCCACGAGGTGAAGAACCCGCTCACCCCCATCCGCCTTTCCGCGCAGCGCCTTTTGCGCAAGTTCGGGCCTCACATCGAGGACCCGGTTTTCGCGGAGTGCGCCAAAACCATCATCGAGCAGGTGGACGCCATCCAGAACCTGGTGAACGAGTTCTCCGCCTACGCCCGGTTCCCGGCGCCGCGCCCGGTCTCCTGCTCGCTTCCCGTGCTGGTCGCCGACGCCGTGGCCCCTTACAAGGAAGGCTACCCGGACATCTCTTTTTCCGTTTCCGTGGAGAACGAGGAAAGCCTTCCCCGGCTCCTCCTGGATCCGGCGCAGATCAAGCGGGCGCTCATCAACCTCCTGGACAACGCCATCGCCGCACTCAACGGCAAGGGGGAGATCGCCGTGGGAATCCGGCACGCGCAAGAGGAAGGGAGGGTGATCCTCACCGTGAGCGACAGCGGCAAGGGCATCCCGGACGCGGACAAAGCCCGTTTGTTCGAACCCTACTTCTCCACCAAGAAGGCCGGCACGGGCCTGGGCCTCTCCATCGTGGCCACCATCATCACCGAGCACCGGGGCAGCATCCGCGTGGAGGACAACACTCCGTCCGGGGCCCGCTTCGTCATCGAGTTCCCCGCCTCCTGAGAAACGCCGAGCCTCACCCCCGCACCCAGGACGCCCATGCGAAGAAGCCCGGCCCGTAAAGCCCCGCGCCGCCTCTTGTTTCCCTGGTTTTCGCCCGCCGCCTCGTCAAGCCGGGAAAGGTCCGTACAGGAAAGGGACCTCTTTTCCTGTCCCTCAAGACAAGTGAAGTATCCCACAATTTAACAGCGTTCTTCATCACAATACCCCCTATTTGTTTTACTGGATTCCTGTTTCTCGGGACAACACCGGCCAATACGAAGTTGCGCGCTGTGGTTATTGTCCGCGCCCGCGCTCCCACACACAACAGTTTGATTTTGCAGTATATTCAAAGAAAAACTCCCGGTTTGCAGCCTCCTGATCCACCTTGGCATCCTTCTTGCTCAGCACCGCATCCAAAAGCCCGGGGGGATCCTGGCGCGGGCTCCCCCATCGCAGTTCGCAGCTCTTTTCATTCTCAAGCCATCCGTGTTGAACCATCCAACCCATAGGCGACAAGGGAGGAGCCCGATGAAAAACAACAAGGGGATTAGAGGAAGACGAGGCAAAGGGATGCGGTTGGCCGCGCTTTTGGCGTCGGCTTTTCTTTGCATGTCCGCGGGGGCCTATGCCGCGCCCGTGGCCGTGGATCTCGCCTCCGACGCGGATCTGCTGGTCTACGGCGGGGAGTCCATGGACATGATGACCGGAGGCAGCGGCAGGAACACGGCCGCCCTGGATATCAACGGGGACGGCATCAAGGACCTGGTCTTGGTTGCCTACAACGCCGACGGGCCGAGCAACGTCAGGACCCAGGACGGCGAGGTCTATATCTTTTACGGAAAGACGGACCTCGGCGGCGTCCGGGACGTCGCCGGCACGAGCGGCGCGGTGCCGGACGTGATCATCTACGGCGCCAACGCCGGTGACGGCATTGGCTATGCCTCCAAGCTGGCCTACGGCGACGTGAACGGCGATGGGATCACCGACCTGCTCCTCCAGGCTCCCTGGGGAGACGGCCCCGGAGGCGTGCGCGGCGACTGCGGCGAGATCGCCATCATCTACGGCTCGGCCAGCCTCCCGGCCGTCATCGATCTCGCCAACGGCGAGCAGGACGTGATCATCTACGGCCGCAGGGTCAGCGATCTGCTGGGGCACTCGGGCGGGCTGAGAGTCGCCGATGTGAACGGCGACGGCATGAACGACATCATCGCCGGCTCCTACCTGGCCGACGGCCCCGGGAACGCCCGGTCCTCCTGCGGCGAAGTCTACGTCATCTATGGCTCCGACAGCCTGCCGGCCGCCATTGACCTGGCCAACGGCGATCAGAACGTGACCATCTACGGCGCCACCAGCAGCGACATGATGAAGCTGATGGACGTTGCTCCCGCCGGGGACGTGAACGGCGACGGCATTGCCGACATCGTCCTGGGAGCCAACGCCGCCGATGGCCCGGCCGAGGGCAGGACCAGCGCCGGCGAGGTCTACGTGGTCTTCGGCTCGGCTACGCTTCCGGCGACCATAGATCTCAACACCAGCGGCGAGGACGTGACCATCTACGGCGCCAACGCCTCGGACGGGCTGGGCATCTCCAGCAATGTAATCGTCAAAGACGTGAGCGGCGACGGCCTGGACGACATCATCATGGTATCGACAAACGCCAGCGCTCCGGGCGGCAGGACCAACTCCGGAATGGCCTACATCGTTTACGGCGCCGCGGTGATGCCGGCGACCGTGGACCTTGCCGCCAGCGAGCAGGACGTCGTCATTTACGGCGCCAACTCCATGGACCTGATCAACTATTACGGCGGCTGGGCCGTGGGCGACGTGAACGGG
>JBFMHL010000304.1:0-2395 GCA_040753055.1 Thermodesulfobacteriota bacterium | reverse complement strand
TGGACGGCTGGAAGGCCGGCTACGACCTGGCCGTGAAGGGCCTGACCGGCTCCTACGGCGAGTATATGCAGGAGCTGGAAACCGTGCTCGCCAACAAGGACTTCGTGGCCCAGGGCTACAACACCCGGGACGCGGCGGGCCGGCGGCTTTTCGACACCCGCTCGGACCTTCCCGGCTATAAGGAATTGAAGGCCCCGGGCTTTTCCGTGTGGGAATGGGCGGGCACGGCCAAGGCAAAAGCCGACGAGACGCCCGGCGCGGAGGCGGCCCTGCTTCTGGGGGACCGCGGCCGGAAGTTCTTCTTCTCCCGGCCGGAAGTCGCGCCGGAGCGCTGGCAGGTGTGGAAGACCGGGGCCAAGGGCCCGTCCAAGACCTTCACCGACCTGAAAGCGGCCCAGGCCTACTACGACCAAGTGGAGGTGGACGATCCCGGGGCCACGCTCCGCCACATTCCCATGAGCGAGGAGGCCGCGGCCTGGGAAAAACGCAAGCTCTATGCGCCTGCCCCGCTCGCGAACCTCATCAACCGCATGACCGCCCAGGACAACATCTTCCGCAACACGCCGGCGCTGGCCGCGCTGGCGCGGCTCAACTCGGGGCTCAAGAGCTGGATTCTGCTATCGTCTTTCTTCCATCACATGGCGGGCTCCCGCTCCTGGATCTTCGCCGTTCACCACGGATGGAAAGCCGGGCGGGAGGTGACGGACCCGGTGACGGGCGAGGTTTACAAAACCGCGGGCTGGAACCCGGTGCGGGCTTACAAGGCCGGGCTTGCCAAGATTTTCGACCTTGACCCGCTGCTGACGCTGCTGGTGAAAAACGGACTCACCCTGGGCGAGCTTCGGGATTGGGACGAAAACGCCCTGCGGAGCGCGCCGGGACTCATGGAAACCGCGGCCCGGTCCTTGGGCAACGAGTCCATGGTGAAGGTGCTGTCTTTCGGCAAGCGCACCCGGGAGGGATTTACTGACAGCCTCTTCAAGCGCTTCTTCGCGGGACTCAAGGCCGAGGCCGCGGTCATGGAGTACGTGCACGAGCTTTCGCGGGAGCAGAAGCTCTACACCGAGGGGAAGCAAACCAACCCGCCGGACGTGGACAAGATCGCGGAGCGGGCCGCCCGGCTCATCAACGAAGACTTCGGCGGCCTGCACCTGGAACGCATGGGCCGGCACCCGCTTCTGCAGAAGCTCTCCCGCCTGATCCTGCTGGCCCCGGACTGGACCGAGAGCAACTTCCGCATGTTCACGGGCATGGTGCCGGGCTTAAACAACGTCATCGACCGGGCCCTGGGCGGCATCGAGGCCCCCAAGGGCATGGACCGGATGTACCGGGCCTTTTTCGGCCGGGTGCTCCTCCGGGTGTTCTTCTCCACCCTGCTCGCCCAGATGCTCTTCGGCGGAGACGACCGGGACAAGTTCATGGACGAGCAAACTGCGGACTTCGACCAGGTGAAGAAGTTCCGCTGGGCCGAGGTGGACATCTCCGGGCTGTACCGCGCCTTCGGCATCGACCTGGGCGACAAGCGCAAGACCTTTTCCCTGGGAGGGCACTTCTACGATCCTTTGAAGCTGGTGGACCCGGCCGCGCTCATCAAGCACAAGGGCTCCCCTTTCGTGCGGGCCATGGACGCGCTTTTCACCGGCACCGATTGGGCGGAGCGGCCATACACAGGGGCAGCCGAGTTCCTGCGCACGGGCAGGACCGTGAAGGATTCGCGCTTCCAGGAAAAGGCCGGGTTCTGGAGCCGGTTGCCCGCAACCGTTGCGAACGTGTTCTCCCAGATGCAGCCCGTGCAGGTGGGCTATGCCCTGGCCTGGCTGCGGGGCGAAGAGGATGGCCTGACCAGCCTGTTGCGCAGCTCCGGCGCCATGGTGGGGACAGCCTACCCTCCCCGGGAGAAGGCGGCCGTGCGCACGGAAAACGACGCGGTTTCCTCCGCGCTTTCCGACCTGGCGGGCAAGGGCCTGTTCACCATGGCCCCGCCCTCCAGGACCGTGACCGTGCACGGGGTGCCCATGAAGATGAACCGGGAACAGTTCGATGCATATGCGGCCGAGGCCGGCCGCATCGCGGAGAAGAAGATCGCCCGGCTCATTTCCACGGCCCGCTGGCGAGCCATGGACAACGGTGAAAAAGCCGAGGCCCTGGAGAAAATCGTGAAGTCCGCACGGAGAAAGGCCAGGCAGAAGGCGAAGCAGGGATTGACCGGCGCGCCCGCGGGAAAGCCGCTTGACAACGCCGCGGACGCGGCGATACAGTAGCACCCGGTTCACGGCAGGGCTCCCCCAAGCCTTCAAGGGGGAGCCCTGTTTGTTTTCGGGGCCTCCCGGGAGGCCGCCGTGAAAAAAGCCCTTTCCGCCCTTTCCTTTCTTGTTTTCCTCTGCCTTTTCCTCGT
>JBFMHL010000303.1:0-9268 GCA_040753055.1 Thermodesulfobacteriota bacterium | reverse complement strand
TTGTCGGTGCAAAGGTATAGGCGGTGTACCGCTCCCAGCGAAAGAGATTTTTGGTGTTATTATGGGCACTAAACCTCGAATGGCCGCCTTTTCAGCTGGCTCAAAAAGTTTTGCGGAAAAGAGGGAGGGGGTGCGGGGGAGGGGGGAAAAGCCAGCTTTTTCAAAAGGGGTTTTCCCCCCTCCCCCGCAAAATCCTTTTCATTTTATTTTAGAGATAGCTTCTAATCAGTTACGGAGCTTTTCATGAAAAAACCCGGAGAGAAAGAGATAGCGATGCTCGCCAAGGCGGGCCGCGAGTTTGCCGCAAAGGAGCTTGCCTCCGACCGGGAGCAAAACGACCGTTACCCCTTCGGCCCCTTCTGGAAAGGCACCTTGGCTGTTGCCGCGGAGCTGGGTTTTTTCAACCTGGCCTTGGCGGAGGAGAGCGGCGGGTTCGGCGGGGCCGTGGCTCCGCTTTGCGCCTTGTTCTCCCAGCTGGCCCGTACGGACGCCAGCCTGGCTGCCGTGGCCCTTTCGCAGGCATTTTGCCATGTTCTCCTCAAGGAAGCGGGCGAGGGCGGCCTGGCCGAAGGGATGGCGTCCGGGGAGGAGCAGGAGCTTTCGGGCAGGCTGTTTGCAGCGGCGATGTTCGCCAATCCCTTGGAAACGCCCTGCGGGGTGAAGGCCGAGAAGAGCGGGGATGGGTTTTTGCTCTTCGGCGAAGCTCCCTATCTGACCCTGGCGGCCCAGGCGAAAAACGCTCTGGTGTTCGCGCTGGAAGGGGAGGGCGTATCCTTGTTCCTCGCGGATCTTGCGGCCCGGAGGGCCAGCCTTTCCCCGGACGTGTTCAGCCTGGGGCTCCATGCCTGCCCGGCAGCGGACGCCTCCTTCGAACGCGCTCCGGCCAAGAGGCTGGGCGAGCCCGGCGAGGGCGGGAAGTACTTTGCGGAGGCCTCATTTCGGATGCTTTTGCCAGCTGCCGCCATCCTGGAAGGCGTCATACAAGGGAGCTTCAAGGACGCCCTGGGATATGCCCGGAAGCGGGAGCAGGGGGGAAGGCGCATTTTGGACTGGTCCGAGGTGCGCATGATCCTTTCCGGCATGGCCATGCGGGCCAGGAATGCCGAGACCCTGACGGCGGCCTCGGCGGAAGCGGCGGACGCAGGCAGTCCGAGCTGGAGGGAAAGGGCTCTGGCCGCCTTCCTCCAGGTGGCGGACGACGCCTGCAAGGCCACCACCGACGGCATCCAGATCTTCGGCGGCGTGGGCTACATGAAGGACTACCCCCAGGAGAAGCGCTTCCGGGACGCCAAGCACCTGCAAGCGATATTCGGGCTGTATCCGCTAAAAAGGCTGCGGCTGCTTACGCTGACCGCGGGGCTGTGAGGATGCGCTGCATCGGCGGCAAGGCGCAAGCAAGAGGGGGCTGTTTCCATTCTTCCTTCTTGCTTGCGCGTCTGTACTACCCCCCGCCCTTGGCCGGAGCCGCCCCGCCCTCCGGCTTCCTTTGTCCGGCGACAATCCGGTTGTGTCCGCCCCGCCCGATGCGGTAGCATCGTCCCCGACGGGGTGGGAAGCTCGCCCCTTGGATGATCGCTTTTCCCGCCGACTTTTGGAATTGCCATGATTGTAGCCGGTTGCGACGTGGGCTCGCTCACCGCAAAGGCGGTGATCCTCTCCGACGACAAGCTCCTTGCCGGGCAGATCATGCCGGTTTCCGCCACGGTGGAGGATTCCGCCCAAAAGGTCATGGGGGCCGCCCTGGAGGCTGCCGGGATGGGATTTTCCGACCTCGCCCGCGTTCTGTGCACCGGCTACGGCCGCTTCTCCGTGTCCTTTGCCCGGGAGAACGTGAGCGAGATCTCCTGCCACGGCATGGGCGCCCACTTCGTGAACCCCGACGTGCGCACCGTGATTGATATCGGCGGCCAGGATTGCAAGGTGGTCTGCATAGACTCCGAAGGCTACGTCACCGACTTTTTGATGAACGACAAGTGCGCGGCGGGCACGGGCCGCAGCCTGGAGATCCTGTCCGCCGCCATCGGCCTTTCCCTGGAGGAGCTGGGGCCGGTCTCGCTGTCGGCCAAGAACCCCCTGGCCGTGAACAACCGCTGCTCCATCTTCATGGAGCAGGAGGTCTTGAAGCACCTCTACCGGAAGAAACGAAAGCCCGACATCGCGGCGGGCATCAATGACGCCGTGGCCCGCCGGGTGGCGGCCCTGGCCCGCTCCGTCACCGTGAAGGAGAAGGTGGCGCTCACCGGCGGCGTATCCAAAAATCCCGGGGTGGCCGCCCGCCTCTCCCAGCTTCTGGGGGTATCCTTCGCCACCCTGCCCGTGGACGCCCAGCTCATGGGCGCCCTGGGCGCGGCCGTCTTCGCCCGCACGGGAAAGCTCCCGTCCGCAGGAGGAAACTGAGCAGAAGCTAGGGTGAAAATGAGAAAGAAAGGAGTTTCGCGGAGGTGGGGGACAAACCCCTGTTGAACAGAAAGGCGTTTTCCCTCTCCCTCTTCCCCGCCCCCTTTTTCCGCAAAATTTTTTGACGCAACCCATAGAGTCGAGGAGCGTGCCCATGAAATCGAGCCATGACGACCGGAGCGCGAAGCACTGGGAGAAGAGGACCGAGAAGAGCTGGAAGGATTTCCAATTCAACCAGCCCTATGAAAAGGGCTTGAAAAGGCTCCGGGAGGAGGTCCTGGACAAGACCAACTTCGATCCGGCGGTCCTGTGGCAGTGGGGCACCATGCAGGCCATGGCGGTGATCACGGTGTTGAAGAACGCAGAGGCGCGGTTCGGGGCGGAAGGGCAGAAGCTGGTCTTGGACAGCCTCTACGAGGTGGGCTACGACGTGGGCCGCCAGCTCACCGACGGCACCGAGCTGCCCCCGGACATGACCGAGGCCGAGTGGATCAGCTTCTTTGCCACGGCGGTCAACCGCATCGCCTATGCCAGCCTGGAAACGCCTTCCATCGTGAACGACGACCTGGTGGACTTCCACATAGACTGGTGCCCCCACCAGGACCATTACGGCGCCTTCGACTGCCGGGTGCAGCGCTACTTCGTCCAGGGCATGCTGGACGCGGCCCGGGACTTCGCCGCCAGCCAGGGCCGGACCACCGCCTGGGACGTGGCGGTGAAGACCACCATCCCCGCCGGGGCTGAAACCTGCCTGTTCGAGATCTGGCGCGGCGACTCCGAAGCCTCCCGCAAGTGGGGCGAGTACACGCGGCTCCTGGAGCAGAAAGCCTTGGAGCGGGCCGCCAAGAATAAGAAATGAGCGCAACCGTCCACTCTGATCTCGGGCGTCCGCGGGCCGTGCCCCGGACGCCCTTTGTTTTGCATAACTTTTGCTTTTTACCGGCATTTTCCGTGGTATAGTTTCCCCAAACGATGCTTTCGAGGGGAGAAGCACCATGAAACAGGCGAAGGCGAGCATCCTTTTGGTGGAGGACGACCCGGCCATCCTGCGCGGGCTTACCGACGTGTTCGTGTTCCACGGTTTCTCCATAAAGGGGGTCTCCGACGGCGCCGAGGGCCTTTCCGAAGCCCTGAACGGCCGCTACGACCTGGCCATCCTGGATGTCATGCTGCCGTCGCTGGACGGTTTTTCCATCTGCCGGGAGCTCCGGCAGAAAAAGCCGGCCCAGGCCATCATCATGCTCACGGCCAAGGGCGCGGAAAAGGACATCGTCACGGGGTTTTCCGCGGGAGCGGACGACTACGTGCCCAAGCCCTTCTCCATTGCCGAGCTCATGGTGCGGGTGGAGGCCGTGCTCCGGCGCGCGGGCAAGAACCTGGGCAATGAAACGGTGGACGTCTGCGGAGTGAGCTTCGACGGGGCCACCCTCACCGCCCGCTGCGAGGGCCGGGAGGCGAGCTTGACCCGCCGCGAGATGGACATCGTCTGCTACCTGTCCAAGGCGGGAGAGCGCATCGTGAGCAAGAAGGAGCTCCTGTCGGAGGTATGGCAGTACCTGGACGCCAGCGTGGAAACCCGGACCGTGGACATCCATATCCAAAAGCTACGCAAGAAGATCGGCGACCTCACCGGCGACAACCCCCTCATCCAGACGGTCCGCGGCGAGGGCTACAGGATCGTCTGCTGAAAAAGGAAAAACACCCGGGAGCATGGGAGCTAGTGTAAAGCCAATTCTCCAAGGGCTGTTTTTAAAAGCTTGCGTTATAAGATGACGCGCAAAAGCCAAGGGCAAGGAAGCAGCTGGAAACAAGGCGCAGGCCCGAGCATCCCCGCGCGGAGGGCTTTTTCGCCTGATGACGCCGCCATCGGCTTTTGCGGCCCATTGCATAAGGAGTTTTTGAGCAGCCCCTGATCATGCAGTCCATGCAAATGCACCAAAAGGTTTTGCGGAAAAGGGGGAGGGGGTGCGGGCGAGAGGGGAAAAGCCGCTCTTTTCAAAAGGGGTTTTGTCCCCTCCCCCGCAAAAGCATCTTCTCACTCTTTGTTGAGACAGCCTCAATCCGAGGTCCCCGGCCATGAAACGGCTCATCATCTTCATCGTCCTGTTCTGCCTGCTCCTGACCTTGCCCCTGGGCTACTTCGTCCTGCGGACCTACCACGGGCTGGCCCAGGAGGAGGAAGGCGCGCTCCGCTATTTCGCCGAGTCGCTCTTTGCCCGCATGGAGGAGGACCTGGCCCAGATGGTGGCCCAGGAGGAGGCGCGGGGCGTTTTCGAGTACGCTGCCTCGGGCTCGGCCGCGGCCCCTGCGGATAACGGCGCGGCCCGCTTCCCCTTCGTGGTGGGCTACCTGCAGAACGGGCCCGAAGGGGCCATGGATCTTCCGCCCCAGCTCAACACGCTCCTGGAAAAGCCGGGGGGGATGGACCGGCAACGGCTCTCCGCGGCCAATACCGCCTTCAACCGGAAGCGCTCCCTGGAGGTGGAGATCGCCACAGCCCGGGCCGAGGCCGCCCCCCCGCCGCAGGTTTTGGCCAAGGCAAAAGCCCAGGCGCCCTCCATTGCCGAGCAGTACGTAAAGCAGGCCCCCCTCAAGGAGAAGACCGACACCCTGGGCAAGCAGGCCAACCGCTACGAGGAGATCACCGTGGGCCAGGCCCGCGAGCTGGCCTCCGCGGGCAGGAAAAGCACGGGTGACCCCTGGCTCTCCTCCCTCTTCCGCCGGGGAAGCGAAAAAGCGGCGAAAAAGGACGAGTGGCTGGATTCCGGAAGCACACTCGCAAGCTCCTCCGAGAAAGGCGACGTCTCTCCGCCCGCCCCTGAAAAGGTCCAGAAGCAGGCCGACGCCCGGCAGCTTTTGGCCTTTTCCCAGGAAAAACCCGCCCCGGTCCAGGAACTGGCTGCGCCGAGGGCGCCCGCAGTCATGGCCCAGGAGGCGGAGTCCCTTCCTGCGGCAGCGCCGGCCCCGGAAGCGGAAATGTCGGCCCCGGAAATGGCGGCCCCGGCGGAGCCGGAGAATCTGGTAGCGGGCGCTCCCCTGGCCAACGAGGCGGCGGCGGAGATGCCGTCGGTCTCCGGAGGCCGGCCTTTATCGGATCAGGCGGACGCGGACCGGCAGGCCCCGGCTCCCTCGCCGGCCTTTGCGGCGGCGGCCGAGAGCGCCGAGCCGGCCGACACCCAGGAGTTGGCCCAGGTGATGGACCTGGGCCCTCCGCCGGCGGCACCCAAGCCGGAGCCGGCCCGGAGCCGGGAGGATAAGAACCTGCAAGCGGCTCTTCGGGCCTTACCGGAAGGGACAGGCAGGTTTAAGAAGGAATCGGAGCAAGTTTCCGGAAAACCCCGGCCCAACATGCACGGGGAAACGCGCAAGGTCTTCGTGGAGGTGGCCCCGCTCCAATCCTTGTTCCTGTCCGCGGACACGGTGTTCGTCTTCCGCCGCATCATGGTGGGCAACGAGACCTTCCGCCAGGGCTTCGTGGTGGACGTCCCGGCGCTCCTGGCCTACTTCTGCCGGGACCTGTTCGAGGGCCAGCCCATGGCCGGCTTTGCCGGGCTCTCCTTAAGCGCCGAGGACGCCGGCCGGGAGGTCTCCCGCTGCAATGCCGGGCACGGGGCAAAGGGCCATGCCTTCTTGTTATCCCGGAGCTTTCCGCGGCCTTTCTCCTTCCTGGCCGGGACCATTGCCTGCGACCAGATCCCCGCCACCCGGTCCCGGTCGCGCCTGAACATCATGATCGCCATCCTGGCCCTGGTTTTGTGCGCGGGCTTCTTCGCGTTGTTCTGGAGTGCCCGGGCGGCCTGGGAGTACTCGGAAAGGAGGTCCGCCTTTGTTTCCTCCGTGACCCACGAGCTCAAGACGCCGCTCACCAACATCCGCCTCTACATCGAGATGCTGGAGTCGGGCATGGCCGTGGACCGGGAGCGGGAAGAGGAGTACCTGCGCATCCTTTCATCGGAAAGCGGGAGGCTTTCCCGGCTCATCGAGAATGTGCTGGAGTTCTCGCGCCTGGAGCGCAAACGAAGGGTGATGAGCCTTGCCACGGGAGACCTTTCCGAGGTGCTGGCCGCGGTCCGGGACGCCCACGGGCCCCGGCTGGAGAACGAAGGCTTCCGCTTCCGCATCCGGAAAGACGGCATTGAGCCCTTCGCCTACGATCGGGAGGCCATGGTGCAGGTGATCTCCAACCTGGTGGACAATGCGCGGAAGTTTTCGGGCGCAAGCCCGGAAAAGGAGATCGAGATCAGCGTGATCCAGGACGAGAACGAAACCCGCATCGCGGTGTCGGACAGGGGGCCGGGCATTCCCCGCAAGGCCTTGTCCAAGATTTTCCAGGACTTCTACCGGGTGGAGAACGCTCCCGGCCCGCTGGTGGGTGGGACCGGCATCGGATTGGCGCTTACACGCAAGCTGGTGGCGGCAATGGGGGGCAAGGTGACGGCGAAAAACAACGATGGCCCGGGGCTCACGGTGACGATCCGGCTCCCGCGAAAATCGAAGCTTTCCTGAAAGGCAGGCTTATGGCCGGGAGAAGAAACTATCTCCACAGGCTTTCCCGCCGCCCCGGAAATTTCAATTCCTGGGCCGCTCGCAGGAACGCGCAAAGGGGAATGAAAGTTGCTCCCTGGAACAATTACGGAGTGTCTTTTCCGGCTTCGCCTTGGCTTTCGGAGAGCACTTCCCGCAGGAGGGACGCCAGGCCGGAAAGCTCCACGGGCTTGCGGACCAGCCGGGCCGCGCCCATCTGCCTGGCCACCTCCTCCTTGATGGTATCCATATAGCCCGTGCACAGGATCACGGGGATCTCCCGCCGAACCTCCTTGATCTTTCCCAGCAAGACATCGCCGGTCATGGACGGCATGGTCATGTCGGTGATGACCACATCGAAGTCCCCGGGCCGCTGGCGGAAAAGGTCCAGCGCAGCCGGGCTTTGGCCCACCGCCGTCACCTGGTAGCCCAGCTTTTCCAGCATGCGGGAGAGGACGGAGAGAAGAGCAGGCTCGTCGTCCACGCACAGAACGCGTTCCATGCCTCTTCCGGGGGGCGTCTCCCGTTTTTCCTGCTGCTCCGGCTCAAGATTGGAAACCGCGAACAGTACCGTGAAGACGGACCCTTTTCCCGGCTCGCTCTCCACCGAGATGGCTCCCTGGTGGTTGCGAACGATTCCCTGGACCACGAAAAGGCCCAGCCCGGTCCCCTTTCCCTGCTCCTTGGTGGTGAAGTAGGGATCGAAGATGCGGTCCATTACATCTTGCTCGATTCCCTGGCCATTGTCCTCCACGATCAGGGCGATATAACGCCCCGGTCCGGGAAGCCCCCTCTTTTCCGCCTCCTCGTTGGTGATGAAGACCTTTCGGGTTTCGACCCGAATTCTCCCGTCCGCCCTTCCAATGGCGTGGGCCGCGTTGGCGCAGAGGTTGATGACCACCTGCTGGATCTGGGTAGGGGAGGCCAGGATGACGTCCTTGCCTTCCGTGAACTCTTCTTCGATGCTGATGGAATGGGGAATGGAGGCCCGGACGAACCGGAGCGCCTCGGAAACGACGGGCGAAATCCGGACGGCCTTCTTATTTCCCGAGCCCATGCGGGTGAATGTCATGAGCTGGCGGACCACGTCCTTGGCCCGGAGCGCCGCCTTGCGGATTTCCTCCAGAAACTCCGCCGTCTGCGCGCCGGTGGATGGATCGCAAAGCCCCAGGTCCGCGTTTCCCATGATGATGGAGAGAACGTTGTTGAAGTCGTGGGCAACACCGCCGGCCAGCGTCCCCACCGCCTCCAGCTTTTGGGATGCCAGGAGTTGGGTTTCGAGCTTCTTTCTATCGGTGATGTCCTCCACTACGGCGATATGGTGGGTGGGCGCTTCCCCGGGCGCCCAAAGGGGGGAGACGGAGAGGTTGACCCACACCTCGGCTCCGTCCGGGCGGATATACCTCTTTTCCATGGAGAACTCGGAAATCACTCCCTGTTTGAGCTTCTCCATGTATTCGAGGTCGGCCGCCAGATCTTCGGGGTGCGTGATCTCCATGAATGTGACATATTTCATATCCGAAACGGATTTTCCTACTATGTCGCAGTATTTTTTATTGGCTTGCAAGAATCTTCCGGTCTGCGTCTCGATGCGGGCAACCCCCACCGAGGCCTGCTCGAAAAGGGCGCGGAAGCGTTCCTCGCTTTCCCGGAGAGCGGTTTCCGATGCCTTCCGGGCCTTTTCGGCCCGGTCCAGCACCCGGCCCAGCCCCAGGGCGGCCGCCGAGGCCAAAAGGCCCGTCAGCACCATGACTATCAGCGCCGTGACCGTGGTGAGGAGCACGGGGTTGACCTGGAGGAAAACGGAGACCCGGAACATGATGATGCTGGTGACAAGGACGGCACCGGTAGTGAGGGGCACAAAGGTCCGCATGAGACGGGCCTTGGTGCTGTCGCCCAGGAAGAAGCGCAGCGGGATGCTGGAGGTGCCCGCAGTGAAGGTTTCCGCGAGGCCCAGGAAGAGGAAGCCGAAGGATGTGTTGAGCGCCACGGGAACCAGCGCGCCGTGATCGTAGAGGAGGGGTAGCCCCATGATGTAGCCCAGGACCGAGGAAAGCCCCAGTATGAAGACCAGGGCGCCCAGAAGCCCTGAGGCGTCCCGTTCTCTTTGCCCGTCGGCTTCGGTTTCCGAAAGGAGGGAGAAAAGCGACAGGCCGGAAATGAAGAAGATGAGCCCCGTCATGGGAGACATGCGCGCAAGCGGCATTCCCCGGAGGGTCCCCATGGCGGGGATGAAAAAGGATTCGCCGGTGACATCAATGCCCGTGAAGGGCTCCATGAACTCCAACAGCCCGAAGAGGAATGTGGAGAGGGCGAGAAGCCCCATGCCGAGGGTGCGGGATGGGGG
>JBFMHL010000302.1:0-7359 GCA_040753055.1 Thermodesulfobacteriota bacterium | reverse complement strand
CCCCTTTCCGCAAAACTTTTTGAACTAGGTGGAACAGCAGCCATTCGAGGCTTAGTGCCCCTAATGCCATACAAAATCTCTTTCGCTGGGAAAGGAGATGGTATTCAAAATCTAATAGGCCCCATACTCCCTCCCTTCTTTCCACCCGTTCCTTGCTTCGCGGAAGGGAGATAAACCTCAGCCCACAAGGAGGAAACCATGCGCTACGGACCGAAAGAGCGGCGCGTCGTCGTGTTGACGCTGGCAATGAGCGCGCTTTTCTTGCTATTCGTGCCCCCGGCCGCAACCGCCGCCGCGCCCCTCACCGCGCCGCGCATGAACAACCCCAGCCTGGACGTCACCGCCACCAACGCCCGTCCGCTCCTCTCCGTCTACAACGCCGCGGGAGGCCGGGAGCCGCGAACCTACGAGTTCGAGCTTTCCTCCGAGCCCTCCTTTCCCGCCGGAAGGACCATGCGGTATGAAAAGGTGCCGGAAACCACCCCCTACCTCACCGAGATGCGCCTGCCCGCAAAGGACGCGCTGCAAGACGGCCGCTGGTTTTTCCGGGTGCGGGCCAGGGACGCGCAAGGCGGCACCGGCCCCTGGGCGGCCACGCGGTTCTTCCTGGACACCGTGGGCACCAGGCATTTCTGCGGGCTGTTGCGCCGGCCGGTACAGACCATCATGGCCTCCTCGGGCGAGTACGCCGGAAACATCGTGGACTGGAACGATCCCGGCCAGGCCACCTACTGGCTCTCCGCGCCCCCCGGCCCCGGCGGAAAAGGGCAGTGGATCGTCTTCGACATGGGCGTGCCCGTCACCGTGAGCCGCTTCTGGATGCTGTCCAACCCCGACGGCCCCTCCGGCAGGCTCATCTCCTTCTCCTGGCAGTACATGGACTTCCAGGGCCGGTGGACCGACATCCCCGGCGCCTCCATCGAGAAGAACGACACCTTCCGCAACATCCTGGACATCCCCGAAACCGAGGCGCGCTTCTTCCGGCTCCACATCAGGGACTTCGTGGGTCTCCAGGCCCAGCTCAACTCCATCATCCCCTACGGGCCCGGCCTCCCGTCCGTCCCCATTCCGCCCAAGAGCGACTACGTGCTCATCATCGGCGACCAGATGAACGGGTTCACCTACACCAAGCTCTCCGACTTCGTGAAGAGCCTGGGCACGGGCCTGGAAACCCTCTCGGTCTCCCACCGGGAAGCGTCGCCCGCCATGATCGCCTCCTTGTCGCCGAAGCCCGTGGCCATCATCGTTTCGGGCAACAACGCGGACTATCCCAACATGCCCATGTTCGAGTACTACGGCGTTTTCGAAATCATCCGGACGACCGATATTCCTCTCCTTGGCATCTGCGCGGGGCACCAGTTCACCTCCATGGCCTACGGGCTCACCTTCGCCCGGGGCATGGGCTGGTTCGACGACTCCACCACGCGCATGGAGCTTTGCCAAAGCCAGGGGCCGGGCCCGGACGCGAAGATCCGCGGAATCAATGAAAAGACCGGCGCGGAGCCCATCAAAATCCGGAAAGGCTATGAGGATCTGCCCATCTTCCAGGGGATGCCCGATCCCTTCGTGGCCGTGGAGATCCACTCCTGGGCCGTCAGCCCCCTGGCCCTGCCCGAAGGCCACGAGATCATCGCCGAGTCATCCTACGTCCAGGCGGTGCGGGCCAGGGACAGGCTTTTGTTCGGGGCCCAGTTCCACGGGGAGGCGGTGGTGCCCTACAACCAGGGCGGGCGGTACATCAAAAACTTCCTGGACATCGCGCAGAGTGCGGAGAAGGCGCGCGCAAGGTAGGCCGCTGCGGGAAGGCTACGGGAATCAGGTGCCGGACAGCGCTGCGGTGAAGCGGGCGATCTGCTTGCGGTAGAGGTCCTTGTCCCGGCTGGCCTTGGCCAGAGCCTCCTTCTCCACCGCGATGGCCTCTTCATACCGTCCGTTTATGAACAGGCTTTCGGCCAGGGTGTCCAAAACAAAGGGCTCGGGCAGGAGGCGGGCGGCCCGCTCCGCCCAGAACAGGGCTTTTTCCGGGTTGCGGACGGCCGGGTCCTTGGAGGTGGCCAGGGTCCAGGCCAGGTTGTTGGCGCTTTCCGCGTTGTCGGGAAAGTAACGCAGCGACGCCTCGTAGGCCGCCACCGCGCCCGCTTCGTCCCCGGTGCAGGTGAGCGCGCCGGCCAGCAGGCCGTAAAGGAGGGATCCGGCCGGGAGGCCCGCGCTTTTGAGCTGGGGATAGGCATCCGGTCCCGGCTTCATTACGGAGATGGCCTGCCGGAACAGGGCCGCGGACTTTTCGCACTGGTTCCGGCTTAGGTACAAGGTGGCCAGCGAGCCCGCCAGCAATGCGTCGTCGGGATGGCTCGCCACTCCCGCAGCCAGCACCCTCTCGGAAAGATCCGTCCGGATCTCCCTTCCTTTCGCGGTCGCGTCGAAGAAGGTACCCGTCGCCCCCAGCACGGCCAGGAAGCACAGGAACGCCGCCACGGCCTGTTTCAGCTTTGTTTTGTGGCGGCGGACCAGGGAGGGGTCGGCCATGGCCCGCTCGATGAAGCGGATGCGTTCCCCGATGCCGAAATGGTGCCAGTTGGGCTCCTCCGGGTCGCGCCCGGTGAGGAAGGCGATGCGGGCCAGCACGCCCGCCAGGGCTTCGGGCCGGGCCAGGCCGGTGAACACGAAGAGGTCCGCGTCCCGTTCGCACTGGCGCATGAAGTAGCCGAAGAAGAACCGGAAGTAGAGAAGAAAGCCTCCGATCATCACCACGGAGAAGAAGACCTGGCCCGGCTGCCGGAAAAGGGAGACGGGAAGGGTCGCCCAATGGGAGGCTAGGATCACCAGGCCGGAGGCGCAGAGCTCGAGCACCGTAGCCGCGCCGTAAGAGAACACGCCGAACACGGCCAGCAGCAGCAGATAGAGCCACAGGTGCCTTCCCCGCACGTGTCCGATCTCGTGGGCCAGAACCGCGGAGATCTCCTCCGGGCCGGCCGCCCGCAGGAGCCCCGGCGTCACCAGCACGTATCGGTAGCGCCCCACCAGGCCCATAACCCCGGCGGTGAGGAGCCCGCCCCCGAACAGGGGCCAGGTGAGGAAGTCGGAACAGCGCACGCCGGCCCGGCGGCAGAGGTCCTCCATGAGGTCCCGGGGGTAGCCGGCGGGCAGGGGCTTGCAGCCCCAGAAGCGCGCGATCAGGACCGGGCCGAACACGGCCACGGCCAGAAGAAAGGCCAGGAAAAAGGAAAGCTCGCCCGCGGTGCTCTCGATGAAGGCGTTGAAGGCCGGCCAGGGAAGGAGCCGGAGCGCGTCCAGCATCAACGAGATGGCGAACCAGGGGAGCAGTGCGGGTACGGAGAGGGAAATGTTTCCGCGGAGGAAGTCCCTCCGGCTTCCCGCCTCGGGATGGAGCGCCCGGTAGGCCGGGTAGGCGAAGATCCAGGAGATCTCCATGTGGGCCAGGAACAAGGAAACGAAAACCAGCGAGCCCAGGGTGGGAAGGCTCTGCACGATCTCCGCGGCCTGGAGCTGGGCTTTTAAGTCGGTGAAGTAGAGGAGCGACGCGCACAGAGCCATCGCCGCCACGGTCTGGCTGCCGGACACGCGGTCGTAGGCGGCCGCGAGTTGGGGGCCGTAGGCCCTGGGGCTGTCCGTGTACAGCCGCTCGTAGACGGTTCTGTGGCCCGCGGCCCGCTCCATTTTGCGGCCCAGCACGCGGAAGCGCATGGCGGACAGGGCAATGAAAAGGCCCAAGGAGAGGGTGACGGCCAGGAAGGTGGCGTCGGGGGATGTGGTTGCCGAATCGGGGGAAAGGACCTCGTAGGCCAGGAGCACCAGGATGACGGGGATGAGGTTTTGAAACATGCCGGTTCCTTCCCGTCAGCTCCGGGGGATGTAACGTTCCTTCTCGCTGTATAGGCAGCCGCAGTACTGCTGGCGGTACATGCCCAGCCGCTTGGATTCCTCCACTCCCTTTTTCCAGCCTTCGCGGAAGTCGCGGTAATGGAAATGCACGCCCAGGGCCTTGCCCACGTCGGCGCCCACCTGGGCGATGACGTCGTGCTTCTGGAACTTGCTGTAGAGAAGCGTGGTGGTGAAGGAGCCGCACCCGTGGGCCAGGGCCGCGCGGGCCGCCTCTTTCAGGCGGTGCTCGTAGCAAAGCCGGCAGCGCTCGGACTCGTGGAAGGCGGCGCTCCGAAAAAACCCTTCCACGTCGTAGCCTTCCGGGTAGAGGACCGGAAGTCGGATGGAGTCCGCATAGGTCCGCAGGGTGTCTTCCCGGCGCTTGGCCTCGGTGAAGGGGTGCACGTTGCGGTTGGTGAAGAAACCCAGTAGCTCGACGCCTTCCTGACGCAGAACGGAAACCGGGTAGATGGAGCAGGGCCCGCAGCAGATGTGCAAGAGCATTTTATCCGATCGTAACGTCATCCCGGTCCGGTCTTTCCTCTCCGTTATCGCTTCCTAAATCTTATCACTTTTCCACGGATGTCTTGTTTTTAATTTTTATATTATTATTTCAATATATTATGATTTTCAGCAAAGCCCGCACGCTGGGAGTGCACTCGTCGGCTGCCGCTTCCACCCCGTCATTCCCTCTCTCCGAAGATGGCGGTTCCTACGCGGACCAGGGTGGCGCCTTCGGCCACCGCCGCTTCCAGGTCGTGGCTCATGCCCATGGAGAGCTCGTGCATGGATACGCCGGGGAGCCCGAGGTCCCGGATGCGGCGGGCCAGGGCGGCCAGGGCGGCGAAGTGGGGGCGGGATTTCTCCGGGTCGTCGTAGGGCGGCATGGTCATGAGCCCGCGAAGCTCCAGGTTGGGAAGCTCCGCCACCCGGCGGGCCAGATCCGGGGCCGCTTCCGGGCTGGTCCCGGACTTGCTCTGCTCACCGGCCACGTTGACCTGCAAAAGGACGGGCATGGAAGAGCCCAAGGCGGCCATCCGGCGGTCCAGTTCCACGGCGAGGGCTTCCGAGTCCACGGTGTGGATCATGGTGAAGAGCTTGGCGGCGTACTTGGCCTTGTTGGTCTGGAGCTTGCCGATGAAGTGCCAGGAGAGGCGCTCGGCTGCCAGTGCGGCGATCTTGTCGCGGGCTTCCTGGATATAGTTCTCCCCGAACAGGGTTGCGCCGGCGCGGGCCGCGGACAGAACGGCCTCGGGCGGCATCTTCTTGGATACGGCCACCACGCGCACGGAGGCCGGGTCCCGGCCGCAGCGCAGAGCGGCGTTGTTCACGCGCTCCAGCACGCGAAGGAGGTTCTGTTCGATGGAATCGGAAGCGGGCATGGCGGGGCCTTGTCGGGTTTTACGCCTGGATGTTTTTGAGCTGAACGAGAGGCTTTTTGCCTGGCAAGAGGGACACGGCCGATGGCTCGGGGTTTGTCCCCCTCCCCCGCAAAATCCCTTTCTCGTATTAAAACAGCTTCTATTGCCCCTGCCGGCCGTTTCGGGAAAAGGCGCCGGTGCGGTATAGGAGGGCCAGGGTTTCGGCCAGGGGCAGACCCACCACGTTGGTGTAGGAGCCCGAGATCCGCGACACCATGAAGCAGCCGTGCCCCTGGATGGCGTAGCCTCCGGCCTTGTCGTAGGGCTCGCCCGTTTTCAGGTACCAGTTGATCTCGGGTTCGGAGAGGTCCTTGAACCAGACCTCCGTGGCCGCGGAGTCGCAGAGGATGTCTCCCTCGGGCTCCCGCACCAGGCAGAAGCCCGTGACCACGATGTGGCTGCGTCCCGAGAGTAAGGAGAGCATGCGCCGGGCCTCGTCGGGGCCGGAGGGCTTTCCCAGAACGGCGCCGTCCACCACGACGATGGTGTCGGCGCCCAGGACGAATCGGCCGGGAAAGCGCGCGGCGACGGCCAGGGCTTTTTTGCGGGCCAGAGCTTTGGCGAGTTCCGCCGGGGAGCCGCTTTCCTCCCCGTTCTCGTCCACGCCGCTTTCCACCACCTCGAAGGGCACGCCTGCGCCCTGCAGCAGCTCGCGCCGGCGGGGCGAAGCCGAGGCCAGGATCAAGGGCTTTCGGGAAGCTTCCTGCATGAGGGCCTTATCAAAAAAATTATTCAAGGGTTTTCGCGTTCCGGGCCGGACCTCGCGGATGCTTCCGGGCGGTCCGGCCGGAAGAGTTCCCTAACAAGAAAGAGCGGCCTTGGCAAGCCGGGCAACACACCCAAACCCTTAAACGGACACATGGGGCCGCGCCGAAGGGAAAGACAAGACTTCCCCCCCGGGGAAACATCATTCCTGGCAAGAACGCGCAAGAGATGGTCTGTGGCCCGTTACGAAAAAACTCCGTCACGGATTCAGGAACAAAGGCTTGACGGAAAAGGACGGCGGGCGTTACTTTTATTCGTTAGGCGGCTTTTTCTTGCCGCAGGCGGCCGGGAACAGCCTGGGCCGCGGCCTCACGGGAAACACAAGGATCGCAATGGTACGAAGAAAGAATCCGCTGGCCGGGCTTCGCAAGAACACGTGCGTCTGGATCACGGTGCACCTACCCCTGGACCCGGAGAAGAAGCCGGATACCCGCAAGTCCAAGATCATAGATGTGGTTTCGGGTGCCCTGGTGGCGGAGCAGACCGAGCCGCCCCTTTCCCGGGACAGCCTGGGCGGTGTGCTCTGCCTTTCCTGGCTGGAGCTGGGCGAGGACGGGCGCGTGTCCCGCCGCATGCTGGACGCGGAGCTGGTCCGGGCCGGGGAGATCCTGTTGGAGGGAAAGCCCACCGACGCCCTGGTTTTCGACCGCCCCATCCGCATTTACTCGGGCTCGTTGCGCCGCGGTCACCGCGTGGCGGTGCCCCGGGAGGCCGAGGGCTGGGTCGTGCTCCTGGACCAGCAGAACCGCAAAATCGGTATTGCCGACAAATATCCCCTCGTGGACCTTTCCCTGGCCGGGCTCCGGTTTTCCTGCACGCGTACTCGGGAGATCATGGACACCCACGAGCCCGACCCTGCGGCGAACCTGTCGCTCTCCGACACGGTCCGCCTCGGGTTGTTCCTGTTCGGAAACCGGCTCATGGTCCTGGACGCCATCGTCCGGACCAAGCTTTTCCCCCAGGGCCCGGACGGCAACCTGGTGCATTTCGGGATGGAGATCGTGGCGCGGCTCAAGAAGGACCAGCAGACCGAGGCGGTGGTTCGGCTGCCCTTCACCGAGAAGGAGGCGCGCCTCCTCACCCCCTACTTCACTCGCCTGCAGCGGATGGCCCAGATGAAGGACGCGGGCATTTGACCGGCGGGACGTTCCCGCTGCCAATCGGCGCGGACCGAATCGGCATCTTCAAGGACGCCGCTTTTGTGTATTTTCCCCTTTCCCGTTGAAAGCGATTCTCGCCGTCATGATGGCAGCAGGCCTCGAACGGCAGCCTTTGGGCCTGGTTGATAAAG
>JBFMHL010000301.1:0-15577 GCA_040753055.1 Thermodesulfobacteriota bacterium | reverse complement strand
GGGGAAGCAGAAGGTGCTGGAAGGGCGAGTTTTGGGCCTTTTTCTTGGCTGGCCGGAACCGGGTTCCCTCCACGAAGTTCATGACGGAGACGGGGGTGTTCCGGAATCGTTTGCAGGACTCGCGGGTGGTTTCCAGGTCCTTTCCCTTTTTTTCCGGGTGCGCCTCCAGATACTGCCGGCTGTAGCGGGTCATGTAAGGGTAGTCCAGCGCCCACCATGCGATGTTCAAAATGGGAAACCAGCGCAGCTCCTTCTTCAGGAAGAAGCGGAAGTAGGGGATCACTCCGTTCAGCGCATACTGCAAAACCAGGATGTCCGCCCAGCTCTGGTGGTTGGAGATCACCAGGTACCACTTGTCCATGGTGAGATCGTCCGGCTTTTCGATGCGCCACTCGATCTGGAGCAGAAGATCAAGGAGCGCCATGTTCCAGTTGGCCCAGGTGGTGCAGATGAAGTTGAGGACCCGGTCGCAGATCTTGCGGACCGATTCCAGGCGCACGAGGAACTTCACAAGCGCCGCGGGCAGGAGAGGGATGATCCAGAGCAGGGTGTTTGCAAGGGACAAGATGACGGCCAGCACGCCGCGGACGGTTCCCGGAAGGAAAGAAAGCATGTCGGTCCCTTCTTGGCGGCCCGGTCTCCCGGGCGGTTCAAGGTGATGCCGGCGGAAGCCCGGGGGCTTCGGCCCGGTTGTCGGTTCAGGGTTCCGGCCACAGGTTGTTCCGGTCCACCGGGTCCAGAGTCCGGGGGCCGGATTCCGTCCATACCCTGGGGGAGAGCCGCACCTCGTCCCGGCCGCAGCGCACGAGCCGGTCGGCGGTCATGATGAAGCCCCGCAATACGCCGAATCGGGAGATGCATTCATGGCTGTATCGGGAGCAGGAGGGCGTCATGGGGCAGCGACCCGAGGAAAGGGGAGAGACGGCCTTTTGGTAAAATACCAGCAGCGTATCCGCGGAAGCCGATTCCGAGGACGGATCGGGCGCGGCCTCGGCGGCAACGATCCTGTCTCTCGCGTCCCAGGGGGCTCGGAAAGGATCGGCCGCCCTGGCGGGAAGAGCCGCGGCCAGAAGAAGGGCCGCAAGGGAGACCGAAAAGATGGATTTTCTCAAGGCGCAAGCCCCTTTCCTTGCATGAACTACCACTATACCCCAACTCCCGAAAAAAAGCATTTTCACGGCTCCGCTTTTTCCGGTAGGCTGCGTCCATGCAAATCTGCTTTTACTGCCAGCATGTGTTGGGGGTGGGCCACCTGTTCCGGACGCTGGCCGTGTGCCGCGCCCTGGCCCCCCTGCCCGTGTCCCTCATCCTGGGCGGCCCGGATGCGCCCGCGGCCGTTCCGGAGAACGTCTCGGTCCTGAAGCTTCCGGCGCTTTCCATGGACGAGGGCTTTTCCGCGCTCAGGGCCGAGGGCGGGGCAGACCTGGAGGAGGTGAAGGAGGCCCGCGCCCGGATGCTGGCGGAGCACTTCGAAAAGCTGCGGCCGCGGGTCTTCGTGGTGGAGCTCTTCCCCTTCGGCCGCAAGGCCTTCGCCTTCGAGCTCGCGCCGATACTGGAAGGCCTGCGGAAGGGGCTCCCCTCGCCCTGCAAGGTGGTGTGCTCCTTGCGGGACATCCTGGTGGAGAAAAAGGACCCGGAGGGTTTCGAGCGCCTGGCGCTCCGGCGCCTCAATGCCTGGTTCGACGCTCTGGTGGTCCACGCCGACCCTTCGGTGGTCCGGCTCTCGGCCACCTTTTCCCGCGAGGCGGAGATCGAGGTGCCCATCTTCTACTCGGGCTACGTGGCCCGGCAATCCGGAACCGGAAGCGCGGAAAGCCTTCGCCGAAGCCTCGGCCTTTCCGCTTCGGACACCCTGGTGGTGGCCGCGGCCGGAGGCGGCAGCGTGGGCGGCCCGCTGCTTTCCGCAACGGTTTCGGCTTTTGGCGCGTTCCGCCGGAAGCATCCCGGAAAGCTCCTCTGCTTCACCGGCCCCTATCTGTCCGACCAGGCCTTCGCCCATCTTGTCCGAACCGCCGGGGAGGGCGTTCAAGTCCGGCGCTTCACCCCCGATTTCCCCTCCCTCCTGGAAGCCGCGGACTTGGCCGTGACCATGGCCGGCTACAATACCATGGCCGACCTGGCCGCTTCCCGCTCCCGGGCACTGGTGTGGCCCTTCGGACAGAACCGGGAACAGCGGATGCGGGCGGAGCTTTTCGGCAAACGCATGCCGGTTCGGGCGCTGGCGGACGAGGACCTGGCCCCGGAGCGGCTCGCCCGGGCCATGGGCTCCTTGCTTTCGGAGCCCAGGCCCGAGGCCCCCGCCCTGGACCTCGCCGGAGCCGATAATACCGCCCAATACCTAAAAGCTATCTCATAAAAAAAAGAAGCAGTTTTCCGGTTTTTCCGCAGAACTTCTGGAACCGAGCGCAAATCTCGTTTTTCGAGATTTTCTTCCCTTACGGACCGCAAAATCTCTTTTGCTATCGGCCCGGTTGCGTCAGTTCTTCCCAGGGTAGATCCCGGGTCATGAACGAGAGCAGGCGCGAGGCCATGGCGGCGGTGTCTTCCTCGTTCACCAGCACCCTTCCGCCCGCCAGCATGGACGATACCCGTCGGGCGGTCCCCGGCCATTCCCCCGACACATCCTTTTCTACGATTTCGGCGGCCTCATGGCGTTTGCCCTCGCGCGCCAGTACCAGGGCGTAGGCCAGCGCCGCGCCCGGGTCCCCGCTTGCGCTCCGGTAAAGGGATTCGGCGGCTTCGGGACAGTGGGGGTGGTTTTTTGCCAGCACGCAGGAAAGGGTCGCGGCCGCCTGGGCCTGGCGGAAATAGGGAGCCACCTCATAGGCCGCGTTCGCGCTGCCGACGAACTCGTCCTCGTTGGCATGGAGCGCCGCGAAAACCGCCCGGTTCACCTGGGTTTTCGCCCGGGCCAGCGCAGGGAGCCGGAACTTGTCGAGCACAAGCTCGTCCGCCGTCAGCGGCCCTTCCCGGAAGATGAGTTCCTTTTGGTATTGGTACAGGAAAAGCTGGTTCCACACTCCAAACAAGACGAGGAGGGCGGTAACCGCGGCCAGGCTTTTCTTGCCCCACCGGTCGCACAGGGCGGCCAGGCCCAGGGCGAATACGGGCAGAAGATGGACGAAGCGACGGCTTCCGAAGGCCCAGGACCCGTGCCAGTCCTGGATGGAGGCGTTGAGGTACCATTGGAGGAGGAAGGCCAGGAAGAGCCCCGCTGCGATCCGCGCCTTTTTTCGCTGCACCAGGAGGAGCCCGAGGAGGCCCGCCAGGAGCAGGGGGTGCCAGAGAAACAGGCCGTGCTGGGTGGAAAAGAGTACGGAGAAGAGCCGGGGATGGACAAAGTCGAAGAAGCCCTGGTCCATGGGATTTAGGATCGCATGTCCGTAAATGGCACGCCAGGCCAGGAGCTGGGGGGCAAGGCCGGCGACAAAGGCCGCCAGGAAAACCAAAGCCTCCCGGAGCCTGGCAAGCCGGTTCCGGCCTCCGGAAGACAAGGACCATAGCCAGTCCAGCAGAGGGTAGGCCAGGAGCAGCCCGTTCTGCCAGCGGGTGAGGACCAGGAGCGCGGCGCACAGGCCGGACAGGAGGCCCGGTCCCCGTTTCTGGTAGCAGAGAAGGAACAGGGCCGAGGCAAAAAGGGACGCCGTGTGGGAGACCGGGGCCATGGGCCACAGGTAATAGGTAAGCTGGCTTGCCAGCAGCATGGCGGCGCAACCCGCAAATGCCGCGCGCCGGCTCGCCAGGGCCGAAAGCCAGAAATAGGTCAGCAATACCCCCAGAAGCCCGTAGAGGGAGTTCGCCAGATAGACAAACAGGGAGTAAAGCCCGGTACAGCCGTCCGCCGGCCTCCCCAGGGTTTTGGACAGAACATGGGCGGAAAGGTAGAAGGGCGACCAGAGAAGAGCCGGGCCCACGGGGAACTTGTTTACCGCGAGGCCCTTTTCCGTGCGGCCGATGTCGGGGACATGGCCGTAGATGGCGGCGAGGTTGTTGTCCAGCTTGAGGTCATGGTCCAGGAGAAGGGAGGGGAGATAGATGAAGTAGTAAACGCTGTCGTGGCCCCGGATCCTGTCTTGGGGCCGGTCCAGGTAGCCCAGCCCGGCGAACAGCATCGTGAGCGCCGCGTATAGGAGAACAAGGCCCGCCACGGGCCATTTTCCTGACAAGGGGCTCCCGCTCATGGTTCTCCCCGGACGGGCGAAGGATTCTGCGAACAAAAAAAGCCAGGCCCGCGGGCCTGGCTTGTGTATATCTGGTGCGCCCGGCAGGGATCGAACCTGCGACTTCCAGCTCCGGAGGCTGGCGCTCTATCCACTGAGCTACGAGCGCGCGGGGTGCTCGTACCGGGCTTTTCCGGCACGAGGGCATCCTATACGGAAGAACTCCCGGCAATGCAAGGGAAAAACGAGAACCAACGGCCCGATCCGCCGACTCAGGGGCAGTAGGAGAGGGTCACCATTACCGAGCCGTCCGCGAGGCGGGCGACACCGGCCACCTTCACCCAAGGGGGAAGCTCGCCGGTGTTGGCGCCGGATTCCTCCGGCGGCTTTCTCCCCTGGCTCGCCAGGCAGGCCATCAGGTTTTTCATGGCCGCCACCTGGGCCGCGCGTTCGGCCATGGCTGCGGCGCGGCCCGACTCCTTGAACTTGGCCGGCGGGTATCCTACGCCCCAGGACAGGATGCAGCCCTTCTGGACGACGCAGGGCTCGGCCAAGGCCGCAGGCGCGGTTAGGAGAAATGATGCGAAGATCAGGGCAAAGAGCGCTTTTTTCATGGGTTGCTAAGCCTCCCCTACCGCAAAAGCCTACTCCCTTTGCGTTCGGCGGGCAAGAAAAACCTCCGGCCCGCAAGGCCAGGCCCGCGAGCCGGAGGGGAAGGCTGAAAGGGCGGAACCGTCGCGGAGAGAAAGGCGGTTCCTCCCGCGCAACTTGGTTTCCGGGGAGGCGGCCCGCCGACCCCGGAAGCTTCCGCCCATGAATTTTGATTCACATCCCGTGCCAAAAAGTTCTGCTGTTACCCCCACTTACGAATCGCAATGCCCCAGCTCCCGGCACAGCCATCTTTGCACCGACGGGCTCACTGCGGAAACGCCCCGGGAGTTTCCCGTTTCTTCCAGATAGGACTTCGCCACATCCGGCGGCAGGGCCAAAGTTGCCAGCTCGTCGGCCCCGTCTGAGTTGCGCCGGATCAAGACGGCCTTGGGCTTGTCACCCCAGGTGTCCACCACGAAGTAGACGGAGTAGTCGGCCTTGGACCGTACGGGCTTGTGCTTGCCGTGCCAGTTGTTGTTGCCCCATTCCAGGTACAAGGTCACGGCTTCCTCGGGCGTCAGGTCCCAGTCAATGGGCAGATCGGAAAATTTCATCAGTTTCGCCATGGCTCCTCCTTTGGTTGCTTTTAATGATAATCATTTCCAATAAGCTGTCAAAGGGAGCCCTCCCTTTCCCGGAAGCCCGCGCATTGCCTTGTTTTGCGGGATGCTATAATGGCCTTCCCAGAGAACACCTTTTTCTGGCCCCTCCTGGATAATCCATCCCCTTGTATAGTTTTACTTAATCCTTACTTTTGCACGAATCTTGCTCCCTATAAAAAGGGAGCAAAGTAATCAAAAAAAGGCCGTGATGGGGCTTGCACTGCGAAGAAGCAATGCCGGCGGGCCTCTTGGATGCTCTGCCCGTTTTCGGGGCGGGCAGGCGCGCCCCTCGTAATTTTACTAGGCAGACAATGATTTCCCCGCTTGCGGAAGAATAAAAATTCTGTTTCGGCAAGAATATGGTACCGGGAAAACCGGAAAAGGACGGTATATGAAGCGCGAAGCCCTGCAGGCGATTCTTTCGGCCGCCCCGTACGGCGGCCGGGCGAAGAGAAGGGTTCCCATGCTGTTGGCCGCGGCCCTCTTCTGGGTGCTGGGGGCCGGAACGGGCCTGTGCGCCGGGGTGTTGAAGGTGGAGATCGTGAACGGTTACAACCTGGTGGTGGACAGCAACGTCACCGCCCCCTCCACCTATGCCCCCAAATCCGCCTACATCGGAGCCAAGATCTGCAACACCGGTGATGCGCCCCTCGCCAATGTGGTGGCCTATGTGGGCGACTACGTGAATGGCGTGAGCGATACGCCGGGCCAGTTTCCCGTTTTAAACTCCAACACCCAGTCCGCCGGCTGGAAGACCCTGCATCCCCACGTGGCCAACACCGGAAACTACTCCCTGACCCTGGAGTCGGGGCGGGCGGGCATCAGCGACGGCACCCGCTACATCGGCACGCTTGCGCCCGGCGAGTGCAAGATGGAGTACTGGCTCTTTTCCTACCCCCAGTGCGTCAACGTGGACTCCGACGGCGACGGGGTCTTCGAGCCCCAGAGCCCTCCGTGCGACGTGAGCATGGCGGGAACCGTGAAGCCCGAGGACGACGTATCGCTCGATTATGATGTCTGGGCCACCACCACCACCTCCGGGGTGGCCTCCGCCACCAAGACGCGCAGCTTCACCATGCGCAACGAGATCTCGGCCTCGGCCAACAAGATTTGGCCCAATACGGATGCCAAGGTGCCCGACGAGTATCTGGACGCCATCCAGTCCGTGGTGGGCTGGGGCACCCTGGGCCCGGACGGCCAGCCGCTCACCACCGGAAACCCGGTATATCCGGGCCAGAGGCTCATCACCACCCAGGGCATCTGGTACGACCTGGGAACGGTGGTCCACGGCTTCGACAACAACAACGACCTCACCGTGGACCAGAATGCCTGGCTCCAGCCCGTGGGCGATCCCTCGTCCTTTGACGCGGGCTGCTTCCGCATGGTGAACGTCTACGGCATCGTCGTCGTGAAGCTCAGGACCGGCGGCGAGTTCCTCATCCCCTTCCAGAACCAGCTGTACTTCGAAAACCTGCCGGACAACACGGGGGCGGTGGGTCTCGTCTACTACCAATTCATCGCCACGGGCGAGGGCTGCTCCGCAGCCATGACGCCCTATCAGGAGGCGGCGTCGGGCTACGACAACGAGAAGTTCTCCGCCGACTACGGACTCTCCCTGGGGCTGGAGAGCGGAAGCTACGGGTCGGCTCTCTCCTTCTCGAAAACCGACGGCGTGGCCAGCACCAGCGCCGGCAGCACGCTCACCTACGCCCTCACCGCCACCAACAGCGGGACCGGCGTGAGCCTGGGCGCGCCGGACCTGGGAGTGCCCCTCACCTTCTACGAAACGGTTCCCGAGGGAACCACCTATGTGGCCGCCTCGGCCGATGACAACCCCATGGCCAACCTGACCGAGCCTTCGGGTACGGGCACCTACAACCAGGGCTTCACCGACCGGGACGGGAACCTGGACTCCTGCCCGGTGAACTTCAACATCACGAGTTCCTACTACGTGATCCAGTACTCCAACGACAACGGCGCAACCTGGTCCACCACCGAGCCCGCCGGGGTCACCAACATCAAGTGGATGCTGGTCACCAACATGACCCTGGACGGCTCCCACGACGGGAACGACTGCGTGGCCCCCGACGGGGTCTATGACGACGGCAGCGTGGTGACCTCCCTTCCCCCGGGCAAGAGCGCCGTGGTGCGCTACCAGGTGACGGTGAACAGCAACGGCGGACCGGTCATCTGCAACGACGCCATGCTGGGTTACGGCGCCGAGGGGACCGGCGTCCAGGCCCAGGACTGCACCCTGGTTACCGGGAACAACACCCTGAGCGGCACGGTGTTCCGCGACAACGGGGGCACCACCGGCATCTTCGGAAACGGCGTCATGGACGGCGACGAGACCGGAGTGGGAGGCGCCAGCGGGGGCGTGGTGGTGACCCTCTTCTATGACGCCGACGGCGACGGAGAGCTGTCGGCCGCGGATATCATCTACGGGACCACGACGGCCGCGTCCAACGGGACCTACTCGTTCACTTCGCTACCCGACGGCCCCTACCTGGTGGAAGCCAGGAAGTACGACGGCCCCACGCCCGACGGGGTGAACAACTCGGTGGACGACTTTGTCACGGGCTGGGGCAACACCACCTACGATCCCAACCTTTCGCCCCTGACCGACCAGGGCACCATCAAGATGACCGAGGACCCGCTCACCGTCACCCTGGCCGTGAACATTGACCTGGACGGGAGCACTTCCACGGCCCAGACCGTTTCCAACGTGAACTTCGGATTCGCGCCGCCGCTTCGGTTGAACAAGGTGGTGGCGGGCAATCCCGATGCGAACAACGACGGCAAGGCGGACCTCCCGGTGGACGAGGGCGACCTGGTGAGCTACGTCATCACCCTGGAGAACCGGCTGCCCAGCGTGGGGGTGCAGGGACCCACGGGCTGCATGTACACGGTGTGGACCACCTCCGGCGTAAACGGCACGCCCGCCAACAAGGAGTTCACCAACCCCGGAAACGCCTGGGACTCCACCAGCCCCAACCGGACCGTGGCCTCGGCCCTGGTCTCCGGAGGCGGGCTGCGCTACATCTACGGCACGAGCTTCGGCATGGCCCAGCGGCCGGGGGCCATCACCAAGGTGGAGGCCCTGTTCTTCGGCTACTTCAGTACGAAGCTGAGCGACGACTACCTGGCCTTGGCGGCGCGCCTCGGGGGCAGCTCCAACACCGGCACGGTGAGCACCGCCCAGATCGAGAGCTACGTGGGCGAGCCGGCGGACCTGGACCCCAACAGCGCCATCTCCTGGGACATCTCCACCCGGAAGCCCGGCGGCACCGGGGCCGTGACGGACTGGCTGTGGACGGACTACGCGAACCTGCAGCTGGAGGTGAACCCCAGCAAGGTCTCCTCAGCGGACCAGAAGTACTTCTACCTGGACGCCATCGGCGTCCGGGTGACCACGGACGCCGACTGCGAGGCGGGACAAAGCACCACTCTCTCCCCGGTGCCCCTCCAGGATACATACGACCCGGCCCGCTTCGCCTTCGTGTCCGCCGTTCCGGCCCCCACCTCGGTCAACACCACGACGGGCGTCATCCAGTGGCTGGACGTGGGTCCCATCCTGCCCGGCACATCCGCCACGGTGGTGGTGACCCTGCGGGCCCTGGACGTGAACGGTACCACCACGGGCACCTGCACCTCGCCCGTGGACGGCTGCAACGCGGCCCGCACCGATTACAGCACCTACCACGTCTACTACGCCGACGGCCGCAAGGCCAACGACGACAATGACAGCGTGTCCGTGAACATCGTGGGCAAGGGCGAGATCCGCGGCACCATCTGGAAGGACAACAACAACGACGGCTGGCCCAACAACGACGGCGAGCCGGGGCTCCCCTACGTCCCGGTGAAATTGTACGGCTGCATGCGCGCGGACGGCGTGACCATGGAGACCGGCACCAGCTCCAGCAAGGACTGCGAAACCATCACGGGCGGCAACACCTGGGCCACCATCAAGACCACCACGACCGACGCGAGCGGCAACTACGAGTTCATCGGGCTGGACTCGGGCTACTACATCGTGGAAGTGAACGACACCGACGGCAGCCCCTCGGCCGGCACCGGGGGAAACTCCTCCCCCTTCGGCGGCACCGAGACGGCGGAGCCCGACGACGACCAGAGCACGACCTCGGGAAACGCCGACGCCCCCACCCAGGCGGTTTCCACCTTCAACAACACCTGGGGCGTGCGCACCGCGGTGCTCGCCTCCAGCCAGGCCAACATGAACCTGCTCTCCGCCGCCATCGAGGAGACGGTGAACGGGGTCAACTTCGGCTACTACATGCCCAACGCCACCATCTACGGCAAGGTCTGGCACGACGTGGACGGCGACACGGTCACCGACGCCAACGACACCGGCCTTTCCGGCTTCACCGTGAAGCTCTACCTGGCTTCGGGCGGCGGGGCGGTGGCCACCACCACCACGGACGCAAACGGCAACTACTGGTTCACCGGGCTCGCCGCCAACAGCTACATCGTGGAGGTCACCCCACCGGTCCTTCCGCGCAAGTCCTGGGTGGAAACCGTGGAGACCACGGGCGGCACCGGGTCCCTGGACAACCGGATCCCCGTCACAGTGGCGGCCGGGGCGTTCTCGGGGTCCCATGACTTCGGCTACACCAAGGACGACACCGCCAGCGTGGGCGACACGCTGTTCTACGACTTCAACGGAAACGGGGCCCAGGACGCGGGCGAGGAGGGGATCCCCTTCATCACCGTTTCCCTTTACCGCGACGTGGACCGGGACGGCACCATTGACCCGGGCGTGGACGAGCTGGTGGGCACCCAGGTCACGGACGCCTCCGGCCGCTACCTCTTCTCCGACCTGGCCTACGGCAGCTACGTGGTGGTGGTGGATACCTCCGATGCGGACTTCCCCACCAACGTGACCGCCACTGCCGACCCGGACACCAACGCCGCCAGTATCGGGGACCAGATCTTCCTGGACGCGGACGGCGACGGGGTGCTGGACGCGGGCGAGGACGGGATTCCCGGCGTGACGCTCCTCCTCTACGAGGACACCGACGGAAGCGGGACCCTGAACGCCGGGGACAAGGCGGTCGCCGCCACGGCCACGGACGTTTACGGCAAGTATCTCTTCACCGGGCTCACGGCCGGGACCTACTTCGTGGACGTGGTGGAAGCCACGCTCCCCAGCTCCGCCCTGGCCATCACCACCGGCGGCGCCATCGCTTCCGCTTCGCCCATCACTCTCGCCGGAAGCACCTCGGCCTATTATTACCTGACCGCCGACGCGGGCTACAGCCCTTCCAGCGGCTATGCCATCGGCGACCGGGTCTGGTCCGACGCGGACGGAGACGGGGTCCAGGACCTGGGCGAGGCGGGCATCGGCGGCGTTGCCCTCACCATCACGGGGACGGGCTGCGCCCCCTGCAATGCCACTACCAACAAGAGCGGCTTCTGGCTAGTCACGGGGCTGACCAACGGCGCCACCTACGCGGTCGCCGTCAATACTGCCACCCTGACCGGCGGGTTCGCCTCCACCACCGGGGGCAACTCCCAGAGCAAGACCATCAGCTCGGCGGACAACATGAGCGCCGACTTCGGCTATAGATACAACACCGACGGGAACCTGCTGACCAGGGACACGGGCGATCCCACCGGGACCATCAACGGCCGGGTGTTCCTGGATAAGGATGGGGACGCGGCCTACGACTCGGGCGAGGAGATGGCGGGCACCACCGTGAACCTGTTCGACTCGGCCGGGAACCTGGTCGCCACCACCCAGACCGACGCCAGCGGGCAATACAGCTTCGGAGGCGTCTTCACCGGCACCTACTCGGTGCAGGCCGTGGACGAGATGGATACCCGCTACAGCACCATCTTCCTGTCCGCAGGCGCGACCTTCAGCAACCTGAACGTAATCTATAGCGCCACCCGGTCCGCCGTCGCCGACAGCATCTCCTCCGTGAGCGTTTCCGGCGTCTACGCGGACCTGCGCCAGGACTTCGGCTACCAGCGCTATCAGGGCTCCATCGGCGACACCATCTACCTGGACGTGAACGAAAACAGCGACCAGGACTTCGGCGAGCCCGGCCTTTCCGGCGTGACCGTCAACCTCTACCTGTGGAAGGACGCCGTGGCTGACGGCGGGAACGGCGACGGGATCGTGGACGGGGCCGAGCTCACCCTGCAAAAGACCGCGGTCACAAGCGCCGACAACCCGCTCACCGCCGCCGACGAGAGCGGCAAGTACCTCTTCACCAACCTCACCGTGCCTCCCGCAGGCCAGTACTACCTGGTGCGGGTGGACACCTCCACCTTGCCGGGCTCCGGCTACACCCTGGTGGCGGACCCGGACACGGACGGCTACCCCTGCACGGCGCTGCCCAACCCGGACGACCCTGCCGACGACCTGCCGCCTCCGGGCGTCTGCGACAACCAGCAGGTGGTTTCGGGCTTCACCGACGGCGTGAACTACCTGGGCGCCGACTTCGGGTACACCATCACCGGCTCGGGTTACGCCGCCATCGGCGACCAGCTCTGGGTGGACGCCGACACCGACGGCGTCTTCGACTCCGGCGAGCTGGGGGTCCCCTTCATCACGGTCTACTTTGACACGGACAACGACAACGCCCTGGACTGGACGGACACCAACGGCAACGGAGAATGGGACGCGGGCGAAGGGGAGCGCTGGGTGGAAACCGACCTCATGGGTTACTACATCATCGCCTACCTTGCGGACGGCACCTACAACCACCTCAAGGTCCTCACCTCCGACCCCGACTGGCCGGCCGGCCTCATCACCACGCCGGTCTACGAGGTGCGGCCCGGAAACAACGACAGTCTGAACAACGACGTGAACGTGACCATCAGCGGCGGCACCGTGACCATGATCGCGGACGGGGACCCGGACACCCCTGACGGATGCACCGACTGCAACCTGTCCCTGGACTTCGGCTACGTGTTCAGCGGCACCAACACGTTGAGCGGCACCATCTGTACGGACGATCCCAGCGGGAACGGCTACTGCGGCGTGACCGCCTCCACCTACTCGGGGGTGGACTCGCCCAACGAGACCGCGCTGGCCGGCGTGATCGTGAGCTTCTACCGCTGGGACGACACGGACAGCGACAACACGGCCTGGGCGGCCGACGGGACCCTGGACGCGGGAGACGTGTTCACGCTGCTGGGGTCCACCAGCACCGACGGCATCGGGGACTACTCCTTCGCGGGCCTGCCCGACAAGATCGTGGTGGTGTTCGCCGTCGCGGCCAGCCAGAACCTGGCGCTCAACACGACGAACGCCAACACCAGCGTGGAGGACGCCGGCGTCGTCAGCCATGAGCTGTTCGACGGCACGGCCGAGTATGATGGCAACACCGTCACGGTCTTCGCCCGCCAGGCCCTGGACCTCTCGGGCGATGCGGACAACGTGATCCAGGACCTGGACTTCGCCTTCGACGGCACCCTGGGCGGGGCCATCGCCTACGACTTCGGCGACCTGCCCGACAGCGGGACCCCGGACTTCAACGACACCCTCCTGGGAAGCGGAGGGGCCCAGCACCGGATCGTCGCGGGCTCCATCTACATGGGCTCCGGGGTTTCCACGGAAACCGACGGCAAGGACTCGGCAACGGCCAGCGCGGACACCTACGACGACGGCGTGACGCTCACCTCCCTTACCTGGAAGACCGGTCCCGACGGAGCCTCGGTGGTGGTGAACGCCTCGGCCGCCGGCTGGGTGGCGGGCTGGGTGGACTTCAACCAGGACGGCGACTTCAACGATCTGGCCGAGGCGGTTTTCAGCCGGCCGGTGAGTGCCGGGAACAACACCATCTCCTTCTTCGTGCCCGACACCATGGCCGCCGGCGCGAACACGTTCTTCGCCCGCTTCCGCATCTACCCCGAGGAGCCGCTCCTGGTGTCCTCCACGGGCATGGCGCTGAACTCCCTGTTCGCGCCAACCACGGGCGAGGTGGAGGACTACCGGTGGAACCTGAACGTCACCGTGGCCGTGCTTTCCTCCCTGGAAGCCTACTGGCAGGGGAACGAGGTCGCGGTCCGGTGGAGCACCTCCACCGAGGCGGACACCATCGGCTACTTCCTCTACCGGACCGATGAGTCGGACGCCGAGCCCGTGCTTGTTTCCGGCGGGCTCCTGCCGGGGGTCATGGCGCATCCGCGGGGAGGAAGCTATCTGTTCCTGGACAAGACGGCCGTCCCGGAGGCCACCTACCGCTACCGGCTCATGGAAGCCACCACCCAGGGAGAGAGAAACTTCCTGGGGAATGCGGACGTGCTTCCGGGGCAGGGACCCCAGGACTTGGAGGCCGAATCCAAGGCCCCCGACGCCCTGAACCTCATCATCGAAAACGACATCTTCGCCTACTACACCCTGCCCAACCCGCGGCCGGAGCCCGCGCCCGGAGGCACGACGGGCACCGGCGGAACCCAGACCACCGGAGGCACCGCGACGGCGGCTTCGACAAGCGGCGAGAAAGCCTCCTCGGGCTCGGGCGGCGGATGCTTCCTCAGCGCGTTGGGGCTCTGGTAGACCTCTTGTAACAGCCTGCCGCAGCAGGATTGATCAACCATCCGAGGCCGGGGGAGCGAACCGCTCCCCCGGCTTTTTTATTGGGACAAGAAAGCATGCGGGAAAGGGAAAAAGGTTTGAAAATCATGCAGGGCTGGGGAAAGATGGCTTGAGGGCCTGATTTCCATGAGCACCGATTTCCGGGCGACGCGGGCATTCACCCGGAGCGTGCCGGAGGGCCGGGCGGAACCACGAATGCGGAAGGGGAGATCATGGGCTATACGGACGGCTGCGACTGGACCAAGTGCACCCGATGCGGGCTGTGCCTTTCCCGCTGCCCGGTTCTGGGGCTTTCTCCGGCCGAGGCCGCGGAGGAGATGGAAAAGCTCATCAGCGGCGCGCCCGCGCCCCGGGTGCTGGACTCCTGCGCCCTGTGCTTCGACTGCAACCGCTTCTGCCCGGAGGGCCTGCGGCCCCACGAGCTCATCCTCTCCCGCATCCTCGATGCGCGAAAGGGCAAAACCCCGGCCTTCCTGAACTACCTCTTCACCGGCAACCCGCCGCCCAACCTTTTCACCGACCTCTATGCGGCGCTTTCCCCGGCGGAGAAGGGGATTCTCAAACGTTGGGCAATCAAGCCACAGAAGACGAAGGAGTTCCTGTTCATCGGCTGCGTGGGCCGGGTCTCCTGCCACGACATCGAGCAAAGCCGGGTGCTGGCCCCGCTTCCCAAGTACGGTCCTTTCGACCAGTGCTGCGGCGAGCTCCACTACCGCGCCGGCTCCTGGGACGCTTTTGCCGAGCGGGCGGAAAAGACCCTGGCGGACCTCTCCGCGGTCCCCGCCGAGCGCATGGTCTGCTGGTGCGGCTCGTGCTACGCCTTCTTCTCCCAGATCTACCCCAAGGTCTACGGAAAGAAGCTCCCCTTCGAGGTGACCTCGGTCTACCACTGGCTGGACGAGCGTTTGAGCGCCGGCGAAATCCAGGTGAAGAAGCCCCTCAACATCAGCGCGGCGGTGCACGAGTCCTGCTACGTCACCGAGCTTCCGACCGACTTCCACGGGCTTCTGCGCCGGCTGTACACCGCGGCCGGGGTGCGTTGCGCGGAGCTTGCCCACAACAAGGACGAGAACCTCTCCTGCGGGGCGGTGAGCGTTGCCCGCGATGGCAACATCTTTAAAAGCATGCTGCCCGCCCAGAGGAAGAAGTATGCGGAGGTGAAGGCAGCCGGAGTGCGCGACGCCGCCTTGAACTGCCCGGGCTGCCTGCTCACTCTGGGCTGGACCAGCCGGCTCTATGGGGTGCGGCTGCGCTACATGCCCGAGCTTTTGCTCCAGGCCTTCGGCGACGAGGTGACAAGGCCCCTGGCCGGACGCATGCCCATGATCGCGAAGACCGCGGCCAAAAGATGGAAGCTGCTGCTCTCGTAACGTTTTTTTGGCCTTGGCGTTTTGTTAGAGCTCATCTCAAAACCGTATTTCTATGAATAATATTTGAGTCTTGAATACTATCTCCTTTCCCAACGAAAGAGCTTTTGGGCGGTATTAAGTGCATTAAGCCTCGAATGGCTGCCTTTCCAGCTAGTGCAAAAAGTTTTGCGGAAAGGGGGGAAGGGGTGCGGGGGAGGGGGGAAAAGCCGCTATTTTCAAAAGGGG
>JBFMHL010000300.1:0-5602 GCA_040753055.1 Thermodesulfobacteriota bacterium | reverse complement strand
CCTGCGGAGTGGACGTCAAGCCCTGGTCCTACAAGACCGACTGCTGCGGCGCCAGCTTCGCGCTCTCCCGGCGCGACATCGTGCTCGCGCTCGTGAAGAAGCTCTACGACAAGGCCCTGGAGGCAGGGGCGGACGTCATCGTGGTCTCCTGCCAGATGTGCCAGGCCAACCTGGACATGTACCAGGGGGCCATCAACGAGCAATATGGCACCAGCTACGACATTCCCATCCTGTACGTGACCGAGGTCATGGCCATGGCCATGAACCTTGCCGCGCCCGCTTCCTTTCTCGCGCGGCACATCAAGGACCCTCGGCCCTACCTGGCCGAGAAGGGAATGATCTAACCAAAACCGTACCCATCCCGGAGCGCGGGCAACCACGGAAAAAAACCATGAGTGAACGCATGAAAAAAGATCCCACGGGCGCGGTGCTGGTGGCCGGAGGCGGAATCGCCGGCATCCAGGCCTCCCTCGATTTGGCCGAGTCCGGCTACCTGGTGTACCTGGTGGAGTCCAAGTCCTCCATCGGCGGCCGCATGAGCCAGCTGGACAAGACCTTCCCTACCAACGACTGCGCCATGTGCATGATCTCCCCCAAGCTCATCGGCGTGGCCAGCCATCCCAACATCCGCATCATGACCATGACGGACCTGGTGGGGCTGACCGGCGAACCGGGCTTCTTCACGGCCACCGTGCGGAAGCGCCCGCGCTACGTCATCGAGGACCGCTGCGTGGGATGCGGCATCTGCGCGGAGAAGTGCCCGGCCAAGGCCGGTGACGCTTACAACGAGAACATGGCCAAACGGAAGGCCATCGGGCTCTTGTATCCCCAGGCCGTGCCGCTCACCTACTCCATTGACCGGGACGCCTGCATCTACTTCAAGAAAGGCACCTGCCGGGCCTGCGAGAAGTTCTGCAAGAACAAGGCGATAGACTTCGAGCAGACGGAAGAGCTTGTCGAGCTTCCCGTGGGCTCCGTGATCCTGGCTCCGGGCATCGACACCTTCCAGGCGGAAAAGGCCGTGGAGTACGGCTATGGAAGGTATCCGAACGTCATCACCACCATGGAGTTCGAGCGCTTCCTCTCCGCCACCGGGCCCACGGACGGCGAGGTGCTGCGCCCCTCGGACAAGACCGCACCCCACAAGGTGGCTTGGATCCAGTGCGTGGGCTCCCGGGAGAACATCCGGGCAGGCCGCCGCTTCTGCTCCTCCATCTGCTGCATGGCCGCCACCAAGGAAGCGGTCGTGGCCAAAAGCCATCATGCGGACATGGAAGCCAGCATCTTCTTCATGGACCTCCGCGCCCAGGGCAAGGGATTCGACTCTTACTGCGACCGGGCCAAGGGAGAGTCCGGGGTGCGCTACATCCGCTCCATGATCTCCCGCGTCACCGAGAACCCGGTCACCAAAGACCTCACCCTGGCCTATCAGGACCCTGCAACCGGGAAGATGGTGGAGGAGACCTTCGGCCTGGTGGTCCTGGCCGTGGGGCTCCGGCCCTCCGCCCACTCCGCGGCGCTCGCCAAGGCCGCCGGCATCGAGGTAAACGAGTTCGGCTTCGCCAAGGTGGCCCCGGAAACGGGTCTGGCGTCGAGCCGGGACGGCGTGTTCGTGTGCGGAGCCTTCGAGGGCCCGAAGGACATTCCCGAGACCGTGGCGCAGGCCAGCGCGGCCGCGGCCGCGGCCACCGTCCCCATCGCCGCCGTGAAAGGTTACGAGGTGAAAGCCAAGGCCAAGGTGGCCGAGCACACCCAGTTCGGGAAAAAGCCTCGCGTGGGCGTGTTCGTGTGCTGCTGCGGCACCAACATCGCCGGCGTGGTGGACGTTCAGAAGACCGCCGAGTATGCAAAGACCATCCCCGGCGTGGTGCACTCCGAGGTTCTGCTCTTCGCCTGCTCCACGGACAGCAAGGTCCGCATCAAGGAAGAGATCATAAAAAACAACCTGAACCGCGTGGTGATCGCCTCCTGCTCGCCCAAGACCCACGAGGACCTGTTCCGCGACATCCTGCGGGAAGCCGGCGTGAATCCCTTCCTCATGGAGATGGCCAACATCCGCAACCACTGCTCCTGGGTGCACGCCAAGAACCCGGAGGCCGCCACCCAGAAGGCCCAGGACCTGATCCGCATGTCCGTGGGCCGCGTGAAGCTGCTGGCCCCCATCGAGGCCAAGTCGGTGCCGGTGACTCCCGTGGGACTGGTGGTGGGCGGCGGGCTGGCGGGGCTCACTGCGGCTCTCACCCTGGCCAAGCACGGCTACGTGACCCACATCGTGGAGCGCTCCGACAAGCTGGGCGGGCGCCACCTGGACAGCGCGCCCATCGCGGGCTTCCACCAGGCCGCCTTTGTCGCGAAGCTGGCGGAGGAAGCCCGGTCCCATCCCAAGATCCGGGTCCATCTCTCCAGTGTCGTGGAAAAGACCGCGGGCCACGTGGGCGGCTTCGTCTCCACCATTAAAAAATCCGACGGTACGGCTACCACGGTCAAGCACGGCACGGGCATCATCGCCACGGGAGCGGTTCCCACCATGACGGACCTGTATCTTTCCGGCAAGCACCCGGCCGTCCTCACCCAGGAGGAGCTAGCCCGGAAGATTTCGAAAGGCCCGGTCGCCGGGAACGGGCAGACCGTTGCCATGATCCAGTGCGTGGGCTCCCGCGACGCCGAGCACCCTTACTGCTCGCGGGTCTGCTGCACCGCCGCAGTGGAGAACGCCATCCGCATCAAGGAAAAAAGCCCGGCGGCCAATGTCCTGGTCTTCTATCGCGACATCCGCACCTTCGGCCTCCGGGAGCTTGCCTATGAAAAAGCCCGGCAGCTGGGCGTGGTGTTCATAAACTTCGACCCGGCCGACCCGCCGCAGGCGGAGATCAAGGACGGGGCGCTGACCCTTTCCTTCTTCGAGCCGGCGTTGCGGCGCAGGATGTCGGTCACGCCGGACCTCCTGGCTCTCTCCACCGGGCTTTCTGCCCACCCGGAGGTGCATCAGGTTTCCAACGTGTTCAAGGTCCCGGTGGACAAGCAGGGCTTCCTGCTGGAGGCGCACGTGAAGCTGCGCCCCCTGGACTTCGCCACGGACGGCCTGTTCCTGGCCGGCGACGCTCACACGCCCAAGTTCCCGGAAGAGGTCATCATACAGGCGATGGGCGCGGCCGGGCGAGCGGTCTCCATCCTGGCCAAGGACGCCATCCTGGTGGGGCCCTGCTCCGAGGTGAACTCGGAGAAGTGCGCGGCCTGCCTCACGTGCGTACGGACCTGCCCCTACCACATCCCGGCCATCAACGCGGACGGCGTCTCCACCATTGACCCGGCCCGCTGCCAGGGCTGCGGCATGTGCGCGGCCGAGTGCCCGGTGCAGGCCATCACGGTACACCACAGCCGGACGGACCAGATCGAAGAGAAGATGTCCGTCCTGTTCACTTGTTAATGCGCGAAAAGGAATGCGCCGGATCATGAACCAGACCTTCGAACCGGAAATCGTCGTCTTCTGCTGCAACTTCTGCTCGTATGCCGCAGCGGACCTGGCGGGCTCCATCCGCATGAGCTACCCGCCTAACGTGAAGATCATCCACGTGCCCTGCTCCGGCCGCGTAGATCCCCTGACGCTGCTCAAGGCTCTGGAGGCGGGCGCGGACGGGGTCCTGGTCACCGGGTGCATGGAGGGCGACTGCCACTTCGTAACCGGCAACTACAAGGCGAAGAAGCGCGTCAAGTACATCCGGGCCATGCTGGCCGACATGGGGCTCGAGCCGGACCGCGTGCAGATGCACAACATCTCCGCCTCCGACGCGCCGCTTTTCGCCAAGACCGCCCAGGAGGCCACGGAGATGATCCGCGCCCTGGGACCCAACCCCCTCAAGGGCTGCAAGGCGGCATAAGGCGGCAACCCGACGCCGGGACGCGGGAACAATGGATACAACACGGAAGCCATTACGGGAACGTTTCTTTCAACTAGTTCACCAAGGAGCAAAAACCCATGATCGTGGGAGAACACAAACCCATCCCCGAGCTCTTGTCCGCCATCGAAGGCCTGGACACCATCCTCATGGTGGGCTGCAAGGGCTGCGTGTCGGTCTGCAACGCCGGCGGAAGCAAGGAGGTGGCCATCCTGGCCGCGGCCCTTCGCATCGCCCGGAAAAAGCAGGGAAAGCCGGTGGTCATTGACGAGCTCATGCTGGACCGCCAGTGCGAACCCGAGTTCATCGAGTGGCTTTCCGAGCCCGTGTCCAAGAAGAAGTACGATGCGGTCATGTCGCTGGCTTGCGGCATCGGCCCCCAGTACATCGCCGAGGCCTTCCCCGGCGTGCGCGTGCTTCCGGGCCTCAACACCTCCTTCATGGGCGGAACGCTCACCCACGGAATCTGGGCCGAGTACTGCTCCGCCTGCGGCGCCTGCGGCGTGGGCAACTTCGGCGGCCTCTGCCCGGTCACCCGCTGCGCCAAGGGCCTCTTGAACGGCCCCTGCGACGGCTCGGTGGACGGCATGTGCGAAGCCGATCCCGAGACCGAGTGCGTGTGGGAAAAAATCTATGAGCGCCTGCAATCCTTAGGCGAAACCGACAAGCTGGACCGCGCTTGCGCCCCCAAGGACAGGTCCGTGAGCCTGTCGGGCGGACCCCGGAAGATCGTCAGGGAGGACCTTACCCTATGAGCGGAGTCACCAACCTGGAAAACATCCTGGCCCAGGGCAAGCTTGCGCTTTTGTGCGAAGGCCCGGCCGTTTGCGGAACCGACCTCTCGGGCCTGGCCTCCTTTGCCGGCTCGGTGAAAAGCCTGGCCACGGCGGTCCTTACGCCGGACAATCCCGGCGCCTCGGTGGCCGTCTCCGGTCTGGCCGCGGCACGGACCGTTCTCGACGCGGGCGCCGAGCCCGTCCTCACCATGTCCACGAGGGACCGCAACCGCATGGCCCTGCAGGCCGATCTTCTGGGCGCAGGCGCCTTGGGCGTGAAGAACATCTTCTGTGTAACGGGCGTGCACCCCTCCCGCGGAGACCAGGCACAGAGCCAGCGGGTCTACGACCTGGACGCCGCCCAGTGGATCGCCGCAGCCAACGAGATCTCCCGAAGCAAAAAGCTCATGAACGGCAAAGAAGTCGGGGGCTCCACCGGCTTCTTCCTGGGAGCGGCCGCCAACCCCTTCGTCAAGACACCGGAGCTCCACCTGGCCGTCACCAAGAACAAGGTGGCCGCGGGCGCGAAGTTCATCATCACCACTCCGGTTTGCGACGCCAAGGCTTTCGAGGCCTGGCTGGCCGCAGCGCAGAAGAAGGGCGCCCTGGCCGGGGCCAGCCTCATCGCGTCGGTGATCGTGATCAAGGACGCGGAAACCGCGGCCCGGCTGGCCGCTTCCCGTAGGGGCATCAACGTGCCCGAGACTGTGATGAAGAGCCTTACCGACGCCAAGGCCGGAATGGCTTTCTGCCTCGCCCAGATCAAAGCCATCAAGGGTCTGAAGGGGATCGCCGGCATCAACATCTCGGCCCCGGGCTGCGAGGAGCTCATTCCCGAGGTCCTGTCCCAGGCAGGCAAGTAGGAAGATAACGGGAGCTTCATCCCGAGACGATGAAAAAGCGAGGCCTGCAGGGCATATGCCCAGCAGG
>JBFMHL010000299.1:0-18877 GCA_040753055.1 Thermodesulfobacteriota bacterium | reverse complement strand
AAAGCTGTTTCATAAAACCGGATCACGCTTCAGGGCAAGGCGCGGGCGGTATCTCCCGACGATTTGTCCGCGTTGTAGAGGCCGTCAAGTAAACGATGAGAGGAAGCGTCTCCGTTCGTTTCCGCAGGTCCCGTTGTTGACGGCCCGGAGCCAGGCCGCGCAAGCCGCGGCTTGAAAGGCATCGGCCCTGGAGGACGCGCCCGAGGTATCCCCCCCTTCGGGCGCGTTTTCCGGGGCCGGTGTTTTTGTGTGCCTCACAGGTGGGGGAGCGGTTGCCCGCGAAGGTCTCCGGTGATAGAGTCGCCGGGATTTCCGCGGGTTTTCTTTTTTTAAGCGATTGTCACAATTCCTGTCGGTTTGCGCGGACCCGAAAAACCATACGCGCGCCCAGCGCCCGCAAAGAGCAAACCAGACAGCAATTATGATAAATACTATAGCTCATCTCAAAATTGTTCCCCTATGGGACTTATTCTAGTTATAAATACTCTTTCCTTTCCCAGGGACGGCGATTTTCCCGCCATTCTGGGCCGCAGACCTTGAATGCCAGCCTTTGGGCCTGCTTCAAAAAGTTTTGCCTCAAAAGGGGGAAGGGATGCGGGGCAGCTGGGAAAATCCAGCTTTTTCAAAAGGGGGTTTCCCCCCTCCCCCGCAAAAGGCTTTTCTTTATTATTTTTGAGATAGCGGGAGGGGCCGTGCAGGATCGGTGTGCGGGTTCGTCTGTGCCGGGCCGGGTGTTGTTTCCGCTGGGGCTGTTCCTCGCGGCGGCGGCGGCCTATGGGGCGAGCCTGGGCGCGCCGTTCGTGATGGACGACCGGGCGAATATCCTGGACAACTCCACGATCCGCGCGCTGTGGCCCTTGCCGTGGTATGGCCCGGCCGGCAGCGTGGCGGCGGGGCGTCCGGTGGCGAACCTCTCCTTTGCCTTGTCCCATGCCTTGTCGGGGCTGGCGCCCTGGGGGTATCGCGCGGTCAATGTGTTGATCCACATCGCGGCGATGCTTCTTGTGTACGGGATCGTGGGGCGGTCGCTGGCGCTTCCCCGCTTGCGGGAGAGGTTCGGAGCGCACGCGCGGACGCTGGCTTTTTTTTCCGCGCTTTTGTGGGGCCTGCATCCCCTGGACACCCAGGCGGTGACGTACATAAGCCAGCGCTTCGAGTCCCTGGCGGCGATGCTGGTGCTGGCGGCGCTCTACTGCGCCATCCGGAGCTGGGAGGGGACAAGGGCCGGGTGGTGGGGTGCGGGGTCGGCTTTGGCCATGCTGCTTGCTGTAGGGACCAAGGAGACGGCTGCGGTCGGCCCGGGAATGGTGTACCTCTTCGAGGCCGTGCTGGTGCGCGGGAGCTTCCGGGAGGCCGCCCGGCGGAGCTGGAAGCTGTATGCGGGCTTTTTGCCGGCGCTGGCCTGGCTTGGATACCTGGCCGGCCTGGGGGGTACAGCACAAACCATTGATTTCACGAAGTTCACGCCCTGGGAGTACCTGATCACAGAGACGCGGGTGATCTCTCATTACCTGCGGCTGGCCGTTTTTCCCTATCCCCTGGTGATGGACTATGCCTGGCCCAAGGAAACCCTGGCCGGGGTGTGGCCCTTTGCGCTTGCCCTGGCGGCGCTCCTGGCCGCGGCGATGGGGGGGGTGGCCGGGAAGTCTCCGGCGGCGCTTTGCGGAGCGTTGTTCTTCCTGGCGCTTCTTGTTTCATCCAGTGTTTTTCCCCTGATGGACGCGGCTTTCGAGTACCGGATGTATCTTCCGCTCGTTCCCCTGTGCGTGCTGGCGGTGCTGGGCGCCTTTCGGCTGGCGGGAAACCGGGAAGCGCGGACCCTGCTGGTTTTGGCCGGGTGCGCGGTCGCATTTGCCCTGGGCCTTGCCACCTTTGCCCGCAACCGGGACTTTCGCAGCGAAGCGGCCCTTTGGGCGGACACGGCGGCGAAGAGGCCGCAGAACGCGCGGGCCTTTGCGAGCCTGGGCTTCGCCCTGGCCGAGGCCGGGGACTGCGATAAGGCGGTAGAGGTCTACGAGAAGACCCTCATGCTGGCGCCGGACGCATGGGACACCTGGTACAACCTGGGGAACTGCATGATGGTGATGGGCCGGCCCCGGGAGGCGGCCCGGTACTACCAGCGGTCGCTCCTCCTGCGCCCGGTGAACGCCTCGGCCCACCGGAACCTGGCCCAGGCCTACCTTTTGCTGAGCGATCCGGCGGCGGCCGAGCGGGAGCTTCGCCTGACGCTCATCTACAACCCCGATCATCCGGAAGCGCGCAAGGATCTGGCCGGGCTTCTGGGGCAGGAGGGAGAGGACAAAATTCCGGGCACGACCTTGACTTCCCCGAGTAAGTGAGAATTTTTCTTATATAGAAGCCAAAGGGAAGGATTGCGCCATGGCCGAGCCCAAAGTTCATCCCATGGATCTGGTGGATTTTCGTTACGTGGCCTGCCCCGTGCTGGGCCGCGAGATCCGCTTGAAGACCCGGTTCACCCGCATTTCTCCGAGCAAGTACGGCCCCAAGAAGCTCATTGACTGCACCGGCGGGTTGGACTGCGGTGCGGTATCGGTCCACCAGGGAAAGACGGTTACGGACTTTTCCAGCTGCCCCTTCGGCAAGGTGGCGTTCTTTTCCTGAAGGCGCCTCAGCGGCCCAGGACCCCGAGGGCGAAGAGCAGGTGCAGGACTCCCGCGGCGTAGAGCCCGCTCACCAGGTCGTCCAGAAATATCCCCCACGCGCCATGCATGCGCCGGTCTATCTGCCAGGCCGGCGGAATCTTGATCACGTCCAGAACCCGGAAAAGGACGAAGGAGCCCAGGGCCACGATAAACAGAGGCCCGTCGGGCGCCGCCGCCGCGGCCATGAGGTAGCCGGCGGCCTCGTCCGCAACGAACTGGGAAGGGTCCTCGGATTTCCAGTAGGCCGTGGCCCAGGGGGTGAGGGCGTAGTTCATCCAGGCGAGCCCGGCCAGAAAAAGAAGAAGGGCGACTCGAAGCGCCCAGCCGGAGAGGAACAGGGCTGCCAGGAGATGCAGCCCCAGGCCGAACAGGGCCCCGAAGGTTCCGGGAATGCCCGGGAGAAGACCCAGGCCCCCCAGGCTCGCCACCACCACCCGGATGCGATCCCCCCGCGCGCTCGTGTTTTCCTTCCTGTTCGTTTCCGGCTCCGGCATCGGTTCCTCCCGCCGTCGGTTTTACGTTTTCCCGTTCCGCAGGCCGGCCGGGCAACAGCCTCCCCGCCGCCCGCAAACCCGCGTGCATCATATCAGGGTTTTATCGGGGAACAAGAGATCTCACCCCTTCTTTTTGGTTTTCGTTTCTGCTATTTTTAGGGCTCCGGGAAATCCGAGGACACGAACGCCGACCTGATACGTTGACGGGAGATTTTCCATGCCCATCAGAAGAGCCGCATTTAAAATTGCGTTCGTCTGCGCCGTCTTTTTTCTGGCCGCGGGTTTCGAGTGGGCCCAGGAGTCCGTCATCACCCAGTTCGATCGTCAGGTCATCGCCGAGATGAACCAGGCGCGCACCGACCCCAGGGAGTATGCCCGGATCATCCTGGCCGAGCGGGACCTCTACGAAGGCCGCCGTAAAAAGACCGGGGAAAACTGCTACCTGATCACCAAGGAGGGGGTGACCGCCCTGGACGAGGCCGTGGCCTTCCTGCGCAGGCAGCAGGAGCTGTCTTGCCTGGGGATCTCGGAAGGCATGAGCCGCGCATCCAAGGACCATGTCGCCGATCAGGGGCCTTACGGCGGCTTCGGCCACGAGGGCACGGACGGAAGCCAGCCCTGGGACAGGCTTTCCCGCCACGGCCGGTGGCGCAAAACCGTTGCGGAAAACATCTCCTATGGCGCCAAGACGGCCCGGGACGTGGTCATCCAGCTCATCATTGACGACGGGGTGCCCGATCGGGGTCACCGCACCAACATCTTCAACCCGGCCTTTCAATTGGCCGGAGTCGCCCACGGGCCGCACATCCGGTTCAGGACCATGTGCGACATCACCTATGCCGGCGGTTTCGAAGAGCAATAGGAAGAAAAAGGCCCCACGGAGCGGTTGCCGAGCCCTTCGGGCCCGGAGGCTGCGCGGGCTGCTTGTTTCAGAAAGAGCCTTGGCCGGCGGGATGATCTTCACGGGGGCGGGAAAAAGATGACGTTGCGCCGCGCCGGAAGACTCTTGCGCAAGACGACCCGAGCGCTGGCCTGGGTCCTCGCCGCCCTCCTGGCGATCCTCTTGGTCCTCTTCCTTTTCCTGCCCGTTCTCGCCTCCAGCGACTTCGTGAAGGCCCGGCTGCTCCACCTGGCCAACCAGGAGCTTGCCTCCTTTCGGACCAGCCTCTCGGTGGAGGAGATCGCCCTTTCCTACACAAGCCGCGTGACCCTTTCCGGCCTGCGCCTCTGCGGCCCGGAAGGGGAGATCCTCTTTGTGGAGCGGCTCTCCGCCGGGCCCCTCCTGCCCGGGCTTTTACAAAGCGTTCCCAGGATCCCGGAGGTTTTCGCGGAAGGCCCCCGGGCCACGCTCCGCAGGGAACCCGACGGGCAATGGGAGCTTGCGCGCCTGTTTGCCGGAGGACCGGAGGAAGAAAAGCCGGCGGAGGAAACCGGGACATCCCAAGGCGCCGGGATTTCCCTCCCCGATATCCGCTTGAAAAACGGTCTGCTGCTTCTCCCGGCGTTGAAAGGCACCCCTCAGAAGGAGCACCAATTCCGCCTGGACCTTGCGGCCGCCCTTTTTCCGGACCGGGCCGAGGTTTCCGCCATTACCCTCTCCGATGAACATGCGAGGGTTTCCGGTGCGCTGGGGGCCGGCTTCTCCCTGGATGCGCCGGTATCGGCCTCGCTTTCCGCCTCCATTGGAAAGCTTCAAGACTACGCCGACCTGGCGGCGGGCCTTCCTCCCCTAAAGGGCCTGGAGGCAAAGATCTCGACAAGCGGAACCCTGAACCGCCCCCGTGCGGAGGTGGTTGCGTCCTCTTCCCCCGGCCAGACCCTTTCGGCCAAGGCCTCCGCGGACCTGGCACGGAAAACGGCGCGAGCTTCCCTCTCCTTTTCCCGCATCAACCTGGAAAGCATCACCCAAGCCCCGGCAACGCTTCTCACCGGTACGCTGGACGCCGCGTGCGACGGCTGGGACCCGGCGGACCTGGGCGCTTCCCTGCGCCTTGCCCTGGCCGGCTCCCAGGCGGCCGGAATCACGGTGACCGAGGCCTCGGTAAGCCTCCAGAAAAACGGAAAACGACTGGAGCGCCTCGCCGTCTCGGCCCGAACGGACGCAGGGAACCTGTCCCTGGAAGGCTCGGGAACCCTTTCCGGCCTTTTCCGGAACGAAGAACCTGCGGACCTCGCCCTTGCCCTTTCCTTCGACAAGGTGGATCCGGGCCGGATCACGCGGGACGAAAAGCTTGCCGGCGACATCGCGGGGAAGCTCGGGCTCTCGCTTGCCAAGGCCGCGGCGGCCCCCCTCACCCGGTCGGAGGCGACGGCCGATCTCCGCGTTTCCCGATCCCGGCTGGGGCGCTTCAACGACCTGACGCTGGCGGTATCGGCTCTGGTGAACCGCTCGGGCGTGCACGTGGAGGAAGGGGACCTCCGCGCAGAAGGCGTCCGCGTTCTTTTTACCGGAAAGGCCGGGTTCGATGCGGTGGGCCGCGCTAATCTTTCGGTTTCCGCCCAGGACATCTCCGGCATCGCCGGCCTGTTCCTGGAGGAAAAGGCAGCAGGCTCGCTGACGGCCGAGATATCCGCAGAGAACCGGCCCGGAAACGACCTCTCCGTGGATGCCAACGTTTCGATACGAAAGCTGCAGGCCGCGGACTTAAAAGCCGGATCGCTTACGCTCTCCGCCAAAGGCAGGCCGCTTTCCGCCGAAGGCGGGCTCGACCTTGCGGCCAGGGACATCGCCTTTTCCGGCCGGACCCTTTCCTCCTTGTCGCTCTCCGCCAAGGGAAACGGAAGCGCGGCCGACTTCCGCCTGGACGTGAAGAACTTCGACAAGGCCTCTCTTTCGGCTGCCGGACAGGCCCTGGGCCTGGACCGGGCGGAGAAGCGGGTCCGGCTGACCCGGTTTTCCGTGAACGCGCCGGGGATCGCGCTTTCCTCCCAAAAAACGGCGGAGCTCGGCTATTCCCCGGATAAAGCCTATGTCCGGGACCTTTTCCTCTCCGGCGGGGGCCAGGCACTTTCGGTTTCCGGGAGCTATGTAAAGAAGGGAGCGGTTTCCCTGGCCGCAAAGCTTTCCGCCCTGGACCTCAAACGCTTTGCGGTTCTGGCCGACCCGAAGAGCCCGGTTTCCGGACGTGTCTGGGCGGATGTCTCCCTGTCCGGCTCCCCGGCCCGGCCCCAGGCCCGCTTCTCCGCCCGGGTGGAAAAGCTGTCGGTGGCCCAAGATATCCCGGTCCTTTCCGCCAAGGCGGACGGGGCGTATGAAAACGGGTTGGCGACGCTGGCGACATCCGGGGAATCGGACGGCGCCGCTTTTTCCCTGACCGCCATGCTGCCCGCCTCATTGTCCTTTCCCCTGGCGCCGGGATGGGAGCCCTGGAAACAGAAGAACAACGTCCCGATTTTACTTTCCGCCTTCCTGGACGCCCCGGACCTTAAGAAGCTGGGAAAGCTCCTGGGGGCCGGAGATCTCAGGGGACGCGGCTCGGCCACCTTGGCGCTTTCCGGATCCTTTGCCCGGCCGATGATCCGGGCAGGGGCCGACGTGAAAGACTTTTCATTCACCAACGACCTTCCTCCGTTGTCCGGCAAGGCCTCCGCCTCCTATAAGGACGGCCGGGCGCAGATGAGCGCCCAAGGAGACTCCGCAGCCGGGACTCTCTCCCTTTCCATGGATGCGCCCATCCGCCTGGCCTATCCGCTGCCCCCGGACTGGGGGACCTGGGCGCCGGGCCGGAGCGACCCCCTGGACATTCAAGTGGAGATCTCCTCGGACGATCTCAAGGCCTTGCGAAGCCTTGCCGGGATTCCCGGCCTTTCGGGCCAGGTCCGGGCCGTCGTCTCGCTCTCCGGCAGGACCGACGCTCCCAAGGCCTCGGCCGTCGTCAAGGCGACGAGCTTGCGGGCGCAGCGGGGCATTCCCCGGGTAAATGTGGACGCCGACGCGGATCTGCAGAACGGAAAGGCCCGCCTGACCGCTTCGGTTTCCAAGGAAAATGTAGGCGCCATCAGCGTAAACGCCCAGGCCCACGCCTCGGAGCAGTTTCTGCACGCCCACGGAGCGCAGGCCTGGGCCGCCTCCCTGATGGACACCCTGGAGGTCACGGTCCGGGGCTCGGAGCTGGACCTGGGCGAGGCCCTGCGCTACGCCTGGAAAGACCACCAGGTCTCGGGCAAGGCCATTCTCTACGCCAGCGCCCGCGGGCCGCGTTCCGATCCGCGCGCACGGGTGGAGATTACCGTGGCGGACTTTCAAGGAAACCCGGACATCCCGCCGCTCCGGCTTTCCGTAGAGGCGGACCTGGACGCATCCGGCCTCTCCCTGGCAGGCACCGCCCTTCCCGGCAAGGGCGGCGAGATCAAAACGGAAGCCAGAGTGGCCGGGCCCTTTTCTTTGCCCATGACCGACAGCCTTTCGGAAAGGCAGATCAAAGCAACCCTCTCCGCAAAAGATCTTTCCCTGGCCTTTGTCCGCAGCTTCACCAACCAGATTACGGAGCTCTCCGTCTTCTTGAACGCCACGGCAAGCGTCGCCGGGACCCTGGGAAAGCCCGTTCCGTCCGGCGAGATCTCGATCACCGGAGACCGCATCTCGCTGGCCGGCCTGCCCGAGCCTTTCCACGACATTGACGGCAAGCTCTCCTTTTCCCGCGATCGGATCTCCTTGGAAAAACTGAACTCGGGCTTCGGAACGGCCGGCCTGATCGCCGTATCGGGAAGCGCGGCCCTTTCCGGGGCCTCCCTGGGCTCGATCTCGGGAACGGCCAGCGCAAAGGGCCTCAACTTCAACTACCGGGACATGCTGGCCATGCAGGCTTCGGCCAACCTCTCCCTTTCCGGGGCCTGGCCCTGCCTTTCTCTTACCGGCACCATGAATGTGGGGGAGGGGAAGTTCGCCCTGGACCGTTTTTTAAAAAGCGTGAGCCCGGACGTGACCCTGGACCCGGACATCCAGTTCGCGGACATGCCCAAAAAGGAGAACGGGCACGCGGTCCCCGGTGTGTTCGTCCAATCCAAGATGGCCGTGGAGCTTGCCGTGGACGGCCCCTTCTGGGTCAAGGGAGCCGGGGCCCAGGTGCAGCTCTCCGGAAAGCTGAAAGGGGTCAAGGCCTGCGGGGAGCAGAGCCCGGTCCTGTTCGGGAGCCTGGAAACCGTACGCGGCCTCTACGTGTTCCGGGGAAAAACCTTCTCCATCCAAAAGGGTGTGGTGAACTTCCTGGGGGAAAGCCCGCCCGATCCCCTGATTGACGTTTCCGCCGACTACCGGGTGTCGGACGTGGTCATCACGCTCCTCATCGGGGGTTCGCTCTCCCGCATGGCATTGGCTCTTTCCTCCACTCCGCCCATGACGGAAACCGACATCGCCTCCTACCTCCTGTTCGGGAAGGCCGCCAGCAACATCACCGGGGGCCAGTCCATGTCCCTCATGGACCAGGGGGCGAGCTTCTTCGGGTCGCAGATGCTGGAAAGCCTGGAGCAGTTCGGCGACAACCTGGTGCCCTTGGACGTCCTGTCCATCTCTCCGGGAGCTGCCGGAGGGGGGACGTCGCTCACTCTGGGCAAGTACATCACCCCGGACATCTTCGTGACCTACCGGCGCGGAGCCCTGGGCGAGGGCTCGGACGAGCTTTCCGTGGAGTACACCCTGGGCCGCGGCTTCTCGCTTCAGAGCACGGTGTCCGACCAGGGCTCGGGCGCGGACATCCTGTGGGGGACGGAGTACTGAATGTAAAAAGGCGGGAGAGGAAGGGGAAAAAGGCCGTTGACAAGGTTTGCGTGCCGCTTGCTATGAGCCGGGTTCTCCGTCACTTCCCGAGCACATCCTGCAAAACCGAAAGAAGCTCGGACATGGCAAAGGGCTTTTGCAGAAAGTGGACGTCCTTTGCGAGGATGCCGTTTTCCGCCACCACGTTCCTGGTGTAGCCCGACATGAAGATGATCCTCACGCCGGGCCGGGCCGCGGAGAGCTTTTCCGCCAGCTCCTTTCCGTTCATCCCGGACATGACCACATCCGTGATCAGGATGTCTATGGCGCCCTGGTGCCCGCGGGCCAGCTCCAGGGCTTTTTCCCCGGAAGGGGCGGACAGGACCCGGTAGCCGCTGGCTGTCAGGAAGGATTCCGCCATGGCCAGCACCTGGACCTCATCCTCCACCAACAGCACGGTGACCCCTTTGACGCTGCGGGCGGGAGCGGACGGGAGAGCCTTTTTCGGCGGCTCCTCCTTGGTCCGCGGCAAAAAGATGTGAAAGAGCGACCCCTTTTCCGGCTCGCTCTCCACGCGGATCGCCCCCGGGCTCTGGGTAACGATGCCGTACACGCTGGCAAGGCCCAGGCCCGAGCCTTGCCCCACCTCCTTGGTGGTGAAAAAGGGTTCGAAGATGTGGGGAAGCCTGTCCTGGGGGATGCCCCGGCCCGTGTCGGCCACCGTGAGCCGGACATAGTCCCCCGGCCCGGGAAAGCCCTCCCTGGCCGCGGCCTCCGGGTCCAGGGTCACGTTCCCGGTGGAGATTTCCACGGCCCCCGTTCTCTCAATGGATTCTCGGGCGTTGGTCACCAGGTTGGTCAAAAGCTGGTTGACCTGGGACAGGTCCATCTTCACGCGCCAGAGCTCGTCTCCGGGCTTGAAGGTGAGGCTTACGTTGTCGCCGGCCATCCCCCGCAGCATGCCCGTGGAGCCCGACACGACCTCGTTCAAGGAAAGCACCTTGGGGGAAAGGGGCTGTCTGCGGGCAAAGGCCAATAGCTGCATGGTGAGGCCGGCCGAGCGCTGGGCGGCCTTGAGGATCTCCTCCAGGTCCTGGTGGAGCGGGCTCGTTTCGCCCACCTGGCTCATGGCCATTTCCGTATAGCCGATGATGACGGCCAGCATGTTGTTGAAGTCGTGGGCCACCCCGCCCGCCAGGCGCCCCACGGCTTCCATCTTGCTCGCCTCCCGGAGCTTCTCCTCCAGCGCCTTGCGCTCCGTGAGGTCGCGCCCGATGGCGTAAAGGTAGCGGTTTCCCTCCACCTCGATGGTCTTCACCGCCAGCTCCACCGGGAATTGGCTGCCGTCCTTCCTCTGGTGGAGGGTTTCGTACAACCCGCCCCCCTTGCGGATCAGGTCGCTCACCTGGCCCTGCAGGCTCCCTTTTGTTTCCGGCGCCCGCAGGTCGAAAACGCTGAGATTCCGAAGCTCTTCAATGCCGTACTGGTAGGCCCGGCAAGCCGCTTCGTTGGCCTCCACGATCTTGAGGTCCTGGTCCGCCACCAGGACGATGTCCTTGGCATAGCGCGCCACCATCTCCAGGTAGCCGGCCAGCTTCTTCTTTTCCAGCTCCGAACGGTACAGGTCCCGGTAAAGCTGCTTCTGGTGGGAGAGAAAAACGAAAGCGGACAGGGCCCCGGCCAGGAGCACCAGCAAAAGCACCACCACCAGGATGCTCCCCGCCCGGGTGCGGGCCTCCGACGTGAGCTCGCTTTCGTCCACCTTGGCGATCATGTACCAGTCGGAGTCGGGGACCCGGTGGATGTCCGATACCACCTCCTTGTGCCGGTAGTCTCGGCCCTTGAAGAAGCCTTCCCGGCCCAGCACGGCCTGTACCGCGGGCACATCGGTTGCGGAAAGGGGAACCCGGAGGGAGAGCGCGGGATCGGACGCAAAGCGCAAGTCGTTCAGGAAAACCACCGAGTCGCCGTCCCGGCACACCAGGAGGGTTTCGGCGCTCTTGCGGAATACGGGCCAGTTGGCAAGCAGGGGAAAGAGCCTGTGGGCCGGGTCCAGGCGGTAGACCAGGACCGTGCCCGGCAGTTTTCCTTGGCCGGAGAGGGGGGCGAACACCTCCATGTGGAGGCCTCCGCAGACCAGGCAGCGGTGAAGGTTGCCCGTCACCACGCGGCCCGAGGAGAGGGCCTCGGCCACGTATTTCCCCTGGTCCTTGTCCAGCGTGGCCGGCGGGTTCTCCGCCGAAAGCAGTGTCCGGCCCAGCTCGTCAACGATGAAGATTTCCTCGTAGCCGGTGGCCTCCTTGACCACGCGGAGCCGCTCCAGGACCTGCCCCTTCAGGTCCTGGTCCTGCGGGAACTGTTGAAAACGTCGGACCGCCGCCGCAAAGAAAGGGCTGTGGGCCAGGATGCCCGCCATGCTCTGGGCGTCGCGGCGCCACTCCACGATCTGATCCGTCTTCAGGCGGGCGATGGCCTTGAGCTGGTCGTAGCCCCTCTGCTCCACGTCCGCTGCAACCGAGCGGTAGTACCAGACCCCCGCCGCCGGCACGGCCGCCGCGAACAGGATGAATAGGGAGACGACCGCCATCCGGAAGCGATCACGTGGTTTTTGGAGGTTCATGAAGGCCCCCGAAAAGGGTCACAACGTGGCGAAACCGCACTTGGCCGCCCCGAAGCTCAGGGGATGGGACATCTTCAGCCGCACGTCCTTGATGCCGCCGGCAAAGCCCGAGAGGGTGCGCAGATACCAGCCCCGTTTCAAGGGATGGTAGTAGAGCGCGCAGAGAAAGGGAGGCGCGCCGGGCACCGTGATGGGCAAATTCTCCGCAATGCCGACGGGAACGGGACCGGGGGCCAGAACATAGCGTTCCTCGGTCCGGTTGTTGATCCGAGAGAGGGCCACGGCCAGCACCTTCTCGCCGTCCGTGTGGATGCTGAGCGACATCTCCAGCACTCCGCCCACTGTTATCAGGCTTCCGCTTTCCAGGCAAACGTCCTCGTTTTGCGGGAGCCGCTCCTTGCCCAAAAAGGTTCCGTTGGCCGAGGTGTCCCGGATAAAGACCCGGTTGTCCCGGACCATGATGCGGCAGTGGACTCGGGAAACCTTCACATTCAAGTGCTCGTTCTTTTCCTCGGGAAAAAGGAACGCGGGCACGTGGACCATGTCCCGCTTCCGCCCGAGAAGGAGCGTGTTCCCCGCCACCAGCCGGAAGGAAACGCCGTCCGGACGCAAAAACATGGCCTTCCCCGCGTTTTCGGGGGAGAGCGCCGCCAGCGCCAAGGCGATCTGGGCGGGAAGGGCCACCTCTTCGGCCCGCACGCATGCCTCGGGGAACTGCCGGGCCAGGCGCAGCTCCTTTTCCCGGTCCGGATACAGGCTCACGCCGATCCAGCGGTCCGTGGCGGGCCCTTTCTTCCGCCTGGTCCTGTCCGCGCCGGGAAGGGCCTGGTCCATGTCCACGATGAGCGGGCCCTTGGCGGAGATGTTGACGTTCACGCTCTTCTGCCCATCCTGGCGAGAGGCCACCTCCACGGGCGTCTCTCCCAGCAGGTAGAAGGGCCGTGCTCCGTGGGGCGTTCCGGAAAAGGAGAGCATGAGCACGTCCTTGCCCGGAGAGCGGGGCACGAAGCCGGGGATCTTCAGGATCTTGGGGCGTCCGGGCTCCAGGGGAAAGGGAGCCCGGTAGGTGAGCGGGGCCGAGAGCACGTTCCCGGAAACCTTGATCCGGAGCCCTTCCACCGGGTGGGCCCCCATGTCCGCCACGGCCAGCTCCAGGAAGTCCATGACCCCTTCCTCGTAGATGCGGCCGGCGTTGTAGTAGACGGTGATGGCCTGGCCCTTGTCCACTCCCGCGGCGACGGCCGCGCCGGCCATGGCCGGAAAATCCCGTCCCGGTCGCTCCCGGTTTGGGGAAAGGGGCGTTCCGCACTGGTTGCAAATGAGGAAGTCGCCCCGCACCCGGTTGCCGCAGCCGGGGCACTCGATCATGTCGCGCGGTCCGGTGCTGATCGCCGGAACCTGCTGGTCCGGGGGCAGAATGGTGGCGTCGCACCAGGGGCAGTAGGCATCCGTCCGGCTGACGGGCTTGTTGCAGGCAGGACAGGCCCCGGTCGCCCTTTCCAGGGCCAGGAACTGGGTCTTTTCCTTGAGGGGGGCAGCCTCTTCCACCGCCTCGGGAGGACTTTCCCCCAGCGGCACGGAGGCCACCTCCATGAGGGAGCGCTCCTCCTCGGCAATGCGGTCGGCAAACACCTCCCGCACGAAGGAGGAAAGGCTGCGGGCCGACGGCCGGAGGCCCAGCTGGAAGATACACTCCTCGATGTCCGCCGCCATGTCGTCACAGCTCTGGTAGCGCTCCTCCTTGTTGCGGGCCAGCGCCTTGCCGAGTACGGGCAGGAGGCAGGTTGGAAGCTCCGAGTTCAGGGTTTCCGGCGCGGTGAAATCCGCGGCCCGAGCCTTGGCCAGGACCTCCAGGGTATCGCCGGAGTAGAGCCGCGAGCCGGTGAGCATCTCGTAGAGGATGGCTCCGGCCGCGAACACGTCGGTGCGCAGGTCAATGGGCTTGCCGTCCGCCTGCTCCGGGGACATGTAGCCCACCTTTCCCTTGATGACGCCGAACTGGGTGGTGGTGTTCTGGCGCGCCGCCTTGGCCACGCCGAAGTCCACGATCTTCACCCCTCCCTCGTAGGTGATGAAGATATTGGGCGGGGAAACGTCGCGGTGCACGATGCGCAAAGGCGTCTGGGAGTAGTCCTTGGCCGCGTGGGCATAGGCCAGGCCCCGGGCCATGCGCGCGGCCACGTAGAGGATTTCGCCCAGGCCCATCTGCAAAGCCTTCTTGGCCGCGGAGTCTGAGAGAACCCGCAGGTTCTTCCCGAACAGATACTCCATGGCGATGAAGTAGTCCGAGCCCATCTTGCCGAAGTCGTGGGTCCTGACGATGTTTTCATGCTGGAGAAAGGCGGCGAGCCTGGCCTCGTCTATGAACGCCGTCACCAGGTCCTTCTCGCCGGTGAGGTGGGGCAGGATCTTCTTCACCACGAGGATCTTCTCGAAGCCCTCGTCGCCCACCATCTTGGCGCGGTAGAGCTCGGCCATGCCGCCCACCGCGATGGGATCGAGAAGCAGGTACTTGCCGAATCGAACGGGAACGACCGGGCTCATGGCGATCTTCTTTGGCGGTTGTCTGAAAACATGAAAAGGGGAAAAGGCATCGGGCGGGGGAAGGAAATACTTCCTTTAAAAAAAGCTCTTTTCCTCCCCTGCTCCCTCTCCCTTTTTCCGGGCAACTTTTTACTACACGCTCAAAACATGCTTAGTCTTTATTATAACAACAAAAACCGGCGGAAAGGGGAAAGACGGACATGGGCAAAAATTTCCAATGCCCCCCGGAGAAAGCTTTTGGTGACGGGTTCTACTCTCTGTCCTTGCCCAGCCGTCTCCCGCAAAAGCCGCAGAAAAGGGAGCCGGCCGGCATGGCCCCTCCGCAGGAGGGGCAGGATAGCGGCAGGTCCGACTGGGAGTCTGGGTAGGTGGTTTCCGACTCGCGGACGGAACCGGCGGCGGGTAGGAGAGGATTGGAGCTGCCTCCCTCCAGCTTCCGTCCCGCCCCGTTCCGGGAGGAACCTCCCGTCTGGATGTACCACTGGCCCTGGCCCGCAATTCCGATGGGCGGTTGGCTGTTCTGGCCGTCGCGGAAGAGGTCCAGCTCGTGCCTTTTCGCCTCCACGTCGCCGAAGATCTGGCCCAGGCCTTCGGACTCGGCGATGGCCTTGCGCACGGTCTGCTGGATGAGCGCCTCCCGGAGCAGGCCCTCGGTGAGAGTGCCGGCGCTGGCGCCCATGGCCAGGAGCTTTTCCACATGCCTGCGCTCCGCCTCTGCGGTGGATTCCCGCAGGGCCATTTCCTGCTGGAGGAGACGGGCCTTTTCGCGCTTGTTCTTGCGGTACTCCTCGGCCAGGACCCGCATCCGGTCCATCTCGATCTCCGCGGACTCGCGCATCTTCCTGCGTTCCTGCTCCCAGCGCTCCCTGTCCGCGTAGAGGGAAAGCTCCTTCTCCTTGGCCAGGGCCTGGAGGCGCGCCGCATCCCGGATCTCGGCGATGCGGACTTCCACCTCGGCGGCCGCCAGGTCGGCCTTCCGGTCCTCCAAGAGGGCCGCAGCGGCAAGCTCCTGGCGGGCGCGGTCCCGCTCCCGCCGGGCTTTTTCCATCTGGTCGGCCAGCTCTTCGCGCAGCTTGCTCTCCGCGTGCTCATGGCGAATGCGGGAAAGGGCCAGGGCGTGCCTTCGCTTGGCATCGTCCAGGAGCGCCTCGCGCTCCCGGTTGAGCTCTCCTTTACGTTCCAGGTCCGACAGGGAAGGATTTACCGCAAGCCGATCCAGAGCCATGCCCCATTCGGAAACCAGGTTCTCGACTCTTTTCCTGGCTTCGGTGTTGATGCGGCCCAGAATGGACAGGTCCGCGGAAAGGCGGGCGAAGGGGTGCGCCAGCACCTCCCCGGCGAAATGGCCCACCAGCTCAGCGCGCAGCTCGGGCACCAGGTCTTCCCTTTCCAGATGGCTGCGGCCCTTGAGAAGTGCGAAAACCCTCTCCGCCTTGTCCGGGATCACCCGAAGGGTGGCGCGCACGCCGAAGAGCATGGCCCGGCCGTCGGAAGTGAGGATGCTCCTCCGGGAGTCCAAGTCCCGGGACATGCCTCCCGCAATGGAGGAGATCACCCCGTGGGCGGTTCCATTCTCCCGTGCCGGCGGAAGCGGCGCGGCATCTCCCCCACTGGCGGGCGGAACGGATTCGGAGGCGCCGTTTTCCATAAGGGGCTGATCCACGGAGAAGCTGCCGGTGTGGATGCCGGCCGCATCGGGCAGGAGCTCTTTTACCTGGGCACCCATGCGGAAGGAGAGGGAAAAGGCCTCGGAGTCCAGAAACATGCAGGCGATGTCTTCCCCGGCGGAGAACATGCCGGAGATCCGGGATGCCAGCCCGCCGGCGCGAAAGCCTTCCCCCTGTGTAACCAAGGAAAGGAGCCGCCCTGCCCGGAACACCGCCAAAACCTCCCCCGGCATGGGAGCAAGCGTTCTTCCCAACAGAAAATGGCCGGCCAGGGCCTCACGGGAAACAAGCGCCGCAATGGTGGACGGGGTCAGGCGCCAGGATAGCGGTTGCTGCATGGGAAATCCTTTGACCGAACATGGGCGGGGCGGGGCGGCAAGGCGCCGGCCCCTACTTTTCTTCCTTCTCGCGGGTGGTAATGATCCCGGAGGGCTCCAGACGGAAGATCAAGTTGCCCTGCGGATGAAAGGCCTCCATGCTCGGGCTTTTCGGGTTGGGATCCAGCACCCGCACCGTAACCCCCCGCTTGGCGACGAAACCGCGGTCGGCCAGGGACTTGGCCGTGATCAGCCTTCCCGGATGCTCCGTCCGGATGAGGGAAGCCACCTTGCGCGCCGCCATCAGGGACTCCTCGGCCAGGTCGTCCTGCGGAGAGGAGGATGCTCCCGAGGAAAGGTAGAAGAGGATTCCCAAGAATGCCAGCACCAATCCGATGGCGATGACGCGGATCACGCTCTTGTTCAAGCCCCGGCCCACGGAGAGTTGCATGGACACCGTGGGCGGAGTCGTGTCGCGGCTCACGGAGGCAGCCGGCTTGTAAACGCGGGTGAGCTGGGACAGGAGGATAAGCGCCTTCTCGTCGTGCTCCTCGATCTCCAGCGCCTCCTGAAGCTGCTCCAGGGCCTTGTCGTAGCGCTTCAGGGAGAAAAAAGAGCGGGCCCGGCGCATTCGCGTCTGCAGGAGCTCGTCCTTGACGGTGGCTATCCCGGCCAAAGCCTCCGGGTCGTTCGGGCAGTGCTGCAGCACCTGCTTGAAGGCGGAATGGATGCCCTCCTTGTCCCCCCGCTCCGCAGCCTTGGCCGCCTTTTCCCGGGCCGCGGCAATGTCCTCCAAGACCCGCACCGCCCTTTTCAGTCCCAGGGAAGCCTGCTCGCTGCCCGGATCCTTGGCCAGGGCCTGCTCCCAAAGGCTTCGACTTTCGGCGATGCGGCCCTCGGAAAAGGCCCTCTGGGCCGCTTGACACAGGCGCAAGGAGTGCAGGCTCATGCCGCAACGCCCGCAAAACTCGGCGTCCGCCAGGTTTTCCTGGCCGCACTTGCTGCATTTTTCCATGCGTCCGGCCAGGGCGTTGCCGCATTTCTGGCAGTAGCGGACGCTCAGGGGATTCGTGTGGCCGCACTGGGTGCAGGCGCGCCCCGTGGTATGGGTGGGGGCGCGCAGGTTCTCCAGGGCCTTTTTCAGGTCCGCCGCGTCCTGGTAGCGCCGGTCCGGACGTTCCTCCAGACAGCGCCCGATGACTTCGCGAACCCGTTCCGGCACGCGGTCCAGGCGGATGGCGCGGGGAGCTTCCCCTGTGGCCGCGGCATACAGGGTGGCCCCCAGGGAGTAGATGTCGCTCCGGCCGTCAATGTTGCCGCCGCCGGCCATCTGCTCCGGGGCCGCGAAAAACATGGTCCCCACCAGCGCGCCCCGGACGGTGTTCTCCTGGCTCTGGCCCGCTTCCCGGGCAAGGCCGAAGTCTCCCAGCTTGGGGGTGCCGCGCTCGGTCATCAAGATATTGCCGGGCTTGACGTCCCGGTGGCAGATTCCTTTTTCATGGGCGTGGGCGAGTGCGTCGGAAATCTGGATCCCCACCTCGATGATCTCTTCCACGGGCAGGGGGCCGCCCTTCACCACCTTGTCCTTCAAGCTGCCTCCGGGAACGAATTCCATCTCGATCCAGAGGTCCGAGCCCTTGTCCAGCACGTTGTAAAGCTGAATGATGTTGAAGTGGTTGAGAGAGGCGATGGCTTTGGCCTCGTTCCAGAAACGCTCCAGGGTTTTCTGGTTTTCCTGGGTTTCCGGACGCAGGCATTTCAATGCGACAACCCGGCCCAGCTTGCGGTCGCGGGCCTTGTAGACCACCCCCATGCCGCCTTTCCCCAGCTCCCCGATGATCTGGAAACGCCCGTCGGGGTCCGCGCTGTCCGTCTCCAGGGGTGCGGCCCCGGCGTAGGCGGTGGGGGCGTCGTCCAGGGATACGGCCCGGCCGGTCTGGGTGGAGGCGGAGGTGCCCGTCACCATCGTGGCCTGATCGTCTAGGTGATCCTTTCCGCTCATGGGGCAATATCCTGAATGCGTTGAAAGAGCCGGCGTTTTAGAGGTCGGTTCCAGCGGCGGAGGAGGACCCCGCCCGAAAGAGCCCCGCTTCGCCGGCTTGGGCTCCTCTCGGACTATTCCGTTTATGTTTCGAATGGGACAAAGCCGCAACCCTCATTTTGCCAAAAGCGACGCGGACTGTCAAAAAAGAAAAGGGGGTAGCCCCTTCTCCGAGTACATAGGAATCTTTGTTAAAAAATAATCACGATCGTTCCCAAGGCAACGCGGGCGGCAAACCGGGAGGATAGGGCCCGCGGCCGACCCGGGACCGCGCAAAAAGCAGCCCGGAAAGCCCCCGGTACTTTCCGTTGCGCGTTTGATTGACATTTGATAGAGTATTAGGTAACTTTTTCCCGTGAGTTCGCCCCTCCTGCGGGCGGCAATGTCTTTCCGCCGCAAGTTCCGTGCGGCGCGGAGCCGCGGACGCAGGACCGCGACAATCGGGAGTTATTCACCCGGGGGGGGACAACCCCTCCCCGCACTCGAGGAAGCCATGACCCTGGAACGACGCAGGCATACCCGAATAGACTCCATCAATCTTCTGAACTTCTCGTGCTTCGACGACCAGGACCGCCTGGTGGAGCAGGGAATGGGCCGGACACTCAACGTGTCCGTTTCCGGCATTCTTCTGGAAACGACCGCAAAGCTGGACCTAAACGGCGTGGTATACGTGACCATCGCCTTTGACGAGGACCTCTTCAGTGTGAAGGGGAAGGTTGTGCGCCAAAAGGAAACCGGCGAAAACATCTATGAGATGGGGATCGAGTTCCTGGACCTGGACGAGGGGCAAAGGCGGTATCTTCTGGAGTACATCAAGATGTTCGACGCCTCCACCG
>JBFMHL010000298.1:0-22495 GCA_040753055.1 Thermodesulfobacteriota bacterium | reverse complement strand
TTTGGGGGGTCACTTTTTTTTTCTTTTAAAAACATCGGGCCCCCCCAAACCCCCTCCCAAAGAAAGCCATCGTATGGGCTCGGAGGGGCCGCAAAGCCGGAGCTGCCGGGATCGAACGCGAAGGGAACGGGGCAGGAAATGATGTGGGTTGGCGCCAAGAACCCCGGACCGGCCCCGGATTGCCCGCACCATCTTGGCTCCGGGGTTTGCGGCTCAACGGACCTCAGCTCTTGCAGCCGGTCCGCAGGAAGAAGGGGCGGAAAACCGGCCGACCGGAGCTTTCCCCGGGGCGTTTTCATACAAAGAGACGAAGGGCAGGCGCATGGACGACGAGGCAAGGGAAGCGAAACAAGGTTTCAGCTGGTGGTATCTCAAGGACGTCCCCTTACGGAAAAGGCTTGCCCGCAGAACGGACCAGATGGCCGGGTTCGGGCTGGGAGCTCAGCTCTTCGCGTCCCTGTGCAAGGTGGTGGTGGAAAGGCTCGGAAAAGGGCAGGGCGAGGAGCTGATCCGCGAGGCCGTGGAGTACTTCGGCAGGCGGCGGGGCGCGCGCATCGCGGAGAAGGTGCGGAACCTGGGGAAGCCGCTGTCCTTCAAGAACTGGCTCATCCACACCGATATCGGGGCGGACAACTTCTCCTTCACCCCGGTCCTGGACAACCGCGACCTGGTGGTCAAGGTGCGGGAGTGCAGCTTCATCCGCGCGGCGCGGGACTGGGGCCTGGAAGACCTGGCCGCCCTCTACTGCCGCTACGCCGATCACGCCATCCTGGAGGGCTATAACCCGGCCATCAAGCTGGAGCTCCAAACCCGTCACGACACGGGAAAGGATTACTGCCTGTTCCGCTACATCATGAAGGAGTCGAACAAGGGATGACGTAAGGTGGGACGGCAAGGGCGCATTCCGCGAGGCTGATTCCCGGCCCGCCGCCAGGACCCTTTCTCCTTAGAGTCGCTCCTCCCTTCCCACATTCAGCCGTTCCTTGCGCCCCGCTGGTTCTTTACTCCGCTTTCTCCACCCGGCACAGGAAGCTGCGGTTGGACGGAGTGCAGGTGACCGGGTCGCGCATTCCGTCGTCGGTCAGGTTGTTCAGGTTCGCTTCCGGGTGGCTTTCGCCCCAGCCCCATCCGATCCGCACCGAACCCCGGTGCACCTCGTCCGAGATCCGGGCCCGCAGGCAGATGCGCCCCCGGGGGGTTTCCACCTTCACCCGGTCGCCGTCCCCGATGCCGCGGCGCGATGCGTCGTCGAGGTGGAAGTCGGCCAGGGCTTCGGGCTCGTTTTGCCGCAAGCTTTGTATATGGTGGAACTGGCTGTGGGTGAACCGGGCCGAGCGCTCTCCGCTCACGCCCACCAGGAGGTCTTGGCCGTCGTCTCGGGAGATCGCCAGGGCGTCGGCGGCCTTGCCGTCCGGGAAAGGCACGCCGTCCTTCCCGGCTTCATGGAGCCGCCCGGAAAACAGTTCGGCCTTGCCCGAAGGGGTGGAGAAGCCTCGGGTCCGGAACTTCTCGAACGCGGGCTCTCCCGCGGCGATGCCTTCCGGGTGCTGCCTGAGCTTTTCCACCGTGATGCCCGAGGGCGCCAGCTGGAAGTCAATGGCCTGCTCCACGTCGGTCCAGGGAAAGTCGTCGGAGAGCCCCAGGCGGCGCGCCAGCGCAAAGACGATCCACCAGTCCGGGCGGCTCTCGTGGAGGGGCTCGATGGCCTTGTCCTGGAGCACCACCCGCAGGTTGCGGAGATAGGCGCGGTTTAGCTGGGTCTTTTCAAAGCATCCGCAAGCCGGAAGCACCACATGGGCGAAGCTTGCCGTGCGGGTGGGGAACATGTCTATGACCGCCAGGAAGGAGAGGCGGGAGAGCGCCTCTGCCGTGCGCCCGGAGTCGGTCATGGTCACGGCCGGGTTGCCCGACTGGACCACCAGGCTGGTGACGGGATAGGGCTTGCGGTCCAGGATCGCGTCCACCAGGCAGGACTGGGCGTGGAGCCCCCAGGTGGGGTGGAAGGAGCTGAACAGGGGGTAGGCTGCGGTGACGGGTTGGACATCTCCGGGCAGCCGTTCCGAAAGACGGATGTTTTGCGCCGGGACCGGCTGGGGGAGGAAGTCGCCTCCGGGGCGGTCCAGGTTCCCGGTGAGGGCCCGGAGAATGCAGACGGCCCGCGTGGCCTGGAAGGTGTTGAGCTGCATGTCCAGGCCGTTTCCTTCCACGATGCAGGCGGGCTTCGTTGTCGCATAGAGCCGCGCCGCCCGTTTCACTTCCTCCGGGTCCAGCCAGATTTCGGGAGCGATCTTTTCTGCGGGAAACTTGTCCGCGGCTCGGGCCAGGGGCTCGAAACCGACGGTGAAGCCCTGCACGAACTCCTGGTCGTGCAATCCGTTCCGCAGGATCTCGCGGATCATGGCCATGGCCAGGGGGCCGTCGCTTCCGGGTTTGAGCTGCAAGAAGATGTCGGCCTCGCGGGCCAGGGGGGTTTTCACCGGGTCCACGACAATGAGGGCGGCTCCTTTTCTGCGGGCCGCGATGATGGCCTCGTGGGCGGGCGGGCAGGTGTTGCGGTCGTTCTTCCCCCAGACCACGATGCAGCGGGAGGCCCCGGCCTGGGGGACGATCATGGCTCCGTAGGTATAGTTGTGGGCCATCTCCCGCGCCACGTGGCAAACCGAGCCGTTTCCGATGCAGTTGGGCGAGCCGAAGGCGTGCATGAGCCGGCTGGCGTAGTCCCAAGGGGCGCCCCAGTCCGCGGCCATGCCCCGGAGCCAGCCCACCGAGCCGGCGCCTTGCTCCTTTTTCGCACGGGAGAGCTCTTCGGCGACAAGGTTCAGGGCCGCGTCCCAGGATGCAGGCGCAAAGCTCGCGCTTCGATCCTTGCGCACCAGGGGCGTCTTGAGGCGCTCGGGCGAGTAGACGATCTCGGCGGCGGCCGCCAGCTTGGGGCAGATCAACTCCGCACCCGGCCCGGCGCCGGTCTTGCGCCTGGCGGAGACGAGCCTTCCGTCCTTTACCGTCACCTCCACGGGGCAGCAGGAGGAGCACATGCGGCAGACGGTATGTTTTTTCATGGTACGCTCCCGGCAAGGGGGATATGGGCCGCCGGTCAGCGCACGGCCTTGATGAATCGGCTTTTGATGAGCTCGAAGTGGTTTTCGTGGGTGCGGATTTTCCAGCGCACGGAGCCGGTCTGCTCGATGCGCCAGGCAGGCTGGAGCCCGCCCTTTGCGCCCGTCAGGACCGCAGCCACGTTTTCCAGCCCCCGGCCGGAGTAAGGGCCGGCTTCGGTGCCGCCCAGCCAGTGCTCGGGTGCGGCGGAGTCGGCGGACCAGGAGAAGGGGTCGGAGAACAGGAACTGGGACTCGCGGGAAGCCGCGACCCGGTTCACCTCGGCGAAATGGGAGAGCGGCAGGGAAAGCTTGTCTATCAGGTTCAGCCCGGCCACCGAGGAGAACGAGGCGCTGCGGAAGGGGAGGGCCAGGGCGTCGGCCACGACGAACTCCACACGGCTGCGGTCCCAGTCCGCGGGGAGGACGATCCCGGCGGGCCGGGTGATCTTTCCTTCCAGCACCAGAGGGAAGGAAAGCGAGCCTTTCTGCATGAGCGTGCGGGCGGCGCGGATGAAGGAGACGGAGGAGTCCACGCCCACCGCCAGGTCGCAACGGGCGGCCATTTCAAAGCAGAAGCGGCCCACCGCGCAGCCGATGTCCAGCGCGCGGCCCGGCCGGGGGGCCAGGAGCCCGGCCCAGCATTGATAGGCGTCGGAGGCCTCCTCGTCGGGGATGAGGTCTCCGTAGTGGCTCCAGAGGTAGGAGGAAAGCAGGGGCGCGGACTCGTAGCGGGAACCGGGGCGGCTTGCCGGAGCGGGGGAAAGATGGGCTACCCCGGAGCGGATGGGATAATCGTTTCCGCAGGCTTTGCATTCCAGGCGGCCGTCTGCAACGTCGCTGTCCATCTCCTCCACGGCATGGAGGCGCAAGGGGCGTTCTTCGGGCAGGCAGCGCGGGCAGCAGAGAACGTCCAGCAGGGCTTTTTTCATTGCCTTTCCCCGGCGGGGCCGGCGCGGTCACCGGTCCATGTGTTTTTGGAGCCGGCGGCGGAAGCGTTCGGACTGCACGGACTCCATGACCAGCCGGTTTTCCATGTCCAGGAAGCTTTTTAAATCGTTGCCTCCAAAGCTAAGGAGCCTTTTTACATCCGCAACCAGGCGCAGGGGCTTTTCCGCGAAGCGTTGCACGCAGGCCAGGGCCTCGGCGTCCAGGTTTTCGGCCTCCGTCACCTGGTCCACCAGGCCCAGGGAAAGCGCCTCCGCTGCCGGGATGTCCTTTCCGGACAGGAGAATCCGCATGGTGGCCGACGAGCCCAGCTTGCGGCCCATGAAGAAGATGCCCGCGCCCATGGGGATGATGCCCAGGTCCAGGGTGGGGTAGCAGAAGACCGTGCGGTCCGAGACGATACGCCAGTCGCAGGCCAGGCTCACGTTGAAGAAGATGGAGTTGATCTCACCGCAGTCCGCGTGGACGGTGAACTTGGTCATGGCGTGGATCTTGGCGATGAGCTGGCCCACGGCGTTGTGGATGCGCGCCAGGTCGGTGACGTTGCGGTCCGGCTGGAAGAAGCTCCCGAAGAACTCGGTTAGCTCCTGCTTGGAGAGCTTCTCCGGGCAGCCCATGATGAGCACGGCCCGGATGTCGCCCGACTCCTGGGCGTGGTCCAGGAAGTCGAACAGGGGCTTCTTCACCTCGATCCGTACCAGCTGCCGGATCATGTTGCGTTCCAGGCGGATCACCGCCACCGGCCCTTCCGTGCCGGCCGTGAAAAGCTCGCTTTGGGCCTCTATCTTCATGGGTTCCCCCTTGTCTTTCAGGTCGTGCGGGCGATCGTGGGCGGCCTCGGGTGGCCTGTCTGCGGTGTCATGCCGCGGCCGCCGTACGTTCCATACTGCCGGCCGTGCCCTTCCTTGCATCCGGGCCGCCCGAGGCCGCCCACGGATTCCGTATCTATACCACGGTTCCCCGCCGCTTTTCCATGCGCCCGAGAAGGTATTTCCTCCCAGCGGTTGAAATGACTCAGCACCCGGGTTTTCCTGTTCTTGGCAAAACCGTGCAATATTCTCATCGCCCCTTTTTCGCAAAGGCCTTCACCCGGAGGGCGAGGTCGTCCAGGAGCGTGTAGGCGGCTGGCACCACGAACAACGAGAGCGCGGCCGAGGACAGAAGCCCGCCGATGGAGGCCACGGCCATGGAGGCCCACATCTCCGCGCCCCAGCCCAGGGCCAGGGCCATGGGGACCATGGCGGCGGCAGCGGCCAGCGTGGTCATGATGATGGGCCGCAGGCGCACGGCCGCCGCGCGCAGCATGGCGGTGTCCCGGGGCTCGCCGTCGCGCTCCAGCACCTTCATGTAGTCAATGATCAAGATGGCGTTGTTCACCACGATGCCCACCAGCATGACCACGGCCATCATGGAGAAGATGTTGAAGCTCTCGCCGGTGAGGTAGAGCGCGACCCAAACGCCGATGAGCCCCAGCGGCACCGTGAGCATGATGGAGAACGGCGTGAGATAGGACTCCAGCAGCGCCGCCAGGACCAGGTAGGTGAGAATCACGGCCAGGATGAGGGCCATGAGGATGTCCGCGAAGGACTCCTTCATGCGTTCCACCTGGCCGGACTGGTGCAGGCGGTAGCCGGAGGGAAGGGTCTCGGCGGCGAGCTTCCGGTCCAGGTCGCCGGCCACCTCGCCCACGGAGCGGCCGCGCACGTTCATGGAAACGATGATCATGCGGGACTTGTCCTTGCGCAGAATCTGCACCGGGCCGGTCTCCTCGCTCACCCGGGCGAGCTGGGAGACGGGGACCGAGCCCCCGAAGGGGAGCGCGATCATCATGTCGTCCACCTTTTCAGCGAACTCGCGGTCATCTCCGGAGAGCTTCACCCGGATGTCGTACTCCTCGCCGCGGTCCCGGAACTTGCCTGCATCCAGGCCTTCCAGGTAGGCGCGCATCACCATGGCGAAGCGTCCGGCCGGAATTCCGGCGTCGGCCAGCCTTTTCCGGTCGGGAACGATTTTGAGCTCGGGCTTCCCTGCGCGCCACGTGGTTTCCACGTCCACGGCGCCGGGAAGATCCCGGGCGGCTTCTATGGCTTTTACGCCTATTTTTTGCAGCTCTTCGAAGTCCGGGCCCATGATCTCCAGCTGGATGGGCGCTTCCACGCCGCCGATGCCGCTCGGTTGCATCACGGCAACGGACGCGGCCGGAATGCCGCTCAGGCGCTTTCGGATCTCCTCCATCACCTGCCGGATATTTTTTTCACGGTCCGATTTGTCCTTCAGGAACACCATCACCTGGCCCACGTGTACTCCCTCGGTGCTCTTGCCCAGCATGCCCTCGATCTTTCCCACGGTGGTGAGGATGCCCTTGATCTCGGGCATGGACGAGATGCCGTCGTTCACCTTCCGCAGCACATGCTCGGTCTGGGCCATGGTTGTGCCTGCGGGCATCTCCAGGGTGATGGTGGCCTCGGAGCGGTCCGGCTCGGTGATGAGCTCCGAGCCGATGCGTCCGGCCAGCAGGGCGGCCCCGAAGAACAAGGCCAGGGAGACGGCCAGGGTCAGCGCGCGCCGGTGGAGGGAGGCGGCGAGCGCGCGGCCGTAAAGCCTTTCCACGGTGCTGTACCCCCGGTCCCAGAGGGCTAAGAAGCGGCCCATGACGCCGCGCCTGCCTTCCGCGTCCTGCCGCTTGCACAACAGGCTCGCCAGGATGGGGGTCACGGTGAAGGATGCCAGCAGCGAGACCACGGTGGCGAACACCACCGCCACGCCGAACTGGTAGAAGAGCTGGCCGATGATGCCGCTCATGAAGGCGATGGGCAGGAACACCACCAGGTTGGTTCCGGCCGAGCCCACCACGGCCAGGGAGATCTCCGAGGTGCCGATGACGGCGGCCGAGGTGGGCGATTCCCCCCGGTCCAGGTGCCGGTAGATGTTCTCCAGCACCACCAGGGCGTTCATGACCAGGACGCCCACCGAGAGCGCCAGGGCCATCAGGGTCATGATGTTGAGCGTGAATCCCGCGAAGTACATGGGGATGAGCGTTGAGATGATGCAGATGGGGATGACGGCCGCGGCCACGACGGTGGCGCGGAGGTTGTGCAGGAAGAGGTAGAGGATGAGCACCGTGAGCAGCGTGCCCACCAGCATGTTGTTCAAAAGATCGGAGACCGAGTTGCGGATGAAGGCCGAGTCCTCGTTGGCGACGTCCAGGCTCACCCCAGAGGGAAGCATCTTCCCGAGCTCCGGGACTCGCGCCAGCAGGGTGTCCACCACGGCCACGGTGTTGGCGTCGGCCTTCTTCTTGATGCGCAGGACCACGCCCTCGTCGCCGTTGTACCAGGAGGCGATCCGCTGCTCCTCATAGTCGTCCGCGACCCGGGCCACGTCCGTGAGCTTCACGGTGCGGCCCGTGGGCAGGGGAATCTCCACCAGGGCCACGTCCTCGGGCCGGTCGAACTCGCCCTCGAAGCGCACCGAGTACTCCCGGCCCGACTCGGTGAGGTGCCCGCTGGGCAGGTCCAGGTTCTCGGCGCCCACGGCCTGGATAACGTTTAGGATGGACAGCCCGTGGCTGGAGAGGCGCGTGAGGTCCGCCAGCACCTGGATCTGCCGTTTCTTTCCGCCGATGAGGTCCACCGTGGCCACGCCCGGCACCTGGCTCAAGCGGTCCCGAAGGCTGCGGTCCGCCATGTCGTAGAGCTCGCCCACGGGCACGGTGTCCGAGGAGAGCACCAGGTTCATCACCGGCTTGGCGTTCACGTCCACCTTGAGGATGACCGGCTTCTCCGCGTCGTCGGGGAGCTCGCCCAGGACCTTGTCCAGCTTCTCGCGGACGTCCATGGCCGCGAAGTCCAGGTTCGTGCCCAGGTTGAACTCGATGAAGACCTGGGACGCGTTTTCCATGGAAAGCGAGCGCACGTACTTGATCCCGTCCACCTCGCTCACCGCGTCCTCGATCTTCTTGCTCACCAGGGTCTCCACCTCCTTGGGGCCCGCGCCGGGGTAGACCGTGACGATGGTGACGTAAGGCAGGTCCATCTTGGGCAGGAAATCAATGCCCATGAGCCGCAATGTATAAAGCCCGATGACGATGAGCCCGATGACGATGGTGGAGGTGGCCACGGGCCTTCGCAGGGCGGAGCTCGCCAGGGACATTTACTTTTCCCCCCCGGATTTCGTTTCCTTGACGATGACGCGGTCCCCGTCCTTGAGCTTGCTCTGGCCCCAGGACACCACCCTGTCCTCGGGCGAAAGCCCGGACACGACGGTGATCCATTCCCGGAAGGGCTCCCCCAGGGTGAGCGCGCGCATGCGGGCGACGCCGTTTTCCACCACGAAGACCTTTCCGTCGCCCTGCTTGCCGCCGTCCGCGGCCAGCAGGCAGCGGCTGGGGATGACCAGCGCGCCCTTTTGCCGGGACAGGATGATCTTCAAGCGGGCGGACATGCCGGGCCTGAACACCCGGTCCGGATTCTTCAGGCGCGCTGTGACGGTGACGGTGCGGGTGCGCGGGTCGGCTGTGGGCGCGATCTCGGAGAGCTCGGTCTTCCACGGCCCTCCCGCCGCGCCGTCCACGGAAACCTCCACCGGAGCCGAAATCCCGGTGCGTGCCAGGTAGACCTCGGAGAGGTCGCCCTTGACCTCGATGGGATTCACCTTCTCCACGGCGAACACGGGCTTGCCCGGCATGATCCACTCGCCCAGGTTGGCCAGGCGCTGGGAGACCACGCCGTCGTAAGGCGCCAGGATCCTGCAGTCGGCCAGCCGCTTCTTGGCGATGGCCACCTGGGTCTCGGCCAGGGCGGCCTGGCTGGCGGCGAGGCTCAGCGCAGCGGCGGCCTGGCTCCGTGCGGCCGTGGCTGCGTCGAAGCCGTTTTGGGCGTGGTCCAGCTTCTGCTTGGGGAAGGAGCCGGACTCCACCACGGGCTTGATGCGGTCCAGGTCCGCTCGGGCCGTGGCCAGGTTGGTTTCGCACAGGGCCAGCCCCGCCTTGGCCTGGTCCACCTGTGCACGGGCCGTGGCCTGCTGCTGCCGGGCCAGGTCCAGGGCCAGCTGGTAGTCGGCGGAGTCCAGCGCCGCCAGGACCTGTCCGGCCTTGACCGCGTCGCCCTCGTCGGCGTCCAGGCTTTTCAGCGCACCCGCCACCAACGAGCCCACCAGGGAGCGGTCCGGTGCCTGGAAGGTACCGAAGATGTCGGCGGACTGCTCCACGGTCCTGGTCTGGGGGCGCACCACCGTTACCGCCGCCGTCTCCTCGGCGGCCGGGGCGGGGGCCGAGGCCAACAGAAAGCCGGCGCAGGCCAGCAGGAGGAAGACGGTCCGCGTCCGGCCGGCGGAATCCATCCGGGCGCTCTGGTTGCCTCTAATTGCTCTTTCCATTGTCCGGCCTTTGATCGGGGTTGTCGGTTTCGGTGAAAAGGGAGCGCCCCACGGCGCTTTCCAGGCGCGCCAGGGCGATGTGGTAGTCGTAGAGGGTGGAAAGATAGGTAAAGCGGCTCTTGGTCAAAAGCGCCTGGGCCGCCAGAACGTCCGTGACCGACACCAGGGTGCTCTCGTACTGCTGCCGGAACAGGGCCAGGTTCTCCTGGGCCTGAGCCACGGCCGCCCGCGCCACCTGGAAGTTCTCCTGGTTCTCCTTAAGGCGCAGCCAGGCGGACTTCACCTCCAGGGCCACGCTGTCGGAGGTGAGCTGGGCCCGGTCCTCCACCTGCTCGACGAAGCGCCGCGCCTGGCGGACCTTGGCCGGGATCTTGCCCCCGGCAATGAGATCCCAGGAGAGCAGGACCCCGGCGGCGGCGTACTCCTTGTTCAACAGATACTTGTCCGTGGCCGTGGTGTACTCGCCCTGGGCCACGAGCCTGGGCGCGAACTCGGTTTTCGCCTCGGCGAGCCCGGCTTCGGCCTGCTTCTTCTCGGCCCGCAGGCGCGCGAGCTCGGGCCGGTGGTCTATGGCCACCAGCAGGCACTGGGGGTAGGTGACGGAGAGTTCCGGCACATCGTCCACGTCCTTTATCCGGGTGGGGCCGTCTATGGACATCCCCAGGGAGAAGTTGAGCGCGGCCCGGGCCAGCTCGATGTTGTTCCCGGCCCGGACCAGGGCCTGGCGCGCCTCGGCCAGGCCGATCTCCGCGGAGAGCACGTCGTTCTTGGCCACCATCTGGTGGTCGAAGAGGTCCCGGGAGACCTTCACCTGGCTCTCGTAGAGCGCCAGGGAGTCCCGGGCCACCTGGTGGAAACCCTGGGCCAGGAGCAGGTTGAAGTAGGCCTCGGAAACCTCCATCGTGACCTTGCGGACCTCGTCCATCCCGGCAAGCCGGGCCACGGCCGCGTCCAGGCGCGTCCGGGCGACGCGGAAGTACCGGCCGCCGAAGTCCGTGAGCAGGTAGTTCACGTAAAAGGAGGCGGCATAACCGTCTTTCTCACCGGTTATGAAGGACGCGCCCAGAGCGGGCGACACCATGCCCGGGTCGTTGTTCCGGGCGTGGTACATGCCCTTTACCTCGAAGGAGGGGTAGTACTGGGTGAGCGCCATGGAAAGCCCGTCGTCGGCGATGCCTTCGCCCCGGAGCGCCATGCGCACCCGGTAGTTGCCCGCCAGGGCCAGGCTCACGGCCTCGGGAAGGCTCAGGACCCTGTCCGGGGCAAGCCGGGGCGGTCCTGCGGGCGCGTCTTCGGCCGGCTCTCCGGCGTCCGGAGTGAGCGGCACGGGTTCCGGCAAAGCGGTGAAGGCCGCTCGTTCCGCCGGCGTGGGCTTGAGCTTCTCCAGGGGATAGGGCCCCGTTCCGGCGCAGCCGCTGCAAAAGAGAAAGAGCACCGCAGCCAGGGCCGCCGCAGCCGGGCGTGTGGCCTGCATTCGGGTTCCCTGTTTGGTTTGAATGCTTCCGGAGAACATGTTTTGCTCCCGCGTTCGGAGTCCGCACCGGCAGCACGCCGGGATTTTCGATGGATGAAAAGAAAGAAAGGCCTTCCCCCTACCCCGCGCAATCCTTTTCCTTCTCACTTTTGAGAGGTTTTCTGTTGGGAGAAGGTCTCCTTCCGTTCAAGGGCCGGGCCTGTTCGCATTATCTCCATGCCGTCCCGGCAAAAGGGCCGCACGGAGAAAGGTGAAGGTCTGGTCCTCGATCCCCGGGTTCACCTTGAGGCCGGGAATCTCCCGGATGGTGCGGATGAGTCCGGTCACCAGGCTGTGGATGACCAGGGCCGTGTCCTCCGGGTCCAGGTCCGCCCGGATGGACCCGTCCCGGACTCCCTCCTCGATGCACTCGGACATCCGGGAGAGCAGCCCCGAAAGCCTCCGGCGCATGGCTTCGGCCGCCGGGGAGCCGGAGCGGTTCATCTCCCAGGGAAGCTCCTGCATGAGCACCGTGAACTCCAGCAGCCTCTTTTCATGGAAGCGGAAGTGCAGCCGGACGATGCTCTCGATGGCGTCCAGCCCGGAGACGGACTTCTCGATTGCTTTCTCCGCCTGGCCCAGGAAGTCGTCCGCCACCTCGTTCAAGATGGCCATCAGTATTCCGGACTTGCTTTGGAAATGATGGAAGATGAGCCCCTCGGCCACCCCGGCCTCCCTGGCGACGGCGGCGGTGGTGGTGGCCCGGAACCCGTTGCGGGCGAACAGGTTCAATGCGGCGGCGTAGATGTCCTCTTTGCGTCCCATTCTCGCTCCCGGCCTTCCGGAGAGGGCGGCATGTCTTAGCCGGCCGCCATATTGATTGAGTACTCACTCAATATGGCGGCGAAAAAAAATTGTCAACCGGATTTCACGGGATCTGCCGCTGCCGGGGGATGTCCGGGCCGGGCAAAGCCTCAGTTGGGCTCCGCCTTCATCACGTTTTCCATGAAATGGACGACCTGGGCCTTCACGTCCTTCTCGGGCACGATCCGCCCGTCGGAGAGGTCGTACTCCAGGATGAGCAGGGGGATTCCCTTTTCCCGACAGCGCTCCCTGAGCATGCCGTTCAAGGCCCGCGCGTTCTTGCAGCCCACGTGCCCCGCCAGCCACAGCATGTCTATCTGGAAGTTCTCCACGGCGTGGAACAGGTCGTCGAAGTAGTTCCGGGCCGGGCCCCGGGAGTGGCGGGCCATGGGCCCGGCCATCACGATGCGGGCCAGGCTGCGGAGCATGGCCTCCTCCGAGGAGGTGTCAATGGGATCGAGCCGGTTGTAGGACAGGCTGTCCACGATGAGGGAGATGCCGAAGGTCCGCTCCGCCCAGGACCACATGCGAGTGAGGTAGGCGGGGAAGGGGCCCCAGAGCAGCATGCGGAAGCGCTCGTTCGCAAGCGCTCCCCGGCCTTGGGCGACGTTTTCCGCGGCCAGGTCCCGGATCTTTTCCATCAGGAAGGTGGAGTGCGGCATGCCGGGGCGGATGACGAATCCCCAGAGGTGGTTCAGATACACCGGCTCGGCCGCCATGGGCGCGGGCCTAAGCCGCAGCATATCCCACAGGGACGCCTCGGCCTCCTGCATGCGGTTCCGTTCCTCGCAGACGGCTTTCAGCCGGTCCCAGTCCATGCGGCCGGGGGTGTTCTTGGCAAGCCAGGCGATCATCTGGCGGAGCTCGCCGATGAAGTAGTCCTCGGCGCGCCTGCCTGAGAAATGGTAGGGCACGTCCAGGCGGAACACCGGGCAGGAAAGCTCCCGGCCGATGACCGTGTAGGAGGCCATGCCGCCGTCGCAGGGGCTGTTGCTGGTGACTACCGCAGCGGGAGCGGGCAGGTGGCCTTTGGAGGCGATTCCCATGATGTGCCGCGGCAGGCTGCAGATGTCCGGGGGCACGCCGGCGGCCTCGCCCGCGTCAATGTATTGTTCCGCGATCTCGGGGTTGATCATGGGGAGGAGAAAGCCCAAAAACTCCGTGAACCAGGTGGAGAGGCCCATGCCGAAGAGGATCTCCGGGGGCACCAGGTCTTCGTTCAGGATGAGCCGCGAGGGATCGCACACGGCGCGGGTGAGGTCGCGGCTCGACTCGGAGATGATCTCCCGCAGCAGAAAGGCCGTGGCCTCGGCATAGGGGCCGGTGCGGCCTTGGAGCATGTTGTCGAAGATCCGGTTGACCTTGGAGAAAGTCAGGGACCAGGGGTAGCGCAGCAGCATCCGGCCGGCGGCCAGCGGCCCCATGCCCAGGGTCGTGCGCATGGCGCGCCCCAGGGTCTGGGCCAGGTAGCGGTGCCGGAGGAGGCGGTTTTCCATCATGGTTCCTCCCGGTTCCCCCCCCCGGCGGCAAGGGTGGAAGCCGGAACCGGGGTCATGGTCACTGTGGCCAAGGCCACCATTTTTTCACAGCCGCCGTTTTGGGCGAACACCTCGGACTGGCCCACCACGATGCTCCTTCCTTCCCGGACGATGCGGGAGCGGCAGACCAGCACCTGGCCTGCCGCGGGCCGCAGGAAGTTTATTTTGAACTCGATGGTGAGGATCTGCACTCCCTCCGGGGCCAGGGTGAAGGCGGCGTACCCGGCCGTGTGGTCCGCCATGGCGGCCATGACTCCGGCGTGGACGAAGCCGTCCTGCTGGCGGTGCCGCTCTTCCACGTCCAGCCGGGACTCGCAGCGCCCGCGGGAAAAGGAGGTTGCTCTATAGCCCACATACGCGATAAAGCCGCGGTGGTAGTCGCTGCGTAGAAACTCGGCCCTTTCGGGGGCGATGCCCGCTTCATCCATGAGCCCCGGCCTTCTCCAACGGGTTGGAAGGAAAAAATCGTGGAGCTGTCTAAAATTAAAAGGAAAAGGATGTTGCGGGGGAGGGGGGGAAAACCCCTTTTGAAAAAGTCGGTTTTTCCCCTCCCCCGCACCCTCTCCCCTTTTTTCCGAAAAACTTCTTGCTGCGTGTCCAATACGGCCATTTTGGAGTTATAAGCTTGTAATGACTTTAAAAATCATCCTCAATCGGGAAAAGATTATTTATTGTCTGGATATCATCTCTAGAAAAATAATGGAGATAATTTCGTGAAATCGAGCATGTCCGACCGCTTTGCCCCTGTGCCCCGCGGTCTTGGCTTTCCGCCGCTCATTATGGGCACACTACGGCGGCGTTACAAGCGCTTTTTGGCGGACGTGGCCCTGGAGGACGGCAGCGTGGTGACCGCCCATTGCCCCAACTCCGGCCGCATGACCGGCTGCTCGGAGCCGGGCCGCAGGGTCTACTTGTCCCGCGACGCTCGGCCGGGCCGCAAGCTTGCCTATACCTGGCAGATGATCGTGATGGAGAACGGCCTGGTGGGCGTCAACACCCAGGTGCCCAACATCCTGGTGCGCCGGGCGGTTCTTTCCGGGTGCGTGCCGGAGCTTTCGGGCTTCGCCGAGGCCGAGTCCGAGGTGCGGGTGGGGGAGAAAAGCCGCCTGGACCTCCGCTTCTCCGGTCCGGGCGCGGCGCCGGTTTTGGTGGAGGTGAAGAACTGCACCCTGGTGGAGGACGGGAAGGCCCTGTTTCCGGATGCGGTCACGGCCCGGGGGGCCCGGCACCTGGCCGAGCTTACCGCACTTTCGCGCCGGGGCCTGCCCTGTGCGGTCTTTTTCCTGGTGCAGCGCATGGACGCCGAAAGCTTCGGCCCGGCCGATCGCGTGGACCCGGACTTCGGCCGCGCCCTGCGGAAAGCCGCCCGCGCGGGCGTGGCCGTCATCGCCTACGACTGCCTGCTGGACCCCACTTCCGTCCGGCTCCGGAACAAGCTACCCGTCAATCTGTGAAGCTTTCCTCCGCCCGGGTTTCGGCTCCGGCCTCCTTTTCCGCCGCGCCCAGGAGGGACCGCAGCTCCTCGTTTTCCGCCGACAGGATGGCGGAGGCTCGGGAAAGCTTCTCCACCCGGTCCTCCAGGATGGAGATCTTGCTGGAGAAGTGCAGCGTAATGAGCATGAGGAAGATGAGGGAGAAGAGGAAAAGCGTGGTGGTGGGCAGCACCGCGCCGATGAGCCGGGTGAGGAAGAGAAGCAGGTCGTACCAGAACACCATGGCCAGGATCGCGAAGCCCGTGGCGATCCAGAGCAGGGAGTACTCCTCCTTGAGCTTCTTCTTCCGCACCATGGCGATGATGAAAAAGAAGAGGGCGAGCCCCGCCACGAGTGCGAATATCTTCTGACGGAAGGTCATGGCTTTTCCTTACATACATTTGCAAAGCGTATTAAAAGGCAGGCTATGGCTTCGGCCCCTGCAAGCTTCGCCGCGAATCGGCCTTATAGAACTCATCTCAAAACAATTTCTCTATGTGGATTATTTGAATTTTGAATACTATTTCCATTCCCAGCGGAAGAGATTTTTAGCGGTATTATGGGCACTAAACCTCGAATGACTGCCTTTTCAACTAGTTAAAAAGTTTTGAGGAAAAGGGGGAGGGGGGCGGGGGGAAAACCCAGCTTTTTCAAAAGGGGTTTTCCCCTCTCCGACGCGAAATCCTTTTCCTTTTCATTTTTGAGATAGCTTCTATTTCTTTTCTGCTGCCAGCTCGGTAAGCAGGATGTCCGGCTGCTTTTCCAGGGCAAGGGCAACGACGGCAAGGCGGCGGAAGGCGGCGCTCCCCAGGGCGGCCTCCTCGGCGGGCTCCTTGGGCCCCGGCGCGTTCTCCCAAGCTTCCGAAACGCGGGAAAGCGTCAGCCGGGAAAGGTCCTGGGCCGGAGCATAGGCGGCGTGGGCGCTTCTGGGCCGGACCACGCGCCCCAGAACGCCCCCCCGTACAAGGGTTTCCAGGGCCCGGGATACGGCCGGCAGCGGCAGGTCCAGGGCCCGTGCGGTTTCCTGGGCGGTTTCCGGGGGAAGCCCGTCGCGGAACCTAATAGCGGCCCGGTGTGCGGCAAAAAGGGCCACGGTGCGGTCGCGGGAAACCTGGGATTGGGCGAACCAGGAAGACGGAAGATAGTGGGAGGCATTTTCCAGGGCAAAGCAGCACTCGGCCCCGGCCATGACGATGGCCCAGGAGATCTGCACCCAGATGAGCAGCAGCGGAAAGGCTGCAAAGCTGCCGTAAACCGCGTTGGCCTTCACCACGCCCACCTGCAGGCGCACATAAGTCCACTGGAAAACCACGTAGAGGCTGCCGGCCAGGACTGCGGAGGCAAAGCCGGGCAGAAAGCGCACCTTGCCGTTGGGCAGGAAGATATACAGGAAGGCCAGCAGAACCCAGATCACGCCGTAAGGCGCCAGCGACACCAGCATGGAAACGGCCGGAGTGACCGCCGGGACTCCGTTCACGAACTCGGCCAGCTTCCGGACGTAAGCGACCGCGTAGACCGTGGCTCCGGAAGCGGCCAGCCACAGGAAGGGCAGCACCACGCCGGCGAAGATGTAATCCACGATCATGCGGGGGACGGGCCGTGTGGAGGGGATGCCCCGGATGCTGTTCAGGGCGCTTTCCATATTCCACAATAGGCTGAAAACGCTCCAGAAAAGAATAATCACCCCGGCCCCGAAGATGAGCGAGTTGGAGGACTGGTCCAGGGCGTTCCGGGAGAACTCCCACAGGTGGTTGGCCACCTCGGGCTGGTTTTCAAACCAGTGGAAGAGTTCCTTCTGATAGAGCTTGTCCAGGCCGAAGCCGCGGGCCAGCCCCAGGCCCATGGCCAGCACCGGTACGATGGACATGACGGTGTAGTAGGTGAGCACCTTGGCGTGGCGCATGCAGCCGTCCGTGCGGAACTTTCCGGCCATGAGCACCAGCACCCGCAGGGCCAGCAGAAGAACCCCCCGGGGCCGGGAGTAGTCCCGCGGGTCCAGAAGCCAGATGCCCTGAGAGAAAAAGCCGGCCGTGCGCCCCACCTTGTTGGGTTTGCGTTGCTCCACCGTCCGCCCCGTGCTGGAATGATTTCAAGTGCCTGGGAGCATACACGAAAACGGACGCAAAATGAAGGGCCTGGGGCAAGACGGGGCAAGGAGCGGCTCAAAGAGGCCCGCCCGGAGCGGCAATTCCCGGATGTGAGGCCTATGGCCTGGCCAAGGGCCCCTAAGTTGCCAGGGACACCGGAGGGCCACCCTTTCCTTTCCGGATCCTTTCCCATCCCAGGGCCCAGATGCGCCGGAACTCCCTCTCCATGAAACGCCTCTCCACCAGGCCGGAGAAGACCCAGGCCCCGTGCGGAACGATGTATTCGAAGCCTTCCACAACGGTCGTCTTGCCGGCGGCGCAGAAATTTACCTCTCCCATCCCGCGCCAAAAGCCGCCGAATATCCACCGGACCCTTCTGTCCTGTTCATACAGGACGTTTTTGGCCTTCAACGGAAAGGGGGCCTTTTTCAGCGAGATGATGTGCCAGCCGTCCTCCAGCGTTTTTGTGGGCTTGACCAGGCCGTAAAGCTTCGCCCACTCGGACGGGGACCGGAAGTAGGGGAAGATGGCTTCCGGGGCTAAAGAAAACTCTTCCCTGAACGATAGGTACATGCCGCATTCCTTTCTTCGGGTGGTTCCTTCAGGAGGTCAGCCATGGCGCGGGCGGCTTCCGGTCAAGCCCGCACCTCATAACTATCGGACGGATGCGCGCGGCCAGCTCGCCCGGGTTTGCCTTCCGCGAGACTCCCACGGAAAGGTGGCCTCCCTGGATGGGCAGGATGAGCTGGGTGAAGTCGCCATAGCCGATCGCAATATAGTTAAGTCCGCCGCAGTCCAGAAGAGCGCGTTGAGAGGCGAGCCCCAGAAGCGTCGGATTCACGAGGAGCTCCTCGTAGAAGTTCGTCTCTGCGGTGGTGCCGGTCTCGAGCCCCGGAGCGGTGCGCATCAGGACCTCCTGGCCGGAGCCCAATGCCGCATAGCCGATCCCGCCCAGGGAAAAGATTGCGGAGAGAAGGCTTTCAACGGCATCGCTTCCGCGCAGCCCATATCTTGTTCTCGTCATCTGTGCCTCCGCCCCTCTTCGGGCCGGCTCTCCCGTGGCAGCGAGTATGATGATCCCGGGAGAGCCGGCCTGTCCGGCCCGGTCATGACGTTTTCTGCGTCCCGGTCAAAGGGAACAATGTCATTTCCGCTCCAGGGCCTCGAAGGCCTTCTTGATGTGTCCGGACATGGCGAAGAGCTCCGCCAGCTTCCCGCAGGGCGCCTCCTGGCATTGGGCGCAGTTTGGCAAGGCTTTTTCCCGGCAGCAGGACCGTACCTTGCACTGGGTGCAGTGGGAAAAAAGGCGCCCGCCGTTCCGGGCGCAGCCGTCACAGGAAATATCTTCGGCCTTGAGGTGGAAGCCGAACTTCCGGGACCAAGCCTCGGCCACGCGGACCCGCTCGGCCGCATCCGACCGCGTGGCCTTGTAAATTTCGCATTGTCCGCAGTTCAGTCCGCAGCAGGCGATCATGGATCTGCTCCTTTTCAAGAGTTCGTCAAGAGGTTCGTGATGCGGCCCGAGTCCACCAGGCCACGCAGGTGTGCGATGAAGCCCCCGGGTGCCTCATACTCGGGAAGGCTCCGGAATAGCCCGGCCACGCGGCTCTCCGCCTCCAGGGCATCTAGGCGGCGGGAGGCCTCCTCGGGCTTTTCCCGGCGGGGGAGCCGGGCCAGGGGGGCCAGCGCCGGATTCATGCCCTGGCGCTCGTAGGCCCGCGCGCAGGCCCCGCAGGAGCAGGGCGCGTCCGGGTTGAGCTCTCCGCAGTAGCGGAGCATGAAGTCCCGAAGCTTCTCCCGCGCCCGGGAAAGGCGCTTGCGGAAGGCGGGCTCGCCAATGCCCAGGATGGCCGCGCCCTCGGCCTCGGATACCTCGAAGATCTCCCCCAGCACGTAGGCCATGCGCTGGTCGTCGTCCAGGCAGGCCAGGAGGCCCAAAAGGCAGGCGTGGCGCATCTCGGCCGCCACCAGCTTCTGCACCGGCCGGGAACGTTCCTCGCTCCAGCCCCGGGCGGCCATGCGCTCGATCTGTTCCGCATGGTCCTCCAGGCTGGACTCGGGCCGGCGCGCGCGCTTCCGCAACAGGTCGCGCAGGTGGTTGGCGGCCACGGCGTGTACCCAGGTGGAAAATGCGCTTTGTCCGGAGAAGGTGCCCAGGCCCGTAACCACCTTCACCAGGATCTCCTGGGCGGCGTCCCGGGCGTCCTCCGGATGCCCCAGCATGCGCAGTGCCAGGTTGAAGACCCGGTCCTGGACTCCGGTCACCAGCTCCTCCAGGGCACGGGCGTCCCCGTTTTTCGCCCTTTCAGCAAGCTCTTCCATCATGGGTGTTCCCTTTCCCTGTTTTTGCCTTCTGACGGATTTGACGGTCGGGAAAACGAATTGTGACCGAAAAATATTCCAAAAAAAAGAGTTTCCCTGGTGGCTTCCGGACGGCCGGTGTTGCCAAGGGGGCGGCTTCGTGATTGAAAAGGAGGAACCACCCGGCCCCCGGAAAGCAGGGGAACCAACCGGGCAGGCGCTCGCGCCTTCGGCCGTCTCGGGCGCGCGTGCAGGAGGCGGCCAAGCGGCATTGCGGGGAAAAGGAAAAGATGCGGATCCTTGTTTGCGTAAAGCAGGTGCCGGACCCGGAGGCGGGCTTCGAGCCCGCGGCCGGGCAGGCCGGGCTTCTGGTGGCGGGCGGGCGCTACGTTATGAATCCCTACGACGCCCACGCCGTGGAGCGGGCCCTGGAGATAAAGGAGGCGCTCCCAGGCGTGGAGGTCCATGCGCTGACCCTGGGGCCGGAGCGCTGCCGGGCCGTGGTGCATAGAGCCCTGGCCATGGGTGCGGACCGGGCCTTCCATGTTCTGTGCGACGAGGATGCCTGGATTCCGCCCGCCCAAACGGCCCGGGCCATCGCCCGCGCCCTGGAGGGCGGCGCCTACGACCTTGTCATCACCGGAGCCCTGGCCACCGACGACGAGGCCGCCTGCGCGGGGCCCTACCTGGCCGGCCTTCTGGGCTGGGAGACGGCCTGCTTCGTGGTCTCGGCCATTCCCGCCGCGGATGGCAAGAGCATTACCGTGCGTAAGGAAGGGGAGGGCGGGAGCCTGTGGGAGTCCCTGCTGCGGTTGCCCGCCGTGCTCACCGCCCAGACCACCGAGCACAGCCCCCGCTGGCCCTCCTTGTCCAACATGCTCCGAGCGAACCGCGCCGAGGTGACGGTCCTGGACTTCGAAGCACTGGAAACCGGTCCCGAAACCGAGGAGCTGGAAGAGCTCGCCGAGCCGGAGGAGAGGCCCTCCGGCCTCTTTTTGCAGGGAACCACGGAGGAAAAGGCCCGGGAGTTCTGCCGCATCCTCCGGGAAAGGGGGCTCCTGTGAACCGGGATCAACGTTTTGTAGCCCTCGTCGTCCTTCGAGCCCGCGCCGACGGCTGCGTGCCCCTGGACGGCCTGGGCCTGGCCCTGGCCATGGGCTTCCCCTTGGATTCCCTTGCCTGCGCCCTGGTTTCCACGGATGCGGAGAAGAGCGCCCCCGTGCTTGCGCAGCAAACCGGAGCGGCGGTGCTTCCCGTTTCCGGACCGGGGCTTCCGGGGGCCGGGGCTCTGCAACTGGCTGTACTTCTTCAGGGAATCATGGAGCGCCTGGGCTGCGGGCTCGCGCTTTTCGGGCCCGGACTCTGGGCCATGGAGACGGCCCCAGTTCTGGCCGCCCTGCGCGGCGCGGCTTTTGTGCCGGGGGTTTCCGGCGTGTCCCGGAGCCCGGTGAGGGGCTTTTCCTTTCTGCGCCCGGTGATGAACGGCAAGCTGAACCTGAGCCTGCGGGCGGGCGGGGAAAGCGCGGTCTGCACCGTGACCGCCGGCGCCTTTTCCTTTTCCCGGCCCCCGGACGCGCCCCCCGGCCGTGTCATCGGGCCGGGGGTGATCGTATCCGGATCCGGGCCGCGCTGGCGGCCCGTTTCCGAAAGTCCCTCCGACCCCGGTCTGACCCAGGCCGACGTGGTGGTTACGGCCGGCCGGGGCGTGGGCGCAGCGGAAAACATGGCGATGATCGAGGATACGGCGGCCCTCTTCGCCCGCTCCGCCGTGGCCGGGTCCCGCTCGGCCTGCGACGCGGGCCTGGTGCCGGTGTCCCGCCAGGTGGGCATGACGGGAAAAAGCGTCTCGCCCAAGCTCTACCTGGCCTGCGGTGTTTCCGGGGCGCGCCAGCACACCTGCGGGTTCTCCGGCGCAAGCTTCGTGGCTGCCGTGAACCGCGACCCGGCCGCGCCCATCTTCCGCGTGTCCGACATCTGCATCCAGGAGGACCTTACCCGCTTCCTGCCGGAGCTTGTCCGCATCTGCAAAGAGGCGCGGCAAAAGGCATAGAAGCTGTTTCATAATCCCATCGGACGCCCCGGGACGGCGTTCCAAGCTTTCGTAAAATACTCACAAACAAACCGTTCCGCTTTTTCGTCTTTCCCGCGCCTGGCCCTGAAATGGGATCCGGGGTTATGAAACAGCTTCCAAGGACGGCGGGGGCCTTGCGGGATCGCCAAAAAGACATAGGATGAAGAAGCAGGGGGATTTCCCCCGGCGCAGCGAAAGGAGGCCGCCATGAACGAAGACGGACCGGTGAAGAGAATCGTGGACCTGCTGTTTCTGAACTCCCTGGACTCGCCCCGCTGCCCCTCGTGCCGGCTGCCCTTCACCCTGGGCGAAACCGTGGTTCTGGCCACCGGCTCCTTCGAGGGCTGCCGCTACGTGCACGAGGCGGACGCCCGCTTCGACCGCGGAGCGGGCGGCTATGTGGAGAGGGCGAAGAGATAGGAGGCACCCGTAAGATAAGGAAACCGATATGTGGGAACCCCTTTTCTTCTCGGGATGAAAGAGAAGGGCCTCCCCACAAGGTTTCCTGAAGAAAGCCCTGCATCGGGGGCTTGCGCGGGGAGAAAAGGAAGATGAATTCGTAAAAAGTCCATCTGTGGCGTTGCGCTTCCTTTTTCGTCACTGCGGCGTACTCATAAGTACGCCTCATTCCTAAAAATTCGCGCGCCTTGCGTCTGAAGCTTTTTACGAATTCATCTGATGTTACGGCTTTTAGGAGGCCGTCTACCTTATGCTGATCGTTGCCGCAGTGCTTTTGTTCGGTATCGGCCTCGCCCATTCGGTTTTGGGAGAGCGCTACATCCTCATCAGGCTTTTCAAGCGGGACAACCTGCCGCGGCTTCTGGGCGGGGACTCCTTCACCAAGGGGACGCTGCGCTTCGCATGGCACTTGACCACTCTGGCATGGTGGGGCTTTGCCGTCCTGCTAGTGGAGGTTTCGAGCAGAGCCCCGAACCTGCCCGGCCTGGTCCTCTGGGTCGCGGCCTGCGTGTTCTTTCTAAGCGGCGTTCTCTCTGCGGGTTTTACGAGGGGCAAACATCTTTCCTGGGTCGTGTTTTTCGCAGTGGCGATCCTCTGCGCGGCCCGGGGCCTTCTTGGATAACCGGGCGCGTGTACGGAAATGCCGCCTGATGTTGCACGTGATATTCACCGCCATTCCATTTCTTCTTTGAAACAGCTTATAGAACTCATCTCGAAATAGTTTCTCTATGGGGGCTATTCCATTTGTAAACGCGTTTTCCTTTCGCTGTGAAAGCTTCTTATGCTGCCATTATAGACGCAAACCTTGGATGGCGGGCTTTGGGCTGGTTC
>JBFMHL010000297.1:0-7888 GCA_040753055.1 Thermodesulfobacteriota bacterium | reverse complement strand
TTGCATCGGAAGTCTCCCTCTCCTCGAACTTTGAGCGGTTCAGGATTGGGAGACTTCTTTTTTATCCCGGAACTGTCAAACTCTGTGAGTCCCCCGGCAGAGCCGGGGGTTTACCCAACTGAATCATTTCCCGGCCGCGGGGCAGCTCGGCCGAAAGCCCCTGCCCCGCACCGCAACCGGAAGGAGCCGTTCATGCCCGGCCGCCCCGCCTTTTCCGTCAGCGAAGCCATCCGCGTGGGATGGAAGACCGCCTGGGCCCACCTGGGATATTTCATCAGCGCCATGATGGTTGCAGGCATTCCCTTGCTGGTGCTGATGGCCCTCCAGATTCCCGTCTCCCTGGAGCTCATGGTCCGGCCCAACCTTTTCCTGCACGTGGCCAACTTCGTCCTGTCGCTTGTAAGCAACATCGTCATGCTGATCCTGCAGATGGGAATGATGTACGTAACGCTGGAGATTTTGAGGGGCAAGCGACCCACGGTGCGGGACGTGTTCTCCTGCTGGCGCTACACCCTGCCCTGCATCGGGGCCACCATCGTGTATGGCTTCCTCTGCCTGGCCGGCTATTTGCTCCTCCTCGTTCCCGGCATCATCCTCTCGCTGGGCATGTTCTTTTACAGCATCCTGGTCTTCGACCGGGAGGACGGCCCCCTGGAGGCGCTGAAGGAAAGCTGGGAGATGACCCGCGGATACAAATGGAAGCTCTTCGTCCTGCTTCTGGCTCTCGGGCTCATCAATTTGCTGGGAGCCTTGCCTTTGCTCCTGGGCTGGACCATCACCTTCCCTCTGTCCATCGTGGCCGTCGCATACGCCTACGAGCAGCTGAGCGGCAACGGCCGATCGCCGGAAGCCCTGGAAGCGCCCGCCTCCTCCCCCGGTTTGCCGGGCATGCAGCCGCCTCCGCCCATCACGCCGGGTTAGAAAGCCAATCCTGCGACGGTGATCAGGCTTAGGGTGTGAAAAGTTTCACCAGGGAATTTCGCGGAACAGGTCGCCGCCTTTTCCCCTCCCTGCCCTGGTTGCGCAATAACATATTAATATAATTAGTATTATAAGATACTCCCGCTCGGGTGCGCCGCACCGGCCCGGATTGATCCCCATACGGTAGTGTGGTAAAATAGAAAAACAATAAACTCCCGCCCAATCCGTGCGTAAGGATGGATGCTTCCGGCCGGTACCGCCGGAGGATGGTTCTTTTGCGCTGACCGCCACCCCTGAGGAAGCGCAGCCCAAGGAGGAAAGCGACAGAGATCAAACCCGGCCCGACGCATCCGCACCCAGCCCCGACAAACGCAAACCCGATGAAAAAACCGGGAAAGGAACCGGCGATGGCAAACCAAGGAGAAAAAAGCTTCTCCGGGGCGCTCCTCCTGTGCCTGGCCCTCGTCTGTCCGATCCTCGCCCTCCTCCAGCCCGCCCCGGCCTTCACCGAGGGCCGAACCGTACGCGTGGGCGTCTATGAAAACGCTCCCAAGATCTTCACCGCCGCGTACGGGAAACCCAGCGGCATCTTCATAGACGTGATCGAAGCCATCGCCCGCACCGAAGGTTGGAACCTGACCTACGTATCCGGCACCTGGGCCGAGGGGCTGGACCGCCTGGAGCAGGGCAAGATCGACCTCATGCCCGACGTGGCCTACACGGCCGACAGGGAGAAGATCTTCTCCTTTCACGCCGTGCCCGTACTCTCGGCCTGGTTCCAAATCTATGCCCCCAGGACCAGCACCATCCAGTCCATCCTGGACCTGAACGGAAAGAGCATCCTCGTGCTGGAGCGGAGCGTTCAGGAGGAGGCTCTGGCCCGCATCAGCAAAGGCTTCGGCCTCACGTTCACCCTCATCAACGTGCCGGACTACGACACCATGTTCGAAAGGCTGGCCCGGGGGGAAGCCGACGCCTGCATCACCAACCGCTTCTACGGGCCCATGCACGCCAAAAAGCTCGGGCTCAAGGACACCGCCATCATCTTCGAGCCTTCCGACCTGTTTTTCGCAACCCCCAAAGGCGATCCGCAGCACCTCCTCGCCGCCATAGACCGGGACCTGGAAGAGCTGAAAAAGGACCCAAACTCGCCCTATTACCATTCGTTAAGCCGCTGGGTTTCCGAGGAGGTCCGGTTCCGGCTTCCGTCCTGGCTGCCCGCGGCGGGCGCAGCCGCCGGCGCGGCGCTTTTCCTGAGCCTGCTGGGAGGCGTACTGCTCAAGTACCAGGTGAACGCCCGCACCCGGGACCTGCAAAAAATCAACCAGGTGCTGGGCGCCAGCGAGCAGAAGTACCGCGAGCTGGTGATGCTGGCCAACAGCATCATCCTGCGCTGGTCCCCGGACGGGCGCATCACGTTTTTAAACGAATTCGGCCAGAGGTTCTTCGGATACTTCGAGGAAGAAATCGTAGGAAGACCCCTGGTGGGGACCATCGTGCCCGGAAGCGAGAGCACGGGCCGGGATCTGAGTTCCATGATCGCGGCGATCAGCCACGATCCGGAGAGCTTCGAACGCAATGTGAACGAGAACGTGCGAAGGAACGGCGAGCGGGTCTGGATAGACTGGACCAACAAAATGGTGCCGGACGAGCAGGGCGGAATCAAGGAGATCCTCTCCATCGGCTCCGACATCACCGCGCGCAAGAAATCCGAGGAAGAGATCCGCCGGCTCAACGAGGACCTGCGGCGGCACGCCGAGGTCCTGGAGCAGCGGGTGGCGGAGCGCACCGCCGAGCTTGTGGTGGCCAAGGACCGGGCCGAGTCCGCCGACCGGCTGAAATCCGCCTTCCTGGCCACCATGAGCCACGAGCTGCGTACACCCTTAAACTCCATCATCGGCTTTACGGGCATCATGCTTCAGGGCCTGGCCGGCCCCCTCAACCCCGAGCAGCAGAAGCAGATGCGCATGGTGCAGGGAAGCGCTCGGCACCTCCTGGCTCTCATCAACGACGTCCTGGACATCTCCAAGATCGAAGCGGACCAGCTGGAGATCTCCATGAGCACCTTTGCGCTGGGGCCCTCCCTGGAGAAAATGGCTGCGCTGGTGACGCCCCTGGCGGTCAAAAAGGGCATCGAGCTTGTGGTGGAGGTTCCGGAACCCGGGGAAATGATCACCACCGACCCGCGCCGCTTCGAGCAGGTGGTCATCAACTTGCTCAACAACGCCGTCAAGTTCACCGAAAAGGGCAGGGTTTGCTTGGCGTGCCGGGACGACGGCAAGGATTATCTCGTGTCGGTTTCCGACACCGGCATCGGCATTGCTCCGGAGGAGCTCCCCAACCTTTTCCAGGCCTTCCACCAGATAGACACGGGCCTTTCCCGCAAGCACGAAGGGACCGGCCTGGGCTTGTCCATCTGCAGGAAGCTTCTGGATCTCATGGGAGGCGGCATCTCTGTGGAAAGCGAGCCGGGCAGGGGAAGCACCTTCACGGTCAGGATTCCGAAGCGGGAGGGAGGCATTGCATGAAAGACACGCTCTTGATCATCGAAGACAACGAGCAGAACTTCTATATGATGAGCTTTCTGCTCCAAAAGAACGGCTTTGCGGTTTTGGGCGCGGGCAGCGGGCTGGAAGGAATCGAGATGGCTTTGCATCATCGCCCCGCCGCCATTTTGCTGGACATCCAACTTCCCGAAATGGACGGATACGCCGTGGCCGCGCAGCTGAAGAAGCACCAAGAGCTCGCCCATATCCCCATCATTGCCGTGACCTCCTATGCCATGTCCGGGGATCGGGAACGGATTCTGGCCGCCGGCGCCACGGGCTACATCGAAAAGCCCATCAATCCCGAAACCTTCGTGATGGAGTTGGCCCAGTATTTAAAGCCGGACAGTCCCTCGCGGGAGTGAAACCATGAAGATCCTCGTCGTGGACGACAATGAGGAAAACCGCTACCTGCAGGAAGCCATGCTTCGGGGCAGCGGCTACGAGGTTCACTCGGCGGCCAACGGCGCCGAAGCCTTGGAGGCCCTACGCTCCGGCCCCTTCGCCCTCATCATCAGCGATATCTTCATGCCGGTCATGGACGGGTTCTCGCTCTGCCGGAAGGTCCGGGCGGACGCGTCGTTGCGCCACATCCCCTTCATCATCTACACCGCCACCTACACGGGCCCCCAGGACGAGGAGTTCGCCTTGAAGACGGGCGCGGACCTGTTCCTCCGCAAGCCCTGCGAGCCGCAAGAGTTCGTGCTGGCCGTGCGAGGAGTGCTGGAAGGCACGGGCCGTCATGTCATCGGAGAGGAGGTGGGGCCGGAAAAGGAAGAGGAGGTCCTCAAGCTCTACAACACGCGGCTGATCCGCCAGCTGGAGCAGAAGATGCTGGCCCTGGAGGCGGAAGCGGCCCAACGCAGGGCGGCGGAGGAGGCGCTTTCCGCCAGCAACGCCACTCTGAAGCTGGCGCTGCGCTCCTCCAACATCGGGCTCTGGGACTGGAATCTGGAAACGGGCGAGGTCTACCTTTCGCCGGAATGGAAGGGCCAGCTGGGCTATACGGACACGGAGCTTGCCGACGGATTCGATCAGTGGGAGCAAAGGCTGCACCCCGAGGACCGGGAGCCCATCCTGGCCAGGATCAAGGACTGCACGGAAGGCCGCGTCCCGGAGTACGACGTGGAGTTCCGCTTAAGGCACAAGGACGGCTCCTATCGCTGGATTTCCGCGCGGGGCGAGCTGATCCGGGCCGCCGACGGCAAGGTGCTGCGATTCACCGGATGCCACGTGGACATGACCCGCCAGCGGGAAGCGGCGGAGGTTCTGGAAACGGAGAAGCAGAAGTTCCAGGCGCTGACCGATGAATCGCCCTTCGGGGTAGCCCTGGTGGCCAAAGACGGGCGCATCTTGTATGTAAACCCTCGATTCACCGAGCTCCTGGGCTACGACCCCAAGGACGTTCCCACCCTGGATGCCTGGCTCCACAGGGCCTACCCCGTCCCGGAAGCGCGCAAGGACGAGCTGGACCTGCTTCAAGCGGCCGGGCGGCCGGCGCTCCCAGGTAAAATCAAGTCCCGCGAGGTCACGGTCCTATGTAAAAACGGAGGCGCAAAACAAGTATGCGTGCGGGTGTCCTTCATGGCGTCCGGGGATCGGCTGGTCACCTACGAAGACATCACCGAGCAAAAAAAACTGGAGGAAAAGCTCCGGCAGACGCAGAAGATGGAGGCCATCGGAACTCTGGCCGGGGGCATCGCCCACGACTTCAACAACATCCTTTCCGCTGTAATAGGAAACGTGGAGCTGGCCCTGATGGAGGTTCCGGGGGGAAACAGGATTCGGGACTACCTGGCCAAGGTGCGGCAGGCCGGGCTCAGGGCCAGGGACCTGACCGGCCATATCCTGAAGTTCAGCCGCCAGGGAGATCAGGTCCGCATCCCCGTTCCCATCCATCGCATCATAAACGAGGCCATGGGCCTGCTCCGCCCCACCCTGCCCGCCTCCATCGAAATCCGGAGTGAACTGCCTCCCTTGGGCATGGTCCTTGCCGACTCCACACAGATCCACCAGGTGACCATGAACCTCTGCACCAACGCCTACCACGCCATGCACGCGAGCGGCGGGGTGCTGACGGTCTCCCTGAGCAGGGTGGAGCTGGGCCCGGACAACCCGGGGCAACATCCGGACCTGCCCCCGGGAGCCTACGCCTGTCTGGTGGTGGAGGACACGGGGGCAGGCATGAGCCGGGAAGTAATGAACCGCATCTTCGACCCCTACTTCACTACCAAGAAGGAAGGGGAAGGAACCGGATTGGGCCTGGCGGTGGTACACGGCATCGTGAAGAGCCACGGCGGGGCCATCAGCGTTTACAGCGAGCCGGAAAAGGGGACGGTGTTCCGGGTCTACTTCCCGCTGGTGAAGGAGCGCCAAACGGAAGGGGAAACCACGGGACAGGAGGTCTTTCCCGGTGGCACGGAACGGATCCTCTTCGTGGACGATGAGCCGCCCCTGGCAAGCCTTGGACATCAGATGCTGGAGCGCCTGGGGTACCGCGTTACCTTCAGCACCAGCGGCCAGGAAGCTCTGGAGCAACTGCAGCGCAGCCCCGACGCCTTCGACCTGGTGATTACCGACATGACCATGCCCCGCATGAACGGGATGGAGCTTTCCCGGGAGCTTCTGCGGCTGCGCCCCGATCTTCCCATCATCCTGTGCACGGGCTTCAGCCGCGCCATCTCCGAGGACGAGGCAAAATCCTCCGGCATCCGCGAGTTTTTGATGAAGCCCGTCGCCCTCCGGGACCTTGCCCATAAGGTGCGGAAAGTTCTTTCGGAAAAATGAACCGGGCGCCTGCCGGGGTCCGCTCCGGTACGCGCCCGGCCATTTCCGCCTGCAAAAGTACCGAGAAACGTCTTGGATGAAGCCGATTCAAAAAGAATACTATTAGAGCAATTGTCAGAATTCCTGTCGGATTGCGCAGGCCGAAACCATCAGCGCGCCCAGCGCCCGCAAAGAACAGACCAGACCGCAATTATACAACTACTATAACGGGAGAAGAAACTATTTTCATGGGTTTTCGTGCCGCCTGAAGGCTTGGCAAGTTTTGAGTCTCATTGCAGGATTAATGCGCATAGAAATGACTGTTGCCCCCCGTAATACAAAGGATTTGTGAGGGAAGAGGACAAGCCTCTTTTGAAAAAAGCGGAATATCCCTCTCCCCTCTACGGAAAAATTCAGATGGATGTGCATTCGTTCAGTTCCAATCCGGCTGCCATACGTCGTTTAGAAATTGAACGTAGGGATCGTAACAGATGGTGTAGAAAGTTCTTCTCAGTGCAGTCTCATCGAGATCCAATATCCGGGCAAGGATGGTCAACGTTTTTTGGGAGTAGCGCTGCTCTTCGTCCATGACCTCCTCCTCCTGATTGGTATTCCTTTCCAGCTCATTGGTGAAATTGCATATTTCCATGGCCCCCCGGATATTATAGGGGATCAGTTTATGCATTGAATCACCGAATGTAATCCAGGCAAGCGCCTGGCTGCAGCAGTCAACGACATAGCTGAAAGAAAAGCCGGTCCGTATGGACAGATCCACAGGGTCCGCATAGGCCAGCTGAACCAGGCTTCCCATCCCCTCGTTTATGAATCTCTCGGCATGGGCTTTCGTAACACCCTGCAATTTTCTCAATTCCCCCAACTGTTCCTTAACGGCATCATCGCTTTTGATAATCTTTCTAAGTCGTCTACGCATTCCCGTGATAAGATGCTCGGTAGGAATCGCCCCCAACATAAATGAAATGCCAAGCAAAACTGTATTTGCTCGAATCCCATTGAAGGACACAAGCAACGCGATTGATATCGGGGCGCTGAACAGCATGCGGAATCCAATCCACAGCATATCAGATGGATTGATCTGTCGTTTTTGAAGATTGGAAATAAGGAGGAACAAAGAATACATGTACCCGCCGGCAAATCCGGCGACGCCAATCTGATAAATTGCGGAATATATATCGGCTTGAACTAGTCCCAGCCGATCATAATAATAGTAAAATAGATGAGCCAATATGCCTGCAACAGACGCATAGATCGCCGACATATATAATGCCGATATCCGGTAGCGTGATTTCCCCAAAGAACGATCGTAAATTTGGTTCAACTTTTTCCATAGAATATTAATATCTTTAGGGTCGTTATTTTCATACTCCTGATACTCGACCTTGTAATACGTTTCAAAATACCTCAATATCGGTGTTTCGACAAAATTGAATAGAATTTCATTTTTTCGTGTTTCCCAGCATTTTCGAAGGTAAATTGCAATCGGGAAATTAATCAGCACCATAGGCAGAACGATAGAGCGATTGTCATAAATATTGTCGTTTTGGGGGCAAGAAAAATCTAGACATTTAGTTGGAGGTATGCTCTAGTTTTTTCATGGCCCGCCTCTTACTAGAACCGAACCCCGAGAACGCCTCGAT
>JBFMHL010000296.1:0-11705 GCA_040753055.1 Thermodesulfobacteriota bacterium | reverse complement strand
GGAAAAAAACGGGTGCTCGTTCCAGGACAGCCCGTCCGGGGTTTTGCCTTTTTACCGGGCTTGCAGTATCCAGGGACAACCTGCAACCGACACATCGGGAAAGGAAAGCCCATGACGCGTTTCGAAGGAAAAACCGTAGTGATCACGGGCGCGGGCAGCGGAATCGGTCGTGCCGCAGCTCTCGGCTTCGCGGCCGAGGGCGCCGTGGTGGTCCTGGCCGACATGAGCGAGGAGGGGCTCGCGGAAACGGCTGCGCAGATCGCAGAAAAAGGCGGGAAGGCCCAAATTCGCCGGACCGACGTATCCAGGCCGGACGAGGTACGGGCCCTCATCGAGCAGGCAGAGTCCACAGGCAACGGGATCGCCGTTGTAGTGAACAATGCCGGAATCACCGGAGACTTCAGCGGTCTGACCGAGGAGAGCCCGGAGAACTGGGAAAAGGTTTTCTCGGTGAATGTTTTGGGAGCGGTCATGGCCACCAGGTTCGCGGCGCCCTATTTGGCAAAGCGCTGCCGGGGCGCCATCGTGAATGTCGCCTCCGTGGCCGGAATCCGCGCCGGCGCCGGCACCAACGCCTACAGCGCCAGCAAGGCGGCGCTCATCAACTTCACCATGACCTCGGCCTGCGACCTGGGAGCCTACAACGTACGGGTCAACGCCGTGTGCCCGGGCCTCATCGAAACCGGCATGACCAAGCCCGTGTTCGACTACGCCCGCGCCCAGGGCAAGGAAGGAAAGCTGGGAAACCGCTGCGAGCTTAAGCGTTACGGCAGGCCCGAGGAGATCGCCGCCGCCATCCTGTTCCTGGCTTCGGACGACGCCAGCTACATCACCGGCCAGGCCCTGGCCGTGGATGGAGGAAACACGGCATCGCTGAACATGCCGGGTATGAAGTTCTGACAGCGAACGGCAAAACGACGCACCGCAACAGCGACAAGACTTTGGGGGCACGCAGATGCCTTCGCCAACTCTGCCGCGGCTAGGTTTTGATTGACCGGCGGCCCAACGCTTTTTGCAGGAAACCGGCACCGTGCAGCAGGAAGGCGGGCGGCGCGGCGGCCGGGAAGCCGAAGAACCTCTGATCAATGAGCTCGCACACAAGCCCGTGGGTGGCCACGCTGTCCATGTATGCGAACTCGGCCACCACCGGCCCCTTGCGGATGCTGCCCCGCACCCAGGTGTCTACTCCCTTGCCCCGGATTCGCTCCTCCCAGGGCTCCACGCTTTTGATGAAAAAGCCCAGGTGGTGCAGCACGATGCGTCCCTCCGGGTCGAGGGCCCGGCCATAGAAGTCCGAGCCCGTGCCCGGCTCCAAAAGCTCCAGGTCCAATCCCCGGTGCCGCGCCAGGCCCAGCTTGCCGGAAAAGGTCCGGTCCCCGCCCCGTTCGGTCCAGCGAAAGACAGGCCCTTCGGCGATGAAGAAGGGCCCTATGCCCTGCTTCTCCAGGTCGCGCGCGGCCGCCTCCACATCGGGCACCACCAGCCCCAGCTGCCCGGGCCGCGGCAGACCGAAGTCGCGCATCATGGGGGCCGCGAGGTCCATGACCGCACGGGGAAAGTCATTAGAGTCTATGATTGGTTGGAAAAGCATGGGAACCACCTCTCCCTTTGCGAACTATTAGAACCCGTCTCAAAGGAACGGCCGGGTAACTGAAAGCCGGCATCGCCTGGGGTACCTAATCCAACCTGCCGGCTACCCGACAATGCCCTTCAGACCTCTGGCAAGCATTGGGGAGAGCTTCTGCCCCATGCTTCAAAAAGTTTTACGGAAAGGGGGGTAGGGGTGCGGGGGAGGGGGGAAAAGCCGACTTTTTCAAAAGGGGTTTTCCCCGCTGCCCCGCAAATCTTCTTCGTTATTCTTCTTTTCGTTTTTAATCCTTTAATCCTCTAAAATTGCAGCGCCTGGTAGAACAGCACCGTCGCCGGGCTGGTGACGTTGGGGTCGGTGACCACGTTCACGCAGGCGGGTTTTCCCGAGGCGACGGCCCGTTTGAGGGCCGGGACGATCTCGTCGTCCTTGGTTACCAGCTCTCCGTGGCCGCCCAGGCCTTCCACCATCTTCTCGTAGTGGCGCATGCCCAGCTCGGCGCAGGTGACGCATTCGGAACCGATGCTCATCTCCTGGGAGTGCTTGATCATGCCCCAGGCGCAGTCGTTGTTCACCACGCAGATGATGGGGATGTTGTGGCGCACGGCGGTGTCGAACTCCATTCCGTTGAAGCCGAAGGAGCCGTCTCCGTTCAGGAGGATGACGGGCTTGTCGGGGTGGGCGACTTTGGCGGCCAGGGCAAAGGGCATGCCGGTGCCCAGGCAGCCCAGGAGCGCGCCCGAGGGGTTCATGACGCCTGCCGGGTGGTTGGAGCGGAACCCGGCCAGGCCGTAGTAGGAGGTGTCTCCGCCGTCGGCCACGTAGAAGGCGTCGGTGCCGAAGGTCTCCATGATCTTGGCTACGAGGCGGTTGGGGTGGATGGGATCGGAGGGCTTTGCCCGCTGCTCCAGCTCGGTGGTGGTGAAGGCCTTGGTGGCGTTCCGGATGGTGGAGAGCCAGTCGGCGTGGCTGCGTTTCTTGACGAGCGGCGTGAGGGCGGAGAGCACCTGGCCGCAGTCTCCGGCTAGGCCCACGTCGGCGATGCGGTTTCGGTCCATCTCGTTTTCGTCAATGTCTATGCGGACCAGCTTGGCGTCGGGGAAGAGCTTGCCGTAGTTGAGCAGCCAGTTGAAACGGATACCGGCGGCGACGATGAGGTCCGCCTGGGGCATGGCGGCCAGAAGCCCGGTGTAGCCGCCGTCGGAGAGTGACAGCGCGTGCTCGTCCGGGACCGCTCCCCTGCCCTGGTTCACCAGGGAGAAGGGCAGGCCCGACTTTTCCAGGAAGGCTGCGAGCTCCTTGCCGCAGGCGCTGGCGCCCACGCCGCTTCCGCCCACGAACAGGGGTTTCTTGGCCTGATCCATGAGCTTGGCCGCTCGGGCGAGCTCCTCCTGGTCAGGGCAGGTGCCGGTCTTGTGGGAGCGTTTCTCCGGGAAGGGCGCGGTTTTTTCGTCCAGCACGGGAAAGAGGATGTCGGGCGGAAGCTCCAGGAACACGGGGCCGGGGCGGCCCAGGGTGGCCTGCCGGAAGGCGATGTTCAAGTACTCGGGGATGCGCTTGGCGTCGTAGCAGGTGGCGCACCACTTGGTGACGGGTTTCACCATGTCCACCTGGTTCATCTCCTGGAGGGTGCCGGTGAGGTCGTCCCGCAGGGGATGGCGGCCGCAGAGCACCACAACGGGTGCGTTGTCCAGGTAGGCGTTGGCGATGCCGGTGAGGGCGTTGGTGAAGCCCGGCCCGGCGGTGACCAGGCAGACGCCCGGCTCGTTCTTGTAGATGGACCAGGCGTGGGCCATCATGGCCGCGGCCTGCTCGTGGCGCACGTCCACGGTGCGGATCTTGTGCTTGCAGAGACCGTCCAGCAGGGACTCGATGTGTCCGCCGGAAATGGTGAAGACCGTGCTGACCTTTTCCACCTGCTTCATGTACTTGGCGGCCAAGTGCCCGCCGGAGATCTTTGCCATGGTGTCGCCTCCTTAATTATTTAATTTATATCAATATATTACATGACGAGCTTCATGACATCCTCCAGCCACACGGCCCAGGCCGACATGCCCAGGAGGTACATGTCGCCCTGGGCGGCCGCGTTGAACATGGCGTCCTTCTCGCGGCTTTTCATCACGGAGAAGCCCGTGGCTGCGTCCTTGAACACCAGGGCGGCGTCGTAGGAGTGCTCCGCGCCTGGAAACGAGCGGATTTTCCCGCGGTCAAAGACGATGAGCCGGCCGGTTTGTCCGTCCCTGGTCCTGAACAGGAGGCGCACATGCACGTTGGCGATGCGTTTTTTGAACTCCTTGTTGGTGAGCGAAGACACCTTCAGGAGCTGGGCCAGCGCAAAGAGAAGCACTTGGAATTTCATGTTTTTCTCCTATATGCCAAAAATGGTTCGGCGGGGGAGGGGTGAAAACCCCTTTTGAAAAAGCTGGTTTTTCCCCCCTCTCCCCACAAAATCCTCTTTTTTCTGTTCGATCTTTTCTTTCGCAGTCCGCCTTTGTGCGTCAAGCGATCCAGCCCCGCTTCCAGGCGAGGCGGGACAGGGCCCAGTAAAGCCGGGGTGCGAGTCGTTTGAAGTAATACATGGCCCAGGCGTGTCCGGGCGAGGGCTGCAGGCAGCGGTTCTTGGCCAAACCGCGGAGCCCGTCGCGGGCCACGCGGGCCGGGTCGGTGCCCCAGGTTTTGTAGAAGCGGACCATTTTGTTCTTGGTGGGCTGGTCCGGGCCGTCGGCAAATCGCATGGGCGAGTCGGACACGATGTTGGTGTTGATGACGCCGGGGCACAGGGCGCAGACGTGAATGTTGTACTTGCCGAGCTCGGCGTTGAGGGACTCGGCCAAGCCCACCATTGCGTACTTGCTGGCGGAGTAGGGAGCCAGGCCGGGGATGGCGCCGTAACCCGCGCCGCTGGCCGTGATGAGGATTCCGCCTCTTTTTTGGGCGATCATGCCCGGGACGAAGAGCTCGATCATGGTGACGGGACCCCAGACATTGACGCCCAGGGTGCGGACCCAGTCGTCGTGAGTGAGGTTCTGGACCGGGCCGGCCACGGCCACGCCGGCGTTTAAGCACAGGATGTCGGCGCGGCCGAAACTGGTGGTGAACGTTTCAAAGAAGTCGGCCACGGCTTGCCGGTCCGCGTGGTCCACGGCAAAGGCTTCGGCGCGTCGGCCCCTGGCCCGAATCTCCTCCACCAGGGAAGGCAGGCGGTCGGCCCGTATGTCGGTGACGGCCAGGTTCGCCCCGCGGCGCGCCAGCTCGAGGGCCAGGGCGCGGCCGATGCCCGAGCCCGCGCCGGTGACAATGGCGTTCTTGTTTTTTTCGGTCCACATGGGGCGATCCTTGTATTTAAAGGAATATCGGAGAGTTGATTTATCTGACAAGTTATATTGTCAGATAATGTAGCAGCGCCGGTTGCTTTTGACAAGAGAAAATGTCAGAATCTTGCCATGAAAAACGAAATCGCCAAAACCACCCGGAGTTACGGAGGCGTGCGGGCCAGCCTACGCTTGGAGGGAAGGCGCCGGAAGCTCATCGAGGCGGGCCTCACCGCCTTCGGCACCTTGGGCTACGCCAAGGCCAGCATCAAGGGCATCTGCAACCTGGCGGGTCTCACCGAGCGCTACTTCTACGAGTCTTTCGGAAGCAAGGAGGAGCTCCTGGCCGCGGTCTACCAGGACGTGGTTGAAGGCCTCATGCCGCTGGCCCTGGAAAGGCTTGAAGAGCCCTTTGCAAAGCCTTCCGAGATCGTTTGCGATACCTTGCGCATTTACTTTACGGCCATGAAGGAGGACCCCCGCAAGGCGCGCATGCTCTACATCGAGGTGCTGGGCGTGAGCCCGGCCATTGACCGGGCTTACCAGGAAGCCACCCGCAGGCTGGCGGGCATCATTGTCCGGGTCATGGGCCTGGCCTTTCCGGGCCTGGACTGGCGCGCCCTTTCCCGGACCATCGTTCCCACGGGGCTCACCGGCGCGCTGACGCTCATCGCCATCAACTGGATCCTGGAGGAATTTAAAACACCTCTCGACGACATCCTCGCCCAGGTGACCTTTCTCGTGGACGCCATGGACGCGTTCCTCACCCCCAAACCCTGAGGGACCTCGCATCGCCATGACCGAGCCGCCCTTTTTTCAGGAAAGCTACGAGGAGTGCCGGGCCGCCTTCCGGGAAGGTTGCCGTGAAGCCGGCCGGGGGGAACTCCGAGCAGAGGAGCGGGCCATTGCGGTCCCGGCCGACGGAGATGGGGACCTGACCATTGACTCCTTTTTTCTGCCCGCCCGCGAGGAGCCCCGCGGGCTCGTCCTCATCACCTCCGGCGTGCACGGCATCGAGGGCTTCACCGGAAGCGCGGTGCAGCAGATGTTCCTTGCGGAAATCCTGCCTCACCTGGACCGCGGCCGCACCGGAGCCCTCCTGGTCCACGGCGTAAACCCATTCGGGTTCAAGCATTGCAGGCGGGTCACGGAGCGGAACGTTGACCTGAATCGCAACTTCTCCTCCGACCCGGGCCTTTTTTCCTCGCAAAACCCAGGCTACGAGGCTTTCTCCCCCCTCCTGAACCCGGCCGGCCCGGCATCCGCCGGCCCGGCCTCCCTGCTCCGTTTTGCCGCCGGTTGCCTGCGCGCAGCCCTCAAGGCCGGCATCCCGGCCTTTCGCCAGGCCACCCTAGGCGGCCAGTACACCCGGCCCCAGGGCATCTTTTTCGGAGGCTCGGCCCCCGAGCCCCAGAACGGCCCCATCGCCGATCTCATCGGGGATCTCATCTCCGGCTACCGGAACGTCCTGTTCCTGGACCTGCACACGGGTTACGGCACCCGGGGCGTGCTGCACCTTCTGGACCTGTTCCGGGACGAGCTTACCCGATCGCGTATAGATACGCTCTTTGCCGGGCTCCCCGTGGTGGGCCGGAACCCCGGGGACGACTTCTACCAGGTCTCCGGAGACTTCCAGCAGTTCATCACCCACCGTCATGCAGGCAAATGCTCCATCATCCCCATGACCTTCGAGTTCGGCACCGCCGACACCCTGGGGCTGCCGGGCGGGTTCGCCTCCCTCCGGACCACGGTCCTGGAAAACCAGATGGCCGCATATGGAGCAAGAACCCCGGCGGACGAAAAGATCATCCGTCGCAGATACGCGGAGCTTTTCTACCCCTCCGACCCGGCCTGGCGCGCCGGCGTAATCCGGCAGTGCCGGGAAGTCTTCAGCGTAATCCTGCCGCGGTTCCGCGAGCAGATCTGAGGTCCACCAGAGCACCCGCAGGTCGGCCTTTCCCATCCCTGTCCGAGTTTGTCTTTTTTTAAACCGGATCGGTATGTTATTTTTATTAGTATCGCCAGCGCAACACCGCCTTGCGATGATGGGAACTTTTCTCCCGACAGCGGGACGGAGGCCTTTCCGGCATTCCGCATCGCGGGATCGGAACAAGGCAGGGAAATGAAGAAGCTTCTCTTTTCATTAACGGCGATCGCCTTTCTTATCGGCCCCAACGCCTGGGCAAAGGACCGGATCTCTTGGCTCGTGATCCACTATCCCCCCTTCGAGGTCCTGCGCGGCCCGGACAAGGGCCAGGGCCGTTTCGATCTCCTGATTGACCTGTACATCAAAAACCTCCCCCAGTACGAGCACGAGAAGGTGGAGATGAACTGGGCCCGGTTCTGGACGGGCATCAGGGAAGGGAAGCACATCATCAACCCCTTTTCCATCAGGACGGAAGAACGTACTCACTATGCCCTCTTTTCCCAGCCGAACATCTTCGGGCTGCCCGTCGAGGTCGCGATGAAGAAGTCGGCCCTGGAAAAGCTGGGAAACCCGGCCTCCATCTCCCTGCGCGGGCTCCTGTACGACAAGTGGCTGAAGGGCATCCGGGAAAGCAAACGCTCCTACGGGCAAGTGCTGGACGAGATCATGCAGAGCAGGGGAGCGGAGTCCAACATGGAGGGCGCGCCCATTTCAGCGGACAGCATCGTCCGGATGATCCTCTCCGGCCGCGCGGACTACACCATCGAGTACGCCTTCATTACCCGCTACCTGGCCGCCCGGCTCGCCGGCGAGTACCCGGAGCCCATCGTGTGCCTCCCCATCGAGGAAGCCCCCCCGTTCCAGGAGACCAGCGTCGCCTGCCCCCGGAACGAGTGGGGGGAAAAGGTGATCCGGGACATAGACGCCATGCTGGACAAGCTGAAGAAGGATCCGGGGTACCTCCGCATCCTGCAGGTCGGCTACAATGAAAAGGAATCGAAGATTATCCGGGACAACTACGAGTCCTACTTCCTGAACCTGGAATGAGACCCGCAAAACAAGGCCGCCTCATGAAGAGACAGACGCACGGGACCACCTCCATCTCCAAAAGGTTCAGCATCGCCCTCGCCTGGGTGATGTTCATCGTACTGTCCGTTTTCACCTCCGCCATCATTCTGCTCAACGCCAGCAAGGCGGAAAGCCGCCTGACAAAGGGCCTAAACGACACCGCCGGGCTGGCCCAGCTCAGCCTGGGCACCGCCCTCTGGCAGTTCAACGATACCTATGTACGCGATTTTCTAGACTCCCTCTTCCTTGCCCCGGACCTCGTCTTCGCCTCGGTTTCGGACGACAAACGAATCATAGGCCAGAAAACCGCACCGGCCTTTTCCGATAAAAGCTTCGACTTTTTTCGGCTCTCCCCGGATTTCCTCGCCCTGGCACGGCCCATCCACTACAACGGCCGGGAAGTGGGGAGCATCCGGCTGGCCTTTTCCAAAAATCGGATCCGCCAGGCCATCTACATCCAGGCCGCCTCCGCCTTCCTCCTCATGGTGGCGGTCCTCCTGGCCGTCTCCCTCACCACAGGGGTCCTGTCCCGGCGCTATATCTTTTCCCCGCTGGCCCGCCTGAAAAGCTCGGCTGAAACCATAGCCGGAGGCAACCTGGACGCACCCATCGAACAAAGTTCGGCGGACGAGATCGGGGATCTTTCCCAGGCGCTGGACACCATGCGCATCGCCGTCAAGGACTCCATGGAAAAACTGAAGCAGGCCGACGCCGTCAAGGCGGCCAGAGACCGGCTGGAGCTGGAGATCGCCGAGCGCCGCCGCGCGGAAAGCGCCATGCGGGAGGAAAGGGACCGCGCCCAGAACTACCTGGACATCGCCGGGACCGTCATCGTGGCGCTCGGCATTGACGGAACCGTTTCCCTCATCAACAAAAAGGGCTGCCAGGTGCTGGGGCTGCCCGAAAAGGCGATTCTCGGACAAAACTGGGTGGACAGCTTCGTGGCCGAGGAGGAGCAGGACCGGATACGAAATGTCGTCTCCGGCTTGGTCCGGGGATCTGCGCAGCCTCTCGATTACGTGGAAAACCGGATCATCACGGCCGCCGGGGAGAAAAGAACCCTGGCCTGGCACAACACCGTCCTTAGGGACGCGGAAGGCAACGCCGTCGGTACCCTGAGCTCCGGTGAAGACATCACCGAAAGGAAAAAGGCCGAGCAGGCTTTGCAGGAAAGCGCAAAGAAGCTGCGGGACACCCTGGATGCCACGCCTTTCCCCATCGCGCTGGCGGACGTGGACGACGATGTCATCCACTTCTGGAGCGAAAGCGCCCTGGCCTTGTTCGGACACACGGCACCCACCGTGCGGGAATGGTATGAGATCGCCTACCCGGACCCCGAGTACCGCGGGGAGGTGCTGGGCCTCTGGAAGCCCTGCCTGGCGGAGGCCCGCGCCACGGGCCGGACCGTCAACACCGGCGAGTACCGCATCACCTGCAAGGACGGCTCGGTCCGCGTCTGCGAGATCTACGCCAAGTTCCTCTCCGACGCCCTCATCGTTACCTTCAACGACGTGACAGAGCGGAAACGTTCCGAGGAAAAGGAACGCGCGCTCCAGCTCCGGCTCAACCAGGTGCAGAAGATGGAGTCCATAGGCCGCCTGGCCGGAGGGGTGGCCCACGACTTCAACAACATGCTGGGCGTCATCCTGGGTTACTCCGAGATGGTGCTGGACGAGCTCGATCCCGCATCTCCCCTGCTCCCCGTTCTGCAGGAGGTCCAGGCCGCGGCCCAACGCTCCGCGGAGCTCACGAAGCAGCTCTTGGGCTTCGCCCGAAAGCAGACCATCTCCCCCAAGGTGCTCGATCTCAACGAAACCGTGTCCGGCATGCTCCGCATGATCCGGCGTCTCATCGGCGAGGACATGGACCTGGTTTTCACGCCCCGCGCCGCGCCGGCCTCCATCAAGATGGACCCCTCCCAGCTGGACCAGGTCCTGACCAACCTCTGCGTCAACGCCCGGGACGCCATCTCCGGCGTGGGTACGGTCACCATCGAAACCAGGAACGCGACATTCACGGAAGAGGCCCCCCATCCCCTGTGCAAGCCGGGGGATTACGTGGTTCTATCCGTCGCCGACAACGGAGCGGGCATGGACCGGGAGCTGCAGAGCGCCATCTTCGAGCCCTTCTTCACCACCAAGAAGATGGGCTCGGGAACCGGCCTGGGCTTGGCCACGGTATACGGCATCGTCACCCAGAACCAGGGATTCATAGATGTGGCCAGCGCCCCGGGAGAGGGAAGCACCTTCACCATCTTTCTTCCCTGTTTCGAAACCCTTGCGGTAAAAAAGCCGCTTCCCGCCGGCGCAAAGATATCTCTCGGCCACGGGGAACGGGTTCTCCTCGTGGAGGACGAGCCGGCCATCCTGGCCATGGGCAAGCAGATGCTCACCCGGCTTGGCTACACGGTCCTGGCCGCCGCCTCGCCCGGGGAGGCCTTGCGCCGGGCCGAGGAGCTGGGAGGGGAGATCCGCCTCCTGATTACGGACGTCATCATGCCCTCCATGAACGGCCGCGAGCTGGCCGAGCGCCTCCAGTCCGCCTTCCCCCGGATCCGCGTCCTCTACATGTCCGGCTACAACGCCGATATCATCGCCCACCAGGGCGCCCTGGACGACAATATGCTCTTGCTGCCCAAGCCCTTCTCCCTGGCCGAGCTGGCCGAGGCGATCCGGACGGCGCTGGGAGAGGGGTAGGGCCCTTTTCCATCCGGCTCTCTGAAGCGGCTAGGCCTCCGGAACAAGAAGCGGGCCGGCATACCGGGAACCCGTTTCTCCGCGCCCTGTCAGGAAACTCCCCACCGCGCGCCCGCCGCATCGCCCGGAACCGCAAAAAACCTGGCGCCATCCGTAAAAAAACCTGCTAAAATAATAGTGTTCCAAATGCGGAGCGGGCCCTAGGCTCCCCCTGCGCTAAAATCATCTCCGGAGGTATCTTCCATGGCCGTGAACGTGGAATATACGGACACCGTCCCCGTCATAACGGGGACCGAGGACCACTTCGCCTACGTGGTTTCCGAAGACGGGACCTACGAAGGCGACGACGTGGTCAAGGAAGGCAAGGCCGGCAACTGGCTCTGCATCGTCCTGGAAGGCCACGCCGACATCGTGCGGGAAACCCCCAAGGGCCCCGTCCGCATCGTGCGGCTGGGCCCCGGCGCAATGGTGGGCAGCATGGCATCCATGTACACCGTTAAAAGCCACCGTAGCGCCACCCTCATAGCGCGCGCCGGGCTTGTCCTGGGAACCCTCAACATCCAGCGCATCCACCCGGAGTTCCAGAGAATCTCCCCGGACCTCCACAACATCGTCCTGGGGCTGGACAAACGCTTGAAGGAAGTCACCCAGCGCGTCGTGGACACCCACCTGGGCCAGCTCAACCTGAACGACTTCACCCGCGATAAAAAGCTTGTCGTAAAACAGGGAACGGCAGACCCCAAGCTCTCCTTCATCACCGAAGGCTCCGTCGCCGTGGTCCAGACCCGGCAAAAAGGCCACATCCCCTTGGCCACCCTGGCCCAAAACGACTTCATCGGGCCCTTGCCCTTCGCCGACATGGGCCACGAGCCGGCCGCCGCCTCCGTGCTCGCATCCGCCGACTGCAAGACCGCGCCTGTGGATGTCGAAGCCCTCAAAATGGAGTTCCAGCAGGCCTCCGTCATGGTAAAGGCCTTCGTGGAGCACGTCGCCGCATGCATCCGCGCAACCACCAGCCTGGCCGGCGAGCCGGAAAAAATCGCCGCCGCGCAGAAGGGCTAACGGCAAAAGCAAAAAAAGAAAAGACTTTGCGGGGGAGGGGAGGGAAAGCCCCT